>JACORV010000118.1 GCA_016179225.1 Gemmatimonadota bacterium | reverse complement strand
CCGCTCGACGCGCACCACCATCGTCCTCGACTCGGTCAAGGAGTCGGCGATGTTGGCGCTCCCCGAGGCCCCGAAGAAGGGCGAGGGACAAGATGCCGCGTGAGCACCGCGTTCGGCTCATCCTCGCCTTCGCGGCCCTCTACGTTATCTGGGGCTCGACGTATCTCGGCATACGGATCGCCATCGAGACGATCCCGCCCTTCTTCATGGCTGGGTTCCGCTTCCTGGTCGCTGGGATCATGCTGTACGCGTGGGCGCGGCTGCGGGGCGCACCGCCGCCCACCCGCGCGGAATGGAGGACGGGGGTCATCATCGGGGGATTGCTGCTGCTCGGCGGCAACGGCGGCGTGGTGTGGGCCGAGCAGCGCGTGGCTTCAGGCCTCGCGGCCCTCATGATCGGCGCCGAGCCGCTGTGGGTGGTCATGCTCGACTGGCTGCGGCCCGGTGGGAAGCGGCCGAGCCTCACTGTGGCCCTCGGGCTGGCGATCGGGTTCGCCGGCGTGGTGCTGCTGGTGAGCCCTTCCGAGTTCGGCGGCGCGGGCGGCGTGGATCCGGTTGGCGCGTTCGCCCTCACCGTGGCGACGGTCTCGTGGGCCGTCGGCTCCATCTACTCGCGCCACGCGCCCACCCAGGCCTCGCCCTTCATGTCGACGGGAACGAACATGCTGGCGGGGAGCGCGCTCCTGTTCGTGGCGGGATTCGTGACCGGGGAGCCGGCCCGGCTCGACCTGAGTGCTGTTTCGGCGCGTTCCGCGCTGGCGGTGTTCTACCTGATCGTCTTCGGCGCGGTGATCGGGTTCACCGCCTATCTGTGGCTGCTCAAGAACACGACCCTCGCGAAGGCGTCGACGTACGCCTACGTCAACCCGGTGGTGGCGGTGGTACTGGGGTGGCTGATCCTCGACGAGCCGCTCACCGCGCGGACGCTGCTCGCGGCGGCCATTATCATCGCGGGCGTCGTGACGATCTCGACCTTCCAGTACGCGAAGGCGGGCGCTCAGAGGCTCTTCGCCCGTGGGGGAGCGACGGCGCTGCCGTCGTCGGTGCCGAGCCTGCCGGAAGAAGGTTGAAGAAGAAAAGGCGTTGAAGGTTGAAGAGAGAAAGGCGTTGAAGGGTACGGGGCCGTGGGCGCGGCCTCTTGACCCTGCAACGCCATAGCCCGGGGGGTCGAGTACCGACAATCCGGTATCGGCCTTAGGCAATGTGACGCGGCGCACCTCCTTGACACCCCGTCCCTAGGTAATTTTCTCTATTCCCCTGGCCAGGCCCGCTTGGCAGTCTTAGCCGGATCGCCGACCGTGCCCGGACCGATGTCCCTGTCGAACCGTCAGTTGGGCTCGCCGATGCTGCTTCAGCCGGTGGTGTGCCCCATCCTCGTGGGCCGGGCGATCGAGATGCACGCGCTCCTCGGGCTCCTGGACCGGGCTGCGCGCGGCTCCGGGGACACCGTCCTCGTGGCGGGTGACGCGGGCATAGGCAAGAGCCGGCTGTGCCGCGAGCTGCGACGAGAGGCGGTCGCCCGCCAGCTCCGGGTGATCGAGGGCCGCTGCTCCGCCGCCGAATCCTCCGTGGCGTACGCGCCGTTCATGGACGCCCTGCGGTTCAGGCTGGCCAAAGGGGAGGGTGAGACCGCGGCGCGCATCCTCGGCCCACTGATCAGTCAGCTCGCCCCGCTGTTCCCCGAGCTCCCCACCCTCCAGGCGGACCTCGCGCGCGAGCGGGCGACCGGCGAGCACACCTTCGAGGCCATCTATCACGTTTTTCGCCGGCTCGCGGGTCTTGGCCCTCTCCTCGTCGTGCTGGAGGACATCCACTGGGCCGACCCTACCTCGTGCGATCTGATCCACCACTTGTGCCGCCGGATCACGAGCGACCCGGTCCTGCTCATTGTCACCCATCGGCCGGAGGACCTGCCCGCGGGGCATCCCGCCCGTCACCTCGTCGGCGCCCTGGTGCGCGAGCGGCTGGCGCGGGAACTCGTCCTGCCGCCGTTGAGCGAGTCCGAAGTGGGCCAGTTCGTCACGGCCATCGTCGACTCCCCGCCCGACGCCGAGTTCGTTCGCGCCGTCTGGCAGCGAAGCGAGGGCAATCCGTTCTTCATCGAGGAGCTGCTCAAGGCGCTGTCGGATACCCGTGGCCTCGGCGAGCCGCCGCTCCGGGCCGCCGACCTGCACCGCACGGGCGTTCCCGTCTCGATCAGCGAGGCGGTCAAGAGCCGGGTGGAGCCCCTCGGCTTGAAGGCGCTCGAGGTGCTGTCGGTCGCGGCGGTGATCGGGCGCCGCTTCAACTTCGACCTGTTGGCCGCCGTGAGCGAAATGAGAGAGGACCAGCTGCTGCCCGTGATCGAGCAGCTGATGGCGCGGCAGATTCTGGTCGAAGAGGAGGGCGCCGGCGCCGAGCGACTCGCGTTCCGGCACGCGATCACGCAGGAGGTGTTCTACAACGACATCATCGCGCGCCGCCGGCGCATGTGGCATCGCCGCGTGGCAACTGCCCTCGAGGCCGGGCCCGCCGAGGAGTCTGCTGGGCATTTCGACACCCTCGCCTACCACTGCCGGCTGGGCGGCGACGGGGTGCGCGCCCGCCGGTACGACCTGCTCGCCGGCGACCAGGCGGCGCGGCTGGCCGCCTGGGGAGACGCCGCGGCGCACTACGAGCGCGCGCTCGAGGTGCTCGAGGGCATGGCGCCGGACCGCGCCACCGAGGCGCTGGTACTGGAAAGGCTGGCGGAGGTGACCTGGTGGCAGGGTCGGGTCGACGACTCGAAGCACTATGCCGAGGAGGCGCTAGCGCTCCGCCGCGCGCTCGGCGATCGTCTAGCGGCCGCGGTGCTGCTGCGCCGGCTTGGAACCATCTACTCCAACTTGCGGGGGCAGGCGGCGCAGGCGCCCGTCGCCTACCAGGAGGCTTTTGCACTCCTCGCCGACGAGCCGCCGTCCGCCGAGCACGCACGGATCGCTACCGACCTCGGCCGCGTGTACCTGACGGACGGCGACTTCCCCGAGGCGGAGCGGTGGCTGGAACGGGGACTGGCGCTCGCGCGGCCCCGCGGCGACCGCGCGGAGGAGGCGCTGGCGCTCGCCGAGCTTGGCCATCTTGCCATACGCCGCGCCCAGATCGAGGCCGGCGCCGCCCGACTCGAGAAAGCGCGCTCGCTGGCCGCCGTGGGATCGGTCGCGCTCGACCGCGCGTTCGGCGTATTCCAGGCGGGGATCCGGGCATTCGAAGCCGCCCGAGACCACCGCCGGGCGCTCGAGTGGATCACGGCGGCACTGCGTCACGCCGACCGCCACGGTGTCGTCGGCGACGCCGCCATCTGCCAGGCCTACCGCGCGGCCGTGGACCGCCGCCTCGGGCGCTTGGACCGAGCGGCGGTGGACGCCAGCGCGGCGGTCGACAGGCTGCGGGCCGCCAAGCGCGCCGAGCTGCGGGAATCGCTTCGAATCCTCGGCGACATCCACCGGATGCGGGGAGAGGGCGATGCGGCGCGGCGTTGCTACGACGAAGCCGTCGAACTGGGGGAACGCGATGCGGAAGTCGGCCGGGCGCTGGTGCTGTTGGCCGAAGGACGGGCGGGCGAGGCGGCCCAGGCGCTGAGCCACGCACTCGAGTCGCGCAGCGCCGATCATCGCCTTTTCGCACTCCGCGTGCTGCCGTTCCTGGTGGAGGCGAGCGTCCGGGCGGGGGCGCTCGCGGAGGCGCGCAGCGCCCTGGCCCGCCTCGCGAAGGCGGCAGCCCGGACCGACTTCCGGAGCGCCGGGGCCGCGCTGGCGCACGCCTGGGGGCTGGTGCACGCGGCCGAAGGCGACACCGAGGGCGCCCGCGCCGTCTTGGCGGAAGCGGCGGAGTCGTGGGCCTCGCTGGAGCAACCGTTCGAGCGTGCCCGCGCGGAGACCGAGCTCGCCGCATTGCTCGTCGCCAGCGGCGATCGGGATCGGGGCACGGAGTACGGGCGCGCCGCGCTCGCGGAGTTCAACCGCTTCGGCGCCGCCCTCGAGGCGGAGCGCGCCAGACAGACCTTACGGCGCGCCGGCGTCCGAGTGCCCCGCCGCACGCCGGGGCACGACGCCGAATCCGCGGCGCACGGCCTCACGCTGCGCGAGCGGGACGTGCTCGCCCAAGTGGTCAGCGGCGCCACCAACCGGCAGATCGCGCGCGCCCTCGGGATCAGCGAGAAGACCGCGGGCGTACACGTGGGCCACATACTCGAAAAACTGGGTTGCGCCACCCGCACTCAGGCGGCCAGCTACGCCATCACCGAGAGGCTGGTGGCGGTCCGGCTGCGCCAGATCACACCCGACCGCACAGGCTGAAGGCCGGCGCCACGGCGCGGAAAAGGGGCGCCGTGCGGCGCCCCTTCAACTCTTCAACTTTTCAACTCTTCAACTCTTAAACGCCTTTCTACGGCGCCACCCGCCCACCTCCCCGCGGCCAGGTGTTGTTCTCCCGGATCACGTCGGGGAAGACCTGGTCGGGATCCACCTCCACACGCATCAGCTGCTTGGGGAGTCGTCGCAACAGAATGTACCGGTTGCCGAGGTACCAGATCTCGACCGGGAGCCGCAGTCGGTCGAACGAGCCGTCGGTGTAGGTGAGTCGGAGCTCCACCGGCATCGGGAGGGTCCCCGGGCTCGACAGGAAAACACGGGAGGTGAAGGTCCCCGGCGCGCTGGTCGCCGGCGAGTCGGGCCGGGACTGCACCGAGTCCACCGCCAGATCCACCCGGTCGGTCCGGAAGAACCAGCCGCGCCAGAACCACGAGAGGTCCTCGCCGAGCGCGTCCTCCATGGTGCGGAAAAAGTCCGCGGGCGTGGGGTGCTTGAACGCCCAGCGGCGAACATACTCGCGGAACGCGAAGTCAAATCGGGTCGAATCGTCGAGGATCGCATGCCGGAGCAGGTAGAGCCCGGTGGCCGGCTTGTTGTAGCCCGCCTGACCCAGCAAAGGCGAGGGCACACGGTCGGCGGGGAGCATGATCGGCTGGTCGTAGCCCGAACGAGCGAACGCGGCCCACTGCTCCGCGCCGCCGCGCGACCCGGTCGGCAGCGGCTGCCGCCTCCAGGCAATGGTCGAGTAGATGCCGATGAACGTGTTGAATCCCTCGTCCTGCCACGCGTAGAGCCGCTCGTTATTTCCCACGATCATCGGGAACCACTCGTGCCCGAGCTCGTGCGACGTCACGCCGAAGAGCCCCTCCAGGTTGGTGCGGTTCCGGCAGAAGACGATCATCGGGTATTCCATGCCGCCGACCGGGCCGTTCACGTTGATGGCGGTCGGGTACGGGTACGGGAACCACTTCTCGGAGTAATGCTTGATGGCATGCCGCACGATCTCGGTCGAGCGGCGCCAGATGGAGTCGGCCGCAGGCGGATAGAACGACTGCATCAGGATATCGTTCCACCCGCTCGCGTCCCAGATGAAGTTGGGCGCGGCCGACCATGCCACGTCGCGCACGCTGTTGGCGCGGAAGTGCCACGTCAGAGTCGGTGAGGCGCCCTGCGGACGCGAGGCCGGCCTCCCCACCTCGCTGTTCGAGATGATGGGGACGGTGGTGTCCGATCGGAGCGCGAGGTCCAGCCGCTGCACCTGCTCCGGCGTGAGCACCTCCGCGCGGTTCACGAGCGTGCCGGTGCCCGCGACGACGAAGCTCCGCGGCACCGTGAGATAGTAATCGAAGTCACCGTACTCGAGGTAGAACTCGCCCTGCCCCAGGTACTGCTCGATGTTCCAGCCCCGGATGTCGTCGTACACACAGAGCCGCGGGTACCACTGCGCCATCTCATAGAGCCACCCGTCGCCGAAGCGCTCCCGGCCCATCCGGTCGGCGCCGTGCTCCGGGACGTTGAACGCGAAGCTCATCGCGACGTCCACCGCGGTGCGCGGCGGCAGCGGCTGGTCGAGGTCCACGCGTACCAGCGTACCGTTGACGACCCAGTTGAGCGGCACCCGCCGTGCCGCCCCGGGCACCGCTGCGGCCCGCTGGCGCCCCGCCGGGGTCGTCCCCCGAACGGCCGCGACGTCGCTCACCGACATGCCGCCCTCGAATGCGCCGCCGCCGAAGCGCGTGTCGTCCGGGAAGAGGAACGAGCCGCGGCTTCCGCGCCGGAAGAGATTCTGGTCCAGCTGGAGCCATAGGTACCGGAGCGTGTCGGGCGAGTTGTTGGTGTAGTGGATCGTCTCGTCGCCGGTCAGACGGTGGGTCCTCGGGTCGAGCGAGACCCGGATGGTGTAGTCCACTTTCTGTTGCCAATAATCCGGGCCGGGGGCGCCGGTGCCCGTGCGAACCCGGTTGGGCGCGGGCAGGTCGAGCCGGCGGAAAATGGACGTGTCGGCGATCGGAGCGTTGCTGCGCGGGATCGGCAGCGGCTGTTGGAGTATCGTGGCGAGCAATACGACTGAAACCATCGTGCCGGCATCCCGGAGAAAGAGGCGTGGAGTCTCACGCCTCCGGGCTGTGCCGTCAACCCGGGGCGTTCTCTGGACGCGCCAGTCGCATCGTGATGGTGGTGCCGGCCGCCGCACTCGCGATGCCGATCGACCCTCCCCAGCTCTCGACCAGCCGTTTGGCGATGGCCAGGCCGAGGCCACTGCCGCTGGTGGTCGTGCTGAACTGCGGCTCGAAGACGCGGGGCAGCACGTCAGGCGGGATACCTCGCCCGTCGTCGCACACCTCGATGAAGGCGTCGCCCGCACCCCCCGTCGTTCCGCCGTCCTGCCGTCCCGCTCTCACCGACACGACCACGCGCGTGGCGCCGGCGTCCCGGGCGTTCTCGCACAGGTTGACCAGCACCTCGATCAGCTCGTCGCGGCGCGCCAGCCCCACCACGCCGTCCTGCGCCTCCAGCTCCCACGCAGTCGGCCCCTCGCCCAAGCGGTAGAGGTGGAGGACCTCGCGGGCGACGGCCGGGAGGTCCACCGCTTCCACCGACCGGCCTTCCGCACCGGGGAGCGCGAAGCGCGAGAAGGTGCGGGCGATGGCGTCGAGCCGGTCGATTTCGGCGAGGATCCGCTCACCCGTCGAGTTGAGCACGGCGCCGAGCTCGGCCGGCCGCTCGCGGTGGAGGCGCAGGAGGTGCTGCACGCCGAGGCGGATCGGCGTCAGCGGGTTCTTGATCTCGTGCGCCACCTGCCGCGCCATCTCGCCCCAGGCGATGACGCGCTGGGCCCGCTGGCCCGCCTCGACGTCGGCCGCGGCCTGCACGATGGCCGCGTGCACCGGCTCCAACTCCGCCGGCATGTCCTCGCGCCGTTCCGCCGGCGCCGCGCCCGAGCCGACCGCCAGCGCTGCACGGCGCAGGCGCTGGAGCGGCCGCGCCAGCGCGCGCGCCGCGATCCCCGAGAGCACGAGCGCCGCCACGAGGCCGATCATCGTTGCGACCAGCACGGCGATCCCGAGGTCGCCCTCGCGGCGCCGCAGGGTGACGTCGCCCAGCAGCTCCGGCGCGGCGAGAATCGTGGCCGCCGCCCCCTGCCCGCGCGCCAGCAGCCGGTAGCCCATCAGCGTCGGCGCCGGCGCCGCCGCCTGCTCCGCCGACAGCTCCAGCTCGTCGCCGTGCACCAGGCGCGTGAAGACTGGCGCCGACACCAGCCAGTCCGTCAGCCCGAGGTCCTGGAGCACCTGCGCCGAAGCTGCGACGAGGCGCCCACCGTGCGACAGCAGCAGCTCGGCGTCCACGCGGTGTGAAGCCTCCACGATCGTCGCGGTGGACGCCTCGGGCGCTGCGCCGAGGGCCGTGCCGGCGTCGCGCAGCGTGCGTTGGAGGAGCAGCTCGCGCGCACTGCGGAACTCGTCGCCGAGTCGCCCGTAGCTCCACGCCGCGAACGCGAGCGTCGGGAGCACGAAGAAGAGCGCGAGGCTCACGCTGAGCCGGGCGCGCAGCGACCGGAAGGCGCGGGGCCACCACGCCCGGAACGCCGGGAACGAGCGGCCGTCCAGGACCTCGACGAGGAGCCAGAGCAGCGCCAGGATGGCGCAGTCGAGCACCAGCACGAGTGCGCCGCGCTGGAGCAGCGCCGACGCCCCGCGCAGGCGCACCAGCGCGTGCACGTGGCGGGGCCCGCCGGGCAGGTCGATCACGCGCTCGCCGCGCACCGCCCATCCGTCGCGCCGCCACGCGACGTGCGCCGTCGGCTGAGTGCCCGGCCGCTCCGGCGGCGACAGGGCAACCTGGTACGGCGCGTCCGGCTCCGACGTGCCTCCCGCGAGGAACAGCGCCATCCGGCTCGGCGCGACGAGCTGCGAGCGCGGCCCCACGCCGACCGTGAGCACGCGGTCGCCGAGCGGGATGCCTGCCACGCCGTGGAGGCCGGGCACACCCCGATGCGAGCGCACGACCGGTAGCCCTTCCTCCCGCGCCTCGCGCGCGGTCGCCTGGACGAACGACGAGGGCAGATCGAGCTGGGCGAGATCGAGCCCGACGAGACGCTCCCCTCCCGCCGTCCAGAGGGCGAGCGACGCCGGATACCCCTGGGCGCCCAACGCGCTGGTGCGCCACAAGCGGTACAGGTCGCCGGCCGTGCTCGGCGGCGCGTCCGCCGGCGTCTCGTGCACCAGGCGGTCGAGGAGCGCGACGGCAAGCGGGTCGGGGGCGGGGCCGAGCCCCTCGAGATCGCGGGTGGCCAGCGCGATACGGCCTTCCGTGGTCGCACCCCACGTCAGCAGCGCGGCCGCGGATCCGGCGACGATTGCGACGGTGGCGATCGTGCCGCGGAAGGGCATCGGCTTCAGCGCCACCAGCAGCGCCGGCACCCAGAGATATGGGTACCACTCGGGCCACGCACCCGCCGGCTGCCAGAGCCAGAGGCCCGCGACCGCGGCGGCGATCGCGATGGCGCCGGCGACCGCCGCCCAGGGCCCGACGCGCTCCGGCCCTTTCGGACCTCGCACCACCGCCGCGGCCAGCAGCACCACGGCCGACGCGGCCAGCACGAGCGCGATCTGCCAGGTCAGCCACAGACCGGTCGTGACGCCCCCGGTCGGCGGAGTGATGCCGCGCGCCAGGTTCTGTAGGAGGTACGGCGCGAGCACCGCCACGGCGAGCGCGACGGCGCGACTCCAGAACGAGGGCAAGATGCCGCGCCGCCACACCGCGCATCCCAGCAGGGCCGTCACGCCGCCCAGGAGCAGGAGCGCGCCTGCGGACGCCGAGTAGGGACCCAGTAGCCCGCGGTAGTACGTGTCCGGCCAGAAGAGGCTCCCGGGCCCGAACGTCTCTTTGAGCGGCGCGCGCGCGATGACGATGAACGCGGCGGCCACCGGCAGGAGCGGGGCCGGCGGCACGCGCCGCAGTCGCACCCCGCCGGCGGCGCCAACGAGAAGCAGCACGGCAACCGTCCAGAAGACGAGTCGCCGCGCGCCGGCGAGCATCCGGTCGCGCACCACCCCCTGCTCGGGCGGTACCGGCTGCACCGCGAAGAGCGTGTCGCCGGCCAGTCGGTAGTCGAACACGTCGGAATCGGCCGGCGCGCGGCCCGGGTCGTAGAACCGCAGTCCGTCGCCGGTGCGGCGCGCGAAGCGATCGGCGAACGCCACGCCCGCCGGCGGCACGGCCGAGTCGCGTGCCAGCAGCAGCGTCGCGACGGCCGTGCCAGCGTCCGCCTGGCGGCGCGCGACAAGCCACAGGTAGAATGGAGTCATGACGGCGGCAAGCGGCGGGCCATCGGGCGCCAGCGCCACGCGCTGCGGGCCGGCCCACGCCAGGGGCTCACCGCGCCCGTCGAACAGCACCACCCCGTGGGTGAGGTCCCCCGAGGAGATGAGCGGTTCGAGGGCGGTGAAGGCGCGGGCAGGCGGAAGCGCGAGCGCGGGCGCCGCGCGTTCGGCCAGCTCGCGCACCAGCTGGACGGCGCCCTCGAGCTCGTCGCCCAGACGCCGCGAGTCGGAGGCGATCCGCGCCTCGCGCACCGCCGGCCACTGCCGCTCGATGCGGCCAAGCCGCCAGGTGAACACCACCACCAGCGCCACGAGCAGGTTCGCCAAGGTCGCGCCCGAGAGGGCGACCATCGAGCCGCTTTCCCGCTCCCGCGAAAGACGCCGCGCCGACGCGAGCGTGCACCCGCCCAGGACGCCCAGCCCCAGCGCCAGCACCCAGCCCGGCGAGCGCATCCACTCCGCCGCGACCACCCCGGCGGCGCCGGTCGCCCCGACCCAGAGCAGCGGCCAGCGGCTCACGTCCCGGACCTCCGCGTGAGCCAGCCGGCCCCGCCCGCGCCGCTCCGCCTCAAGGAGATGACGCCCGACGAGACGCGCGCAGCCTTCGCCGCCAACCCCCGGCTCATCATCCCCGTCGGCACGTGCGAGCAGCACGGGCCCCACCTACCGCTGGGCTGCGACACAATCATCGTCGATCGCCTTGCGGACGACCTCTCCGCGGAGTTCCGAATCGTCCGCGCACCGACCGTCGAATACGGCGTCAACGACGAGACCGACCACCTCTTTCCCGGCAACGCCAGCGTGCGCCGCAAGACGCTGCGCCGCTGGCTGAACGATCTCCTACCCGACTGGGAGAAGGCGGGAGTCGAGGAGTTCCTGGTGCTCACGATGCACGGGCACGCCCCACACCAGGAGGCGCTCGGCACCGTCGTGACCGAGCGCGCCCGCGTGCGGGTCATCGACATCCTCGCCATCGATCTCGGCGCTCTGGTGGACGGTCCCACCGGGCCGATCCACGGCGGTGAGGTGGACACCTCGCTCCTCCTCCATGTGGCCCCCCACCTCGTGCGGATGGAGCAGGCCCAGGACTTTATCTTGCCAGAGCAGGCCGTGCGCCGCTACCGGCGCGGTTCCACGATGCGGCTGCCGGCCATCTCGCCCGGCTCCGTCGGTCAGCCGACACGCGCCTCCGCGGAGAAGGGCCGCCGTATCTACGCGTTCATCAAGGACCGGATCCGGCGGCGCGTCCTCGGCGTGAACCCGCCCCTCCCTACGGGGTAGGCCGAGACATGAGAACGCTCATCCTCACCCTGGCCATCACCTGCCCCCTTGGCGCCTTGGCACCTTGGCGTCCGATCCACGGCCAGGACTTCCTCGACCGCGGCACCTTCGTCATCGTCCGCAACGGCATCGAGATCGGGCGTGAGGAGTTCGCCATCCGCCCCACCGTGGGCCGCCGCGGCCAGAGCGGCGTGCTCTCGGTCTCCACCGTCCGCTTCCGCGATCGCGAAGTCCAGCACGCCCTCGAGCTGTCCGCCGAACAGGTGCCGATCTCCTTCCAGGAAACGACCACCCAGGGAGGCCGCGTGGTCGTCCGCTACTCCGCACAGCTCAGCGGCGCGCGCTTCAGCGCCCGGCTGTCCTCCCACGACGGCGAGACTGCGCGAGAGTTCCCGGTGCGGCCGCCCGTCATCATCCTCGGCAGCGAAGCCTACAGCGAGTTCTACTTCGTCCCCCGCGGGACCACGGGAGCGCCCCGGACGGTCTCGGTGGTTCGCCCCAGCGAGGCCCAGGCCGTGACCGGCACCGTGGAGGCGCTGGGCGGCGAAACCGTGGTGATCGGGGACCGTCCCATCGCCGCCGACCGCTTTGTCCTCCGCTTGCCGGGCGAAGACCGCCAATTCTGGATTACCCCCAGCGGTGACCTGCTGCGCGTCGCCGTGCCCGGACAGAACCTCGTCGCGACCCGCGCCGAGCTTCCGAGCCGCTAGACCCTCTCTGCCGCCGCCCGCCGACGGCCGCCCCTCAACCCGCGGCCGCCCCGCGGCATCCCAAGATGAAACACGAACGCGGGCAAGTCCTTATATTTGGCGGTGGTTAGGTACCGGTCCGCGTGCCGGCACCCCCGCCGTCTCGCGATGAAACTCAAGGTGGGATAGTGACGTACAGCACCATGACTTTGACAAAGGCAGATGGGACATGCGGGCTCGAATGATTCTTGGCTGGCTGGTGGTCTTTTCCCTCGTGGCGGCCATTGGGTATGCGCAGGAGGCGCCGGTCCGGCGCCTGGCACTGGCGGAGGCGCTCGACATCGCCCGCCGGAATAACCCGGACTACGTGGCGACGCTCAACAACCGCTGGCCGGCGGGCCGGCGCCTCATGAACGCGACCGCTGATCTCATAACGCCGAGCGCCACGATCAGCGGGAGCACCGTCTTTGTGCAGGGAGGCACCCAGAACCTCTCGGGCTCGGGCTTCGTCGTCGAGAATCCGAGCAGCCAGACTCAGGGCTATTCGCTCGACTTCGGCTACCGGTTCTCCGGCGCGACCCTGGCCAACCGTGGCTTGGCGCACGCCGAGCTCAGGGCGACCGACCAGGACATCGCCGGCGCACTGACGGTCCTAGAGACCCAGGTTCGCCAGCAGTACCTGAATCTCCTGCAGGCCCAGGCGCAGGCCCTCCTGGCGCGGCGCTCCGTGGAGCGCTCGACCGAGAACCTGAACCTCGCGCAGGCGCGCTACAGCGTCGGCCAGGGCACGTTGATCGACGTGCGCCGCGCCGAAGTGGAGAAGGGGCAGGCGGAGGTGAACCTCCTCCGGGCGGACCAGGGGGTGGAGAACCAGACGCTGGTGCTATTCCAGCGGCTCGGCGTTCCGGCGCCGGAGCCGGTGCGCGTCGAGCTCACCGATTCGTTCCCCGTGGTGGAGCCGCGTTTCGCTGAAGACAGCCTGATGGCGCAGGCGTTAGCCGAGAACCCAGGCCTGCGCGCGCTGCGGTCGCGCGAGGCGTCGGCCCGCTGGGGCGTGCGGTCCGCCAACTCGCAGTACTTGCCCGCGCTGCAGCTCTCGGTGGGATACGGCAAGTACCGCCAGACGTTCTCTGGGGTGGACACGGTGATCACCGGGACCAATCCGTGGAACCTGCGCATCGGCGTTTCGCTGCCCCTGTACGACGGGTTTCAGCGAAACTACCAGACGGCCCAGGCACGTGCCCAGGAGGACGACGCGCGCCAGGCCATCCGCGGCCGTGAGCTCACGGTACGGGCGGAGGTAAGCGCCGCCTACCGCGCGCTCATCGCCGCTTACCGGACCATCGCCCTACAGGCGAGCAACAAGACCGCCTCCGGCGAGGCGCTGGAGCTGGCCACCCAGCGGTACCGGGTCGGTTCCGGGTCGTACATCGAATTGCTCGACGCCCGCCTCGCCGCCGAGCGCGCGGACGCCGACTACGTGACCGCCGTCTACGACTACCACAAAGCCGTCGCCGCCCTCGAGAACGCCGTGGGCCGGCCGCTGCGATAGGATGCGGATACCGGAATGACCAGAAAGACGAAGTTCATCCTCATCGGTGTCGGCGTGCTCGTGATGGGCGGGTTCGTCACGCTAAGCGTCTCCAAGAAGCGGCAGCCGTCGGTGGAGGTGCGCCTCGAGAAGGTTGAGCGGCGCGACCTCCTGTCCGTCGTGACGGCGAGCGGCAAGATCCAGCCGAAGCGCTCGGTGGACGTCTCGTCGGACATCACGGGCCGGATCGTGGGTCTCCCCGTGGTCGAGGGCCAGACGGTAGAGCGTGGCCAGGTCGTGGTGCGCATCGACCCGGCGCAGTACCAGGCCAACGTCGAGCGGGCGCAGGCGGTGCTGGCCAGCTCCGAGGCGAACGCCGCCCAGGCACGGGCCAACCGCGTCCAGGCGGAGCGGGCCTACGTGCGGGCGCGCGACATCCGCGCGCAGAACCAGCAGCTCGTCTCGCAGGAGGCGCTCGAGCAGGCCGAGACGCAGCGGCAGATCGCCATCGCCAACCTCGACGCCGCCGAGCGCGGCGTGGACCAGGCGCGCGCGGCGCTCCGCGAGGCGCAGGACCAGCTCCGGAAGACCACCATCCTGGCCCCGATGACCGGCCGCGTCACGCGGCTCGCCGTGGAGGAGGGCGAGGTGGCGGTGCCGGGCACGTTCTCGCGCGAGACGGGGCTCCTCATGACGATCTCGGACCTCTCCGTGATCGAATCGCGGGTGCAGGTGGATGAGACGGACGTGGTACGCGTGCACCTTGGCGACTCCGTCGAGGTGTCGATCGACGCGTTTCCCGACACGACGTTCACCGGGCGTGTCACCAAGATCGGTGACTCCTCGATCCGCGGCGCGTCGGGCGGCTCCAGCGGGCTCACCACCTCCGAGCAGGCAGTGGACTTCGAGGTCGTGATCACGCTGGACAACCCCCCGCGCAACGTGCGGCCGGACCTGTCGGCCACGGCGCGGATCATCACCGACACCCGGCGCGAAGTCCTCTCCGTGCCGATCATCGCCCTGACGGTGCGCGAGCCGGAGGCGGCCGGGGACTCCGCGCGGCGCGCCCGCGAGTCGGCGCCGGCGGCTCGCCAGGGAGCGACGAGCAGCCGCGACACCTCGCGCGCGCGGCGGAATCGTGAGGTCGAGGGCGTATTCGTGGTGGACACCGCGACGATGACGGCGCGGTTCCATCAGGTGAAGGTCGGCATCGCGGGAGACGAGTTCTTCGAGGTGCTGAGCGGCCTCGCCGGCGGCGAGACCATCGTCGCGGGCACCTACCAGGCCATCCGCGACCTCAAGAGCGGCGCGCACGTGCGCGCCGCCCGGGAGGCGAGAGCGCCGGGCGGAAGCGGCGGCCAGGACACCACGCGCCGCCGGAGCTCGTAGTGACCGACGCGCTCATCCGGACGCACGACCTCACGCGCGACTACCAGATGGGGGCCGAGGTAGTGCGGGCGCTGCGGGGTGTGGATCTCCAGATCCACCGCAACGAGTACGTGGCCGTCATGGGCCCGTCGGGCTCGGGCAAGTCCACGTTGATGAACCTCGTCGGGTGCCTCGACACCCCCACGTCCGGCCAGTACTGGCTGAACGGCGTCGAGGTCTCGCAGATGTCCGACGACGAGCTGGCGCGGGTGCGCAACCGCGAGATCGGCTTCGTCTTCCAGACCTTCAACCTGCTCCCGCGGGCGACGGCGCTGCACAACGTCGAGCTGCCGCTGATCTACGCCGGCGTGCGGGCCAAAGAACGCCGCGAGCGTGCCGAGGAGGCGCTGGCCTCGGTCGGGCTGGCGGACCGGATGGACCACCGGCCGAGCGAGCTGTCGGGCGGCCAGCGGCAGCGCGTCGCCATCGCGCGGGCGCTGGTCACGCGACCGAGCATCATCCTCGCCGACGAGCCGACGGGCAACCTCGACTCGACCACGAGCGAAGAGATCATGAAGGTCCTGGCCGAGCTGCACCGGCACCACCGGCAGACGATCGTGATGGTCACCCACGAGCACGACATCGCGGCTCATGCCGAGCGGATCGTCACGCTGCACGACGGCATGATCTCCTCCGACACTCGCCGGGCGGCGGCCTAGACCCCGCCCGTGCCGATCGTCGAGGCGGTCCGCCTCGCCCTGGGGATGATCCGCGCCCAGAAGCTCAAGAGCTTCTTCTCGCTGGTTGGCGCGTTCATCGGCGTCACGTTCCTCATCGGCGTGATCTCCATCGTGAACGGGATGGACCGCTACATGCGGGAGGACTTCGCCGGGCGGCTGTTCGGCGTGAATACCTTCACGCTGCGGTACCGGCCGTTCAACACCACCGGCGACGTCACGGACGACCAGTGGCGGGCGTGGCTGCGCCGCCGCCGCCTCACGGAGGCCGACTACCATGCCGTCGAGCGGGCCCTCGGCCCGGACATGCTGGTCGGCGTGGAGAGCTGGAACACCGTCGAGGTGATCGTCGGCGCGAAGCGCTCGCGGAGCATCGAGGCGCGAGGGGTGTCCGAGTCGTACTTCCGCATCCGGAACTACGAGATCGGCGCGGGCCGCACCTTCACGCCGCAGGAGGTCTCGCACGGCGCGAACGTCGTGGTCATCGGGAGCGAGGTGGCGGAGAAGTTCTTCGAGGACACCGACCCGCTGGGCCGTACGATCCGCGTCGCCGGCTTCCCGTACCGGGTCGTCGGCGTGGCGAAGCCGCAGGGGCGCCTGTTCGGCATTTCGCTCGACAAGTTCGTCATCGCGCCCTACACGTCCCAGATCAAGAAAGCGGTGAACCCGCACCAGATCGTGGACGGGATCATCGTGAAGGGGCCGACGCTGCCGGCCATGCAGGAGGCAATGAGCCAGGTCGAGGCGGTGATGCGCACCCGACGCCACCTGCGGCCGGTCCAAGACAACAACTTCCACTTCGAGACCCAGGACGACGTCCTCGACTTCTGGACGAAGTTCTCGCGGATCCTATACACCGCGCTGCCGCTCCTGGTGGGCATCTCGCTGGTGGTCGGGGGCATCGTCATCATGAACATCATGCTGATGGCGGTCTCGGAGCGCACCCGCGAGATCGGCATCCGTAAGTCCCTCGGCGCGCGGCGGCGCGACATCCTGTCGCAGTTCCTCGTGGAGGCGGCGACCCTCTCCACCACTGGGGCGCTGCTGGGCATCGTCACGGGGATCCTCCTCGCGAAGCTGGTGGACGTCGCCACGCCGCTGCCCGCCAGCATCTCGCTGTCCTCGATACTGCTCGGCATCGCGCTCGGGATCGGCGTGGGCGTCGTCGCCGGCGTGTACCCCGCGAGCCGCGCCGCGAAGCTCGATCCGATCGCGGCGCTGCGGCACGAATGAGCGCCTCGGGCTTGGCCTCCGCCGTCACGTCGCTGCGTGAGGGCATCGCCATCGCGCTGGACGCGCTGCGCGCCAACAAGGTCCGTGCGGCGCTCACCATCCTGGGCATCGCGATCGGCGTAATGGTGGTCGTCGCGATGGCAGGGACGATCACCGGCATCAACCAGAGCGTTTCGGCGAGCTTCGCCCAGGCGAGCCCGAAGACGTTCTACGTGGTTCGGTTCTTCAGCGGCGGCGTGATGGTTAGCGACGGCACGGAGGAAACCCAACCGTGGCGCAGGAACCCGCCGCTCACCCCGGAGGAGCTGGAGGTGATCCGCGATCTGCCGTCGGTCGAGGCGGCGATCATCGAGGAGAACGCCTCGGCGTCGGAAGTGGTGGCGGGCCGGGAACGGGCGACCAACATCAACATCTTCGGCCGCAGCTACCAGTGGGTGACCGTTCTGGGAGGCGACGTTATCCGAGGCCGCAACTTCACGGCGCTCGAGGACGCGGGGGCCGACAAGGTCGCGGTCATCAACGAGAAGCTCGCCGAGCGCCTCTTCGCGGAGCGGAACCCCATCGGCGAACGCCTCCGCCTCCACGGCCAGCAGTACACGGTGATCGGCGTGTACACGGCGCCGACCAACCTCTTCGCCGGGCCGCCCAACCAGTCGGAGATCTTCCTGCCGCATTCGACCTTCAGGAGGCACGTCCCGTTCTGGCCGGGCTGGGCCGACATCGTCGTGCGCCCATCGGCCGCCGCGACGGTGGAAGAGGCGACCGACCAGGTGACCGTTGCGCTCCGGCGGGCGCGGCGGCTCCGCCCCGGCGAGGACAACACCTTCGCGACGGTAACGCAAGACAAGCTGCTCGACATCTGGGGCCAGCTGACCGGCGTGTTCTTCGCGGTGATGCTGGGCCTCTCGAGCGTCGGGCTCATGGTGGGCGGCGTCGGCGTCGTGGCCATCATGATGATCAGCGTGACGGAACGGACGCGCGAGATCGGCGTGCGCAAGGCGCTCGGCGCGACGCGCCGCGAGATCCTGTGGCAGTTCCTGGTCGAGGCGGCCACCCTGACGCTGATCGGCGGCGCCGTGGGGCTGGCGATCGGCGGCCTCATCTCGTTCGGTGTGTCCCACTTCACGCCGGTGCCGTCCACGGTGCCCCTGTGGTCGGTGGTCGTGGCGCTGCTGGCCTCGGCGTTCACCGGGATCGTTTTCGGCCTCGTCCCCGCCAACCGCGCCTCGCGGATGGACCCGGTGGAGGCGCTCAGGTACGAGTAGGACAGGACGGGCGAGGGTTGCAGCGTTGCAGAGTTGCAGCGGTGGACAGGGTTAAATTTCCCTAATGCCGATCGCCGACGCCTTCCTCCTCGCTCTCCGGGCGATCTGGTCGCACAAGCTGCGCTCGTTCTTCACCCTGCTCGGCATCATCGTGTCGGTGGCCTTCCTCGTGGCCGTGCTGGCGATCATCCACGGGATGAACGCGTACGTGCGCGAGAACATCGTCCAGGCCATCGCCGGGTCGAACACCTTCCAGGTGCGGCGCGACCCCCTGCTCTCGGGCTTCAACTTCGACGAGCTGGAGTGGAAGCGGATCGACCGCCGGCCGCTGGTCACGAGGGAGGACGCCGAGGCGGTCGAGCGCGCGATCCCCGACGCCGTGGCGGTGGCGATGCAGACCGGCTTCCCCCCGCCTTTCTCGGAGCTCCGGTGGCGGGGCCAGTCGGCGGATGGGGTCATCACGCTCGGGATCACGCCCGCCTGGCACCGGATCCAGGAGCACCCGTGGGCCTTTGGCCACGCGCTCACCGACGTCGACGTCGTGCAGCGCCGGCGGGTGGCGGTCATCGGGTGGGACGTCTACACCGCCCTGATGGGCGAGAGCGTCCAGCCGATCGGCCAGCAGGTGCGGGTCAACGGCCACGAGGTCACGATCGTCGGCGTCGTCGCCAAGCGCGGCACCGTCCTGGGCCAGCCGCGGGACAACATGATCCTCCTGCCCTTCACCACCTTCGAGTCGTTCTTCGGCCGGCGCAAGACGACCGTGGTGTTCGTGAAGATGGGCGAGGTGGGCCAGATCCCGGGCGCTATGGCGCGGGCCGAGGAGGCCATGCGGATCCGCCACCACCTCCGGCCCATGCAGGATAACGACTTCACGATCGAGGCCTCCGACGCGCTGGTCGGGTTCTGGACGCGGCTCACTTCCCT
>JACORV010000124.1 GCA_016179225.1 Gemmatimonadota bacterium | reverse complement strand
GGCGCGCGCAATGTATATGTCCGCTCAGACGAGCGGCAAACGCGCCACAACCGTTGGGAGGGAGTGTCATGTTCGCTGATGAGATGACCGGCGGCGGCTGGGACATGCCGAGCTCGAGCCCGATGCCGGAGCGGGAGTGGTCTCCGCCACCACCGCCACCGCCCGCGGCCGCGCCGATGGCGCCCGCGGCTCCGGCGAAGCCGAAACCTGCAGCCAAGAAGAAGAAGAAAGCCGCCAAGAAGCTAGCCAGGAAGAAAGCGGCGAAAAAGCGGCCCGCCCGGAAGGCCGCGCGGAAGAAGCCGGCCAGGAAGAAGGCGGCGAGGAAGGCTGCCAAGAAGGCGACGAAGAAAGGGAAGAAAAAGGGCGGTAGGAAGAAGAAGAAGTAGCGGTCGTTAGAAGCCACTCGGCAACAGCCTCCTCGGGGCTTGCGACCCCCGCCACGCGGGCTAGGTTGGCGGCGTGATTGCGAATTCGCACGATACCCCGGGGCGGCGTTCCCCGTGACCGCGCGACAGGCGCCGTACGTCGCGGGGGTCGCGTCCCTGCTGCTCGGCCTCGGCATCGGGCTCGGGCTGCGCGGGGTCGAACCGGTCGCCACGTGGCTCTACATCGCCTGCTGGTACCCGACCATCGCGCTGATGGCCGCGGCTGTCGCCCTCCGGGAAGGGCGGGATCCCTTCACCAGCAACCCCGTGCACGCGTTGTCGCTCTTCGCCTGGTCGGCAGTCTTCTGGTTCTTCTTCGAGCTGCTCAACTGGCGCATCGCCAACTGGTACTACGTCTTTGTGCCGGCGGACCGTGCCTCGCGGTGGGTCGGCATTACGCTGGCCTTCGCGACCGTGCTGCCGGCCATCTTCCTCGCTGCCCGCGCCCTGGAAGAGTGGGGGCTGCGCACGGTGCGAACCAAGCCGCTGCGCGTCACACCGCTCGGGCTGCGCGTCACGGGCGTCGTCGGGGTGGTTTTCCTCGCGCTCCCGCTGGCGTGGCCGGGGCGCTTCTTCCCCCTGGTGTGGGGCGCCACGACCCTGCTCGCGGAGCCGGCGCTGTACCGCCGCGCACCTCAATGGTCGCTCCTGGCGGATCTCGAGCGCGGCCAGGGGGGGCGCATCCTGCGTCTGCTCGTGGGCGGGGCGGCGATCGGGCTCCTGTGGGAGATGTACAACTCCTTTGCGCGCAGCCGCTGGATCTACACCGTTCCCGGGCTCGAGGAGCTCAAGCTCTTCGAGATGCCGCTGCTTGGCTTCCTAGGCTTCCCGGTGTTCGCGCTGGAGTGCTGGTCGGTCTTTCACCTTCTGGCGTCCTACGGGATATCGACGCCCGAGACCCGGCTCGAGGGGCCCGTCCGCTATGCGCGCAAGACCGTCACCGCGGTGCTCGGTGTGGCGTTCGGCGTGATCGTCCTCTTCGGCATGGAGCGGTTCACGATCAGCAGCACGACGCCCTTGCTCGTCGAGGTGCCCGGCCTGCCCGCGTCGGTGGCGTACAAGCTCGCCGCCGAGGGCGCCTCACCGTTCCAGCTCGCCGAGGTGTCCGCCGCAGAGTTGGCGCGCTCCGCGGGAGGCGGCGTCGAGGAGGCCGCGCGGTGGGCCCGGGCGCTCAGGCTCGTCACCCTGCGGGGCATCGGGACCGAGAACGCGCGGCGGCTGGCGAGCGTCGGCATCCGCGACATCGAGACACTGGCGGTGCAGGACCCCGATACCCTCGCGGCTCGCCTGCGAAGGGGGGGCGCCTCCAGCGCGCCTCGGACGCGGCCCACGCCGGCGGAGGTGCGGGTCTGGGTGCGCGCCGCGCTCAAGCTGACGCTTCCGGAGCGGCGGCCGCCGGAGCGGTCGGAGTGAGGCTCAGCTCCTCCGGCGAGCCCCCCGCGCGCGACGGCCGTCGGAAGGCACGCACGGCGCCGGCCGTCGCGCGCGGGAGTCTCGCCGTCGTCGCCGCAGCCACCCTTCTGTACGTGCATCCGGCGGTCCATCCGCCACTCCCTCCCGAGTACGACCTCCTCATCACCGGCGGCACGGTCGTCGACGGGACGGGCTCACCCGGCCGTCCGGCCGATGTCGCCATCACCGGCGACCGCATCGCGGCGATCGGCGATCTACATGCCCGTACGGCGCAGCGCGTAATCGACGCCACCGGGCTCGTGGTCGCGCCAGGGTTCATCGACATGCTGGGCCACTCGGAGATCACGATCCTCGTCGATCCGCGGGGTGTCAGCAAAGTGACGCAGGGGATCACCACGGAGATCACCGGAGAAGGCGGCTCCGCGGCGCCGGTGAACGCCAATACGCTGAAGGACGACAGCGCCCGGTTCTCGGCGTGGGGGCTCGCGGTGGACTGGCGCGACTTCGACGGGTACTTCCGGCGGCTGGAGCGCTCGGGGACGCCGTTCAACATCGCGTCGTTGGTCGGCGCGACGCAGGTGCGGCAGTACGTCCTGGGCGATGCACATCGCGATCCCACGCCGGCCGAGCTGGCGCGCATGGTGGCCCTCGTCGACACGGCGATGCAGCAGGGGGCGCTCGGCGTCTCGTCGTCGCTGGTCTACGCCCCCGCGTTCTACGCGAAGACGGCCGAGCTGGCCGCGCTCGCGCGGGCGGCGGGCACGCGCGGGGGGCTGTACGTCACCCACATCCGCAACGAGGGAACGCGCATTCGCCGGGCGCTGGCGGAGGCGTTCGCGATCGGCCGGGAGGCGGGCGTGCCGGTGGAGGTCTGGCACCTCAAGCTCGCGGGGCGCGCGAGCTGGGGACGCATGCCGCAGATCCTGGCGCTCTTCGACTCGGCACGCGCCGCCGGACTCCGGGTCGGGGCGAACAGCTATCCGTACGTCGCGTCGGCCACCGGCCTATCATCCACGATCCCGGCCTGGGCGCACGAGGACGGGGATGAGGCGCTGGTGCGCCGGCTCCGGGACCCGACCAGCCGGGCGCGCATCCGCCGCGAGCTCATCGCGCGAAGCGGGGGGCAGGAAAACTTCGTGCGCAACGCGGGCGGTCTGGGCGGCGTCCTCGTGCTGAGCGTTCTCGACTCCACCCTGCGCCGCTACGAGGGCCGCCGCATCGCCGACATCGCCCGCGAGGAGCGCAAGGACCCGTACGAGGCGCTCTTCGATCTCCTCGTCGCCGACCACGCCAAGACGGGCGCCGCGTTCTTCTCGATGAGCGAGCCGGACGTGCGCGCCGCCGTTGCCGCCCCGTGGGTCGGCGTCGGCTCCGATTTTGGCGCTACCGCCCCCGACGGCCCGCTCGGCTTGCGAAAGGTGCACCCCCGGGCCTACGGCACCTTCCCGCGGATCCTCGGCCACTACGTAAGGGGAGAGCACGCGCTCTCGCTGGAGGTCGCCGTGCGGAAGATGACCGGCGTGGCGGCCGAGCGGATGGGGCTGCGGGAGCGCGGACTCCTTCGCGTGGGCTACTTCGCGGACGTCACCGTGTTCGACCCACGGATCGTCATCGACCGTGCGACCTTCGAGGATCCGAGCCGCCCGTCGGAAGGTGTGCGCTACGTGCTCGTGAACGGCCGCCTCACCCTCGACAACGGTGGCCTTACGGGCCAGAGGCCGGGCCGCGCGCTCCGGGGTCCCGGCTGGAGGGGACCGTGAGCCTGAGCACCTTGTCGCTCGGTTTCGCGCCAGTGGCGGCGCTCTTCCTGGTCGCCGGGTGGGCCACCAACGGCCGCACCCTCAACCGGGCGGCCGTGGTGGTCCTGCTGGCCGAGGCCCTGGTGCTCACGCTCTTCGCGGCACTCTGGTTCGGGTCGCTGGGCCATGGGGGCTGGTTTCTGGTCTTCCTTCTCCTGGGAGCGCTGGTCGCCGGGGCGGATCGCGGGCTGCGTTTTGCGCTCCTGCGTTCCGCGGGAGGTGAGGAGTTGCGGCGTTTCGGGCTCGGCGTGGTGAAATATCTTGTGGCCGGGGCGCTTCTCGCGTGGCGGCTGGGCTAGCCGCTCCCTACTTTACTCCGCCATGAATCCCGTCCATCGAGCGATCGAACGCGCGAGCGCGTACTTCGCGGCGCGCCAGACCCGCCCCGGCTACGTCGCCCGGCGGCTCCTGCAGATCCCCGCCGACGACGACGAACGGCTTGGCCAGTCGCTGATCCGCGAGCGTCGCGCCAGGACGCGGGTGGACGGGAGCATCTCGGGCGACCTAGTCCACACCGCCTGGTACGTGTGGGAGCTAATGGACCTGGGCCTCACCCCCGACACGGCAGCGGTGAACAAGGCCGTGGGGTGGCTGATCGGCCGCCAGGACAAGGACGGGGCGTTCGGGTTGGGCTGCACGCCACGCCGGCATGAGCTCAAGACCTGCGAGCACAGTATCGGCGGGTTCTTCGCGTACCGGTCGGCGTCCCGTACCATCCAGCGCCTCTCCCTCCCCACGGGCGCGTCGGTGACGTCCGACCTGGGCTCGCGGTTCCTCGCCTCGTGCTACTCGCTTCGCTCGGTGCTGCGCGCCGGCCAGGACGAGCGGACCTTGGTGCGGCGCCATGTGGGTAGCCTGCTCGCCCTTCCCAAGATGTGGGATACGTGGGGGGGGCTCTGGGCGCCGACGCTGATGGTCGGCGCGCTCGCGGCGATCGCCTGGTCGCCCCTCCCGTTCCGCGCCCAGCTGCCGATCCTCTCGGAGCACCTCGCGCTCAACCAGAAGCCCGACGGGTCGTGGCGCAACCTCGACATCGTGCATGCCGTGGACGCGCTGGTGGCGGTGCCGCTCCCGCAGGCGCGCGAGGCGGTGGCGCTGGCGGCGCCGAAGCTCGCGAAGATGCAGACCCAGCGAGGCACGCTCGGCAGCGGCCCATACGCGGAGGAGCGGACGCTCGTGGCTCTGCGAGCGTGGTTGGTGGCGCGGGAGTACGCGTGACGACGCGGGGGCTCCGGGGCGCGTGCTGAGCACGGGCACGGCGAAAGCACGCCCCGAAGCAGGGCCCTTGAGGGCCCGCGGTTGCCGAGCGTGAACTTCAGTCCGCGTCCGCTGGTCTGCTAGATTCCTCGCACCTCCACCACGAGTCTTCGATGAGCGACGCTCCGCGTGACCAGCGGCCGCAGATCCGACTCAGCACGCTGTCCCACGGCGCGGGTTGAGCCTGCAAACTCGGCCCCGCTGAGCTCGCGCAGGTCCTGCGCTTCGTCCCGAAGGGCACCGATCCCGCGGTGCTGGTGGACGCGAGCGGTGGCGACGACGCCGCCGTCATCCGTCTGGGCGCGGAGCGCGCGCTGGTCCTGACGACCGACTTCTTCACGCCGATCGTGGACGACGCCTATGATTTCGGTCGCATCGCGGCGGCCAACGCGCTGTCGGACGTGTACGCGATGGGGGGGCGGCCCCTCTACTGCCTGAACCTCGTCGGCTGGCCGCGCGGCACGCTGCCGCTGGAGACGCTGGGCGAGGTGCTCCGCGGCGCCGCCGACGTCGTGGCGAAAGCGGGCGCGCAGATCGTCGGCGGGCATTCGGTCGACGACCCTGAGCCGAAGTTCGGGCTCGTGGCGGTCGGCGAGGTGCACCCGGAGCGGATGACCACCAACGCCGCGGCGCGCCCCGGTGACCGCCTCGTGCTCACCAAGCCGATCGGTTCGGGCATCATCGCGACCGCCATCAAGCAAGAGGCCGCCTCGAAGGAGACGGTCGAGGTGGCCGTGCACGTGATGACGACGCTGAATGACGGCGCCGCCGAAGCCGCACGCCTCGCCGGCGTGCGCGCGGCAACCGACGTCACGGGCTTCGGCCTGCTCGGCCATCTGCGCTCCATGATGGCCGCGAGCGGCTGCGCCGCAGAGGTGTGGGCAGGAGCGGTGCCCCGCCTGCCCGACGTCGGCGCGCTCGCCGCCGCCGGCCACGTTCCTGGGGGTACCAGGCGCAACCTCGAGTCCCTGCGGGAAACGACGCGCTTCGACGACGCCCTTGAGGAGGTCGACCGGACCATCCTCGCCGACGCGCAGACCTCCGGCGGGCTGCTGCTGGCCGTCGCGCCGGAGGGGCTGGAGCGCCTGCTGAGCGAGCTGCGGTCGCGAGGAACGCCGGCGGCCGCGGTCGTCGGCCTGGTGACCGAGGGCAGCGCGGGAGTGCTGGCCGTCCACGTCGGAACGGCCGTCCCGGCATGAGACGCTTGACACCGGCCGTGCCGTAGCCGCATCCTGCCTCATGTTTACGCGGCTGCTCGTTGGGTTGGACGGCTCCGCCGGCGCCGAGTCGGCCCTGACGGTCGCCATCGACCTCGCCCGCCGCTTTCGTTCCACCATCGTGCTCGCCGCGATCGTCGACGTCCGTGTCCTCGAGGCGCCGCTCTACGAGTCCGCCGCGCCGCTCTGGACCGAGGGCGTGCCGCTCGCGCCGGTCTCCGCCGAGCTGGGCCTGGCGCTCGATGAGCGCGCCGACAAGCTGCTCGAGGCCGGCGCCGCCCGCGCGCGTGGGGCCGGGCTTACGGTGGAGACGGTCCGCGCGGTCGGCCTCGTGGACGAGGAGCTGCTGCGGCTGGCCGGTCAGGCGGAGGCGATCGTCGTGGGGCGCCGCGGCGAGCTGCACGGCGCGCCCGGCTCGATCGGTGAGGTGACCGCGCACATCATCAAGAAGTCGCCCAAGCCGGTGCTGGTGGCCGGCGAGCGGCCGTCGCCATGCGACCACCCGGTGGTCGCCTACGACGGGCGCGAGCACAGCTCGCAGGCGCTCGCGCTCGCGGCGCGCTACGCGGGTGCCGTGGGGGTGAAGCTCGACGTGGTGCACGTGGCCGATGACCCCGCCGCGGGGGACGAGCTGCTCGCGCGGGCCGGCGCCTTTCTCTCCGGTCAGGGCGTGGGCTACGAGACCCACCGGCTCACCGGCGGCGTCGCCGCGGCGGTGGCGGGCTTCATCGAGGGCTCGGGCGCCGACCTGCTCGCGGCCGGCGCGCACGAGAGCCGGCGCCACTCGTGGGGCATAGGCTCGACCGCCGAGAAGCTGCTCAAGGCCACCACTATCCCGGTCATCGTCAATCGCTAGGACATTGGGCGGACGGACAGACCGACGGACGGGCGGCCAGCGGATCGTGGTCCACGCCGACGAGGCGTGCCTCGGCAACGGGACCGAGCCGCCGAATCCGGGCGGCGCCGGCGGGCTGGTCGAGGCGGTCAGGCGGTCAGGCGGCCAGGCGGTCAGTATCGAACGGCGGGACTACTTCCTCAGCGAACCGAACACGACCAACAACCGCATGGCGCTGCGCTCGGCGAGCGCGGCGCTGGGGCTGCTGGGTGCCAAGGGCCGGCGGCTCACGATCGCGTTCGTCTCCGACTCCCAATACCTGGTGACGGGAATGAGCGAGTGGGTTCCGAACTGGCGTGCGCGCGGCTGGCGGCGCAAGCGCGGCGAGATCGAGAACCTCGAGCTTTGGCAGGAGTTGGTCTCAATGGCCCAGCGGCACGACATCACCTGGAGATGGGTTCGGGGCCACGCCGGGCACCCCAAGAACGAATACGCGAACTTCCTAGCGACGCGCGCCGCGAAGGAGCAGCGCGCCTCGGACGGACTGGTCGCGTCGGACTTCGAGAAGTGGCTGGAGCGCGAGCGGGAGAAGGGGAAATACGCCGACTACGATCCGGAGACCGAGCCGGCTTAGTTGTTCAGGGCGCCGTTCGCGATCCAGTTGCGGAAGCTCTGGATCACCTCCGGAGGAAGCGGCGACGCGCCGCTGGGCATGCGCGAACCCGGAACCGTGTTGTTCGGATCCGGCTCAAGCTTGAGAATGAAGTACGAGGAGTCCGGCTGGCCGGGACGCACCCGCATCAGCGCCGGCTGCTCGTTGGCGGCGACGTCCACCAGATTCCCGTAGCTCTGGCCGGAGCCCAGGTCGAGCCCCTGCTGCGACGATGGGCCGAGGTGACATACGCCGCTCGTCGCGCAGCTCTGCGTGAGGACTGGCTGCAGGTCGGAGGCGAACGACGGATTGGCGATAGGGTGCTGCCCGGGCGGCGCGACGGTGGGCAGTGGCTGGATGTCCAGATCGACGCACGCCATCATCGCCAATCCCGCCACCAGCAGCAGGATGCCCCTCATGGCCGCCCTTGGAGCACGTAGCTCGCGCGGGTGCGCACGGTCAGCAGCGCCCTCGGCGCATAAAACAGCTCGCCGCCGAGCCGGATCCGACTGGTCGGCCGCCACGACGATCCGGCCGCGACGTGGAGCCTCGTCAGCGTGGCGCCAAGTCGCGCCGTGTCGAGCGACCCCGTCGAGTAGACGAAGTTGACCCTGAACTGAAGGTCCTCACGCCGCACGCCGATCAACAAGTAGGGCTCGACGCGCCGGGAGGCCAGACCGGTGTAGGCCACCGCGCCGTCCAGGCCGAGCGAGAACGGCCGGAACCGATCGTTCGACACTTGGCCCTCGAAGCATTCGTTGTTCGTCGGGTCCTGGACGGCCGCCTCGTTGCACGTGATGGGCGCCTCGAGGCGGCCAAAGTGGGTGCTCGCCCGAAGGGCCAACGACCAATCGGAGCCGGCCTCGAAGCGCCGCGTGACGGCGCCCGAGATCATGTGCGGCTCCACGTCGCAGACGCGCAGCGGCGGCAGGTACCCGAGGTCCACCGCCCACGGCCCGAACCCACCCGACACGCGCAGGCGCGGAAACACGGGGCAGAAGTTCGTGTTCTCCGCCTTGCGGCCATTGAAGCCCACCTGTTGGTCTTCGGCCGACAGATTCGGGAGGTAGCTGATTTCAGCGCCGACCTCGAGGCCCGCCCCGCGCTCGAGCAGTCCGGTCGGCGAGAAGTGCATGACGGCGGCGTAGTAGCCCATGAGCTGCGATTCCGGACAGGATTTGGGCAATCGGTCCGGCATCCGCTCGAGACAGGGCTGCTGAGCGTGCGCGACAGCTCCGCCTAGGCCGAGCCAGAGCATTGCGCTGGCGGCGGCCATTCTGCTTGACAACGGCATGGGCACCAATCTAACGTGCCCCGCCGAGTTCGCGAGCCGCCAGTGCCTTCCTCTCCGTCGTCGGTCCCCGACGAGCTCGACCGGCTCTTCACCATGCTGGTCGCCAACCTGGCGGAGCTTGATCCGTCCCGGCTTCATCGGCCGTTCCCTCTGTCCGAGCTGTACGAGAACCTCGTCCCGTACCGCACCCATCGTTCGCAGCTCGGCCTCGAGTCGGGTGAGGACTACGAGATGGTCGTGCTGCGGCTCCTCTCGGGCGAGCGCGGGTACGCGTC
>JACORV010000117.1 GCA_016179225.1 Gemmatimonadota bacterium | reverse complement strand
CTGTCTAGCACACCGGTCGAGCATCTCCTCGCAACCTATCGCTCGCCAGAGCGCGGGCGAAAAGCGATTCAACCCCCCGGCACCAACGAAGATGCGGCTGCGGCGGGCCGAGCTCCAGCCGGTGATAGACTGCACGAAATCGCCGTCCATCCGCAAGGCCTCGGCCCCGCGGTGGCGAAGCTGCGGGTGTCGGCCAGCCGGCCATGTTGGCGGCAGCGCTACGCGATGGCGCCCGGACGACGCTGCGGAACGGGGGTTGGCGGGAGCGTGTGGGAATCGAACCCACCGAGGCGTGCAGAGCGCGCCCCAGCTGGTTTTGAAGACCAGTCAGACCACCAGGCCCGATCCGCCCCCGAAAGACGGTGCGTGGTACGTGGTGCGTAGTGCGTGGGTGCCTCATCCCACGCACCACGCACCAGTCCTACACTAACGCCACCACGTCGATCTCGACCAGCACGTTCTTCGGCAGCGTCTTCACCGCCACCGTGGAGCGCGCCGGCTTGTGGTCGCCGAACCAGCGCGCATAGACCTCGTTCATTGCGGCGAAGTCGTCCATCGCCGCGAGGAAGCACGTCGTCTTCACGACCCGTGAAAGCGACGAGCCAGCAGCCTTCAAGATCGCGTCCAGGTTCTTCATCACGCGCTCGGTCTGCGCCGTCACGTCGCCCGGCACAACCTCCATGGTCGCCGGGTCGAGCGCGATCTGGCCCGCCGTGTAGAGGCAGCCGTTGGCGATGACGCCCTGGCTGTAGGGGCCGATTGCCTGGGGCGAGGCGTCCGTCGCGACAAACCTGAGATCGCTCATGCGTTCTCCTTCAGGAACACGTAATAGCGACGGACGCCCTCTTCCAGCGGGACGAACGGCTCGGCGTACCCCAGCGCGCGCAGCCCGCGCACGTCCGCCTCGGTGAAGCTCTGGTACTTGGCCTCGAGGCCATCGGGAAGCGGCTTGTAGCGGACCTCGCCCGCCCCGTGACAGGCGATCAGCGCGCCCGCCACATCGTTGAAGCTGCCGCTCCGCCCGGTGCCGAGGTTGACAGTGCCCTTCCGGACCGGCCCCTGCGCGAAGAACAGGTTCACCCGGACCACGTCCTCGACGAAGATGAAGTCGCGCCGCTGTTCCCCGTCCGCGTAGCCTCCGGTGCCCGCGAACAGCGCCACCGCGCCCCGTTCCACGAGCTGGCGGTAGAGCTGGTAGACGACCGACGCCATGGGTCCTTTGTGCTGCTCCCGCGGCCCGTAGACGTTGAAGTAGCGGAGCCCCACCACGGTGCTCCGGGCCTCGGGCAGGACGCGCCGCACCTGCTGGTCGAAGAGGAGCTTGGAGTAGCCGTAGACGTTGAGCGGCCGCTCGTTGGCCGGCACCTCCTCGAAGTGACGGCTCCCGCCGTACACCGCCGCGCTCGAGGCATACACGAAGGGCACGCGGGCGCCGAGGGCGTAGTCGAGCAGCACCCGGGAGTACCGGTAGTTGTTCTCCATCATGTACCGGCCGTCGCTCTCCATGGTGTTGGTGCAAGCGCCCTGATGGAGGATCACGCGGATCCGCGGGCCGAGAGCGCGGCGCTCGACCAGCGACAGGAACTCGCGCTTGTCCAGGAAGTCGGCGATGGTGAGGTCGGCGAGGTTCCTGAACTTGTCGCCTCGCGTGAGGTCGTCGACCACGACGATGTCGGTCACGCCCGCCTCGTTGAGCACGCGCACGATGTTGCTCCCGACGAAGCCGGCGCCGCCGGTGACCACGTACATCAGAACAGCCCCTCGATGGTGCCATCGGGCAGCAGGCGGATCCGCTCGGCCGCCGGCGACTTGGAGAGCCCCGGCATGGTCATGATGTCGCCCGCCAGCGCGACCACGAAACCGGCGCCGGCCGACGGGTACACGTCGCGCACGGCGATCCTGAATCCGCTCGGCCGGTTGAGCTTCGAGGCGTCGTCACTGAAAGAGTACTGCGTCTTGGCCATGCACACCGGCGTGTGGCCCAGACCCATCGCCTCGAGCTGCTCGATGCTGCGGCCCGCTGCGGCGGAGAAGTGCACACCGTCCGCGCCGTAGATCTCGCGCGCCACGATCTCGATCTTCTCCTTGATGGGCTTGTTGACGTCGTACAGGGGCTTGAACGCGGCCTGCTTCCCATCCAGCACGCGCAGCACCGCTTCGGCCACCGCGATCCCGCCCTCCCCACCGCGCGCCCACACGTCCGAGAGCGCCAGCGGCACGCCGAGGGCCCTGGCCTTGTCGGCCACGCACGCCAGCTCCTCGTCCGAGTCGGTGATGAAGCGATTGAGCGCGACCACCGGCGGGACGCCGAACTTGCGGACGTTCTCGACGTGCTTGGCGAGATTGGCGAAGCCCGCCTCGACCTTCGCCGGGTCGGGGCTGCCGAGGTGCCTCTTGTCGGCGCCGCCGTGCATCTTGAGCGCGCGCACCGTCGCCACGATGACCGCGGCCTCGGGCTCCAGCTGGGCCGCCCGACACTTGATGTCGAAGAACTTCTCCGCTCCCAGGTCCGCGCCGAAGCCCGCTTCGGTAATCACCAGGTCGCCCAGCCGCAGCGCGAGCTTGGTGGCGAGCACCGTGTTGCACCCGTGGGCGATGTTGGCGAACGGCCCGCCGTGCACGAACGCGGGCCCGCCCTCGAGGGTCTGCACGAGGTTGGGCATCAGCGCGTCCCTGAGGAGGAGGGCCATCGCCCCCGAAGCCTTGAGGTCCGCGGCGCGGATCGGCGCGCGCTCGTGGGTCGTGCCGACGATGATGCGCGCCAGCCGCTCCTCGAGGTCCTCGCGGCTCGTCGCGAGGCACAAGATGGCCATGATCTCGCTGGCCGGGGTGATCACGAAGCGGTCCTCGCGGGCCGGCCCGCTGGAGGCCGCCCCCACGCCCACGATGGCCGTCCGCAGCGCCCGGTCGTTCATGTCCATGGTGCGCGGCCAGGTGATGCGCCGCAGCGCGAAGCGCAGAGTGTTCCCCTGGTAGATGTGGTTGTCCAGCATCGCCGAGAGGAGGTTGTGCGCCGAGGAGATGGCGTGGAAGTCGCCGGTGAAATGGAGGTTGATGTCCTCCATCGGCACGACCTGCGCGTAGCCGCCGCCCGCGGCGCCGCCCTTGACGCCGAACACCGGCCCGAGGCTGGGCTCGCGCAGACATACGACCGCGTTTTTCCCCAGCTTCCGCAGCGCCTGGGTGAGTCCGACCGACACGGTGGATTTCCCTTCCCCCGCGGCGGTCGGCGTGATGCCGGTGACGAGGATGAGCCGGCCCCTGGGCTTGCGCGACTCGAGCGCCGAGAGGGCCACCTTCGCCTTGTACTTGCCGTAGAGAACGAGCTCGTCGTCGCCGAGACCGAGGTCGCAGGCGATGTCGGCGATGGGGCGAAGCGTGGCGTTCTGAGCGATCGCGATGTCGGATGGGACGGTCATGAAGACGGTTGAAGAGTTGAAAGGTGAAGAGTTAAAGAGAAAAGGCGACACGCGTTGGCCGTCGTCAGCGCGGCGATCCGCTCCGCCGTCGTGCCCCGCAACTGGGCCAGCCGTGAGGCCGTCGCCGGCAAGTAGCTCGGCTCGTTCCGCTTGCCGCGGTAGGGGACCGGTGCGAGGTACGGCGCGTCGGTCTCGACCAGCAGCCGGTCGTCCGGCACCTGCTCCACCGCCCATGCCGCGTCCCAGCTCCGGAAGGTGATCATCCCGCTCCAGGAAACGTAGAGCCCGCGCTCGAGCGCGACCTGCAGCACCGGGGCGCCGGCGCTGAAGCAGTGCAGGACGCCGGTGAGGCCGGCGGGGGCGTCCGCGATGAGCCGCGCCGTGTCGTCGTCGGCTTCGCGCGAGTGGATGACGACCGGCTTGCCGCGCCGCGCCGCCTCGGCCAGGTGCCAGGCGAAGGCCTCGCGCTGCCGCTCCCGCGGCGCGTGGTCATAGTGATAGTCGAGGCCCGTCTCCCCTATGGCCACGACGCCCGGTTCCTCGAGCAGCCTCTCCAGGCGCTCCACCGACGTCGCGTCGAATTCCGTAGCCCGGTGCGGGTGGATGCCGGCGGTCGCGGCCAGCCCATCCCCGCTCCGGCCGATCGCGATGGCCGCCTCGGCCGAAGCGACCGTGTCCGCCACCACGACGATCGACCCGATTCCCGCCGCCCGCGCCCGCGCCACCACCGCGTCGCGATCCGCGTCGAAGGCGGGATCGCCGAGGTGGCAGTGCGAGTCGACGAGCAAGCGGGCCTACGACGCGGCGATGCCCGGCGGCGCTGCGCCGGCCGGCGCGACGGTCGCCTTCACTCCGCGGGCCCCCGCACCCGGCCAACGCTTCTCGATCGCCAGGAGGATGGGTGAGGCGATGTACATCGAGGAGAAAGTGCCGGTGAAGATGCCGAATGCCATGACCCACGCGAACGGTCGAATGATTTCGCCCGCCAGGAACAGCATGGCCAGGAGGGCCATCAGGGTGGCGCCGCCGGTGAGCACCGTGCGCGGGAGGGTCTCGTTCACGCTCCGGTTCAGGATGCCGGTGAAGTCGTCGCGCTTGTACTTGCGCAGGTTCTCGCGCACCCGGTCGAAGATCACGATGGTGTCATTGAGCGAGTACCCGATTACCGTGAGGATCGCGCTCACCACGACCAGCGACACTTCCAGGTCCAGGTAGCGCGTGAAGACTATGGTGGCCAGGATGTCGTGGCCCGTGGCGAGCACCGCCGCGACGCCGAAGCGCCACTCGAAGCGGAACGCGAGGTACACCAGCGTGGCCAGGAACGAGAGCAGGATGGCGCCCAGCGCCTTCTGCCGCAGCTCGCCGCCCACCTTGGGCCCCACCGCCTCCACGCGCTGCACCGTGAACGCGTCGGCGCCGAAGCGCTGCGTGAGCGCGGCGCTCACCTGCTCGGCGGTGCGCTGCGCCTCCTGCTCGGTGGCCGGGCCCGCCAGGCCGAGGCGGGCCCGAATCACGAATTCCCGATCCGAGCCGAAGTTCTGAATTTCCGCTCCGACCAGGCCGCCCGCGGTCACGGCCTGCCGCACCTGGCCCGCGTCTATGCCGGGGCTCAGGGTCACCTGCACCAGGGTCCCGCCGGTGAACTCGATGCTGTAGTTGAGCCCGCGCGCGAGCATCAGCAGGAGGCCCGGAAGGATCAGCGCGGCGCTCAAGACGTAGGCCGTCCGGCGCAGGCCGATGAAATCGTAGTTGGCGCTGGCGAAGACTCGGATCATCAGATGCTCAGGGTCTGGAGACCGGGCCGGCGCTCCAGCCAGATCATGAAGAAGGTGCGGGTCACGAAGATGGCGCTGACCATCGATGCGATGATGCCCAGGATCAACGTGGTGGCGAAGCCGCGCACCGGGCCCGTGCCGAACTGGAACAGGAACGCCGCGGTGAGGATGGTGGTCACGTTGGAGTCCACGATGGCGCTCATGGCCATCTTGAAGCCGGCATCAACAGCCAGGCGCACCGACTTGCCGAGCGCCAGCTCTTCGCGGATGCGCTCGAAGATCAGCACGTTGGCGTCAACCGCCATGCCCACCGACAGCACGAAGCCCGCCACTCCTGGCAGGGTCAGCGTGGCCGAGAGCGCGGCCAGGCCGCCGAAGGTGAACAGCACGTAGAGGCCCAGCGCCACCACGGCCAGCACGCCGGCCAGGCGGTAGTAGCCGATCATGATCACGATGACGAGCGCGACGCTCACGATGCCGGCGACGATGCCCTTGTGGACCGAGTCCTCGCCGAGCGTGGCCCCGACGGTACGCTCTTCCACGATCTGGAGGGGTGCCGGGAGCGATCCCGCCTTGAGCACCAGCGCGAGGTCGTGCGCCTCCTGCAGGTCGGCGCTGCCCAGCTCGATCTGCCCGCGCGTCGCAATCTGGCCGCGGATCACCGGCGGCTGGCTCTGCACCTTCTTGTCGAGCACGATCGCCATGTAGTCACCGATGTGGCGTCCGGTCTCCCGCTCGAAGATGCGACCGCCGCGGCGCGACAGCTGGAAGTCCACGACCGCGCCGCTGGTGAGCTGGTCGATGCGCGCCGCCGCGTTGGTCAGGTACTCCCCGGTCATGATGGGACGCTCGACCAGCGCGTAGATGGGGCGGAAGGCCCGCGCGCCACGCGAGAGCGGCTCGCTCCCCCAGCGCAGCACGATCCCCCTTGGCATGAGGCGCTGCGCCTCCGGGCGCGCCAGCAGGGCCTCGACGATGGGCACCTTCTCCTCTGCGACGAGGTACTGCCCCGCCATGTTGCCGCCGAACAGGAGCTGCTGGAGCGGCCCGGTCGAGCTGGCGCCGACCGTGTCGGCCGCGCTGTCGCCGCGGGAGGACGCCGTGTCCTGCCGGCTGCCGGCCGTGGCGCGGCGGGCACGGGTCGTGTCCCGCGCCGGGGCGGCCCCGGCGGTGTCGGTGGCCGGCGGGCGGGCGCCGCTCAGGATGTCCTCCACCGCCGAGGTCGGCGCCGCCGGGGCGCGCGCGAGGCTGTCGGCCACTTGCTGGCCGATGCTTCGCTCCGTGATGCCCGCCGCGGTGAGCGCGCGGTCGATGGCCGGGATCACCTGACGGAACAGGTTCTCCTTGTCCGTCATCTGGAACTCGAGGTAGGCCGAGCGCTGCACGATTTCTTTGGCGCGGGCCGGATCCTTGATGCCCGGCAGCTCGACGACGATGCGGCTGGTGCCGAGCTTCTGCACCAGCGGCTCGGCCACCCCGAACTCGTCGATGCGGGTGCGGATCACCTTGAGCGCCCGGTCGATCGCGTCTTCCGGGTTCTGCACCGGCCCGCGGCTCTGGTCGAGCTCGAGGGCGAGATGGATGCCGCCCTGGAGATCGAGCCCTTGCTTGAGGTTGATCTTCCGCTCGGTGCTGTCCCGCATGCGGCCGTCGGGGCCCTGGACCCGCGTGGTGATCGTTCGGGGCCAGAGGGCCCAGACCGAGAGGCCCACCAGGATGCCGATCGTGATAAGGCGCGCTTTTATCGAGTCGAACATGACGTAACCATTGAAGTTGGCAAGCGTTACAAGGTAACCGGGCGACCCACCATCCTCAACGCGTCGAGCGCGTCGCGACGGTCCTGCTCGAGCTGTCGGCGCAAGCCATCCACCGAGGCGAACCGCGCCGTATCGCGCAGCCGCCGGTGGAACTCGACCGTGACGGTCTCTCCGTAGAGGTCGCCGTCGAAGCCGAAGAGGTGCGCTTCCAGGGCGCGGGCGTGCTCGCCGAAGGTCGGCCGCGGCCCGAGGTTGAGCATGGCCCCGCGCAATCCACCTCGCCACGCGACGGTCGCCGCGTACACGCCGTCCGGCGGCAGCAGCTTGCGCGGATGTGGTGGCGCGAGGTTCACCGTCGGGATGCCGATCTCCCGCCCGCGGCCGGCGCCGGGCACCACGGCGCCGCTCGCCGAGTACGGGCGTCCCAGCGCCCGCGCGGCGTGGTCGAGGTCGCCGCCGGCCACGAAGCGCCGGATCATCGTGGAGGAGATCGGCCGCCCGTCGAGCATCACCGCGGGTACCACGTCCACCGCGAACCCGTCCTCTTTCCCGATGGCGCGCAGCAGCCCCACGTCGCCGGCCCGGCCTCGGCCGAAGCCGTGATCGTAGCCGATCACCAGCTCCGCGATGTGGAACCGCTCCTCCAGGATCTCGCGCACAAAGCGCTCGGGGGGGTAGTCCCGGAGCGCGTGCGTGAAGGGCACGAACGCCACGCGGTCTACCGCCGACTGCGCCAGGACCAGCCGCTTCTCGTCCGCCAGCGTGAGGAGCGGAGGCGCGGCCTGCGGGTTCACGATCTCGAGGGGGTGCGGCTCGAAGGTGACGAGCACGCTGGTGAGGCCCGAGGCCTGCGCCCGGCGCGCAATCTCCTCGAGCACCGCCCAGTGGCCGCGGTGCACGCCGTCGAAGGTGCCGACCGTGACGACTGTGCGGCTCACGAGGCGAGCCCCACCACCGGCTTGTAAAGCCCGTCCCGAAACTCCGCCACGCCCAGCAGTTCGCCCTCCGAATAGACCGATACCCAGCCCTCGTAGAGCGCCGAGGCCTCGATCTTCTGGCCGTGACGGAACCGCCGGCCCGCATCGGGCCCCACCTCGATCAGGGGCAGATGCGCGACCGCCTCCGCCATCGGACGCAGCAGGAGCGCGGGCGCCACATGCGACTGGAAGGCCTCGAGTCCGATCGTGCCGCGCAGGCTCCACGACCCGATCTCGACCCGCCGCAGGTCCTTGAGGTGCGCCTTGGTGCCCAAGGCTCGGCCAACGTCGCGCGCGATGGCGCG
>JACORV010000116.1 GCA_016179225.1 Gemmatimonadota bacterium | reverse complement strand
CGCGAACGACCTGCGCCTGCTCGCCTCGGGCCCGCGCACTGGCTTCGCCGAGATCGTGCTGCCGGCGGTGCAGCCGGGCTCGAGCATCATGCCCGGCAAGGTGAACCCGAGCATCCCGGAGATGGTGAACCAGGTCTGCTATCAGGCGATGGGCAACGACCAGACCGTCGCCCTCGCGGCGGAGGCGGGCCAGCTCGAGCTCAACGTGATGATGCCGGTCGTGGCGCACAACCTGCTCTTCGCGATGGAGATCCTGACCAGCGCGTCGACCGTGCTGAACGAGCGGTGCGTGGCGGGCATCGAGGCGGACGAGCAGATGTGCGTGTATTGGCTGGAGCGCAGTCCGGCCATCGTCACGGCCCTCGCCCCGAAGATCGGCTACGCCGAGGCGGCGAAGCTCGCCAAGGAGGCGGTGGCGAAGAACGTGACCGTGCGGCAGCTCGTCGAGGAGAAGGGGCTGCTCAAGGGCAAGGAGCTCGATGAGGTGCTCGACTACCGGAAGATGACCGACCTCGGGGTGCCGGGTGGGGGCGCGAGCATGGGCGGCTAACGCCCCCAGTCGAGGCCGGCCTGCGCCGGCGAGTCATTCGCCGGCGCCGCGCCTTCGTCGGCTGCAAACGCGTGTTAACCAGCAGCCTTGCGCCCCTGGAGCCAGCGCTGGAGAGAGGCCTGGGATTCTCCAGAGTGACGCCCTGCGAGGAGTCCCTCGACACTGATGTCCTCATCGAGCTTGGGCCAGTGAATCCCCTCACCGCGACCGATCAGACGCCATTCTGCGCGCTCCGCAACCGTCGCATGCGCGAGGCGTGGATACCAGGCTAGGGGGACAGACAGGGTACGTCCGTCGACCAAGTCCACGACGAGGGTGTCCCCAACGAACCGGATATCCTGTGCCGCAACTTGGCGAACGTCAATCGGCGAAGAAGTCATCCCACGCCTTCCGAAGTTGATCTGCGTGCTCCCCTACGAGTTTGTCGATTCTGCCCAATTCAGCTGGCGTGAACCCCGTACTGTCGTGCAGCCGAATAGGATCCAGCCAGAACTTGGCCCGACACTCGTCACGCTCGACATGGACGTGGCGCGGCTCCTCACGGTCGGCCGAGAAGAAGAACAGGCGGTACGGCCCCGACCGGAGGACTGTGGGCATTGAAACAAGTCTATGGCAGACCGTCGCTGGATAGCAACCACCCAGCGCTGCTGACTAACGACTGGGTCGCATAGTTGAAGGCAACCTGCGATGAACTCACCGTCGTGCTAGGCGAGGTCGTCGTTGTGTAGTTGGGAGCCCACGCTGCACCGCCGACTCGTGGACGTGCAGGCGCACGCGCTGCCCTATGTTGGCGCCCGACGCGCCGGACTCATTTCGCCCACTTTTTCAGCCCTGCTAACGCTCCACGCGCAGGCAGCCCGGGGCGAGGCGGTACTGGCCGGCGCGGACTTCCTGCCGGTACAGGTACGACAGATCGGTGATGGTGGTCATCCACCAACCCGTGTTGAGCGCCTCGTTGCGGTCGCGCGGGCCCTGGTAGACCTCGCCCTCCTGACGGTTCAAGCAGAAGACCTTCTTGCCGAGCGTGATGTCGGCGGGCGTCGCCTGGCGGGAGCGCGCGTAGTAACGGGTCCACACCCGCTGGCCGATGGTGTAGCCGGCTCCGCCACCCACCACCAGGAACTGCGCCTCGCCGCGCGAGGTCTCGGTTGGACCGACCAACATCCGCCCCACGGCGACGTACTGGTAGGCGCCGGCGCCCATGTCCCGCTGGGCGATGAAGTACTCGGCGCTGTCCAGGAAGTGACCGTCGAAGACCGCCGGCGCCGGCGGGCCCGCCGCCGCCACGGCGAGCGCGGTCCTGCTCACTCGCAGGCAGTCCAGGCCCAGCCGGTACTCACCGGCCCGCACTTCCTGGCGATACAGGTCGGACACGTCGGTGACGGTCGTGGCCCACCACCCGGTGTTGAGGGCCTCCTCCCGATTCTCCGGGCCGTGGTAGACCTCGTCGGCCTGCTTGTTGAGGCAGAACACGGTGGCGCCCAGGCCGGCGTCCTGGGGCGTGGCCGGCCGGGTCTGCCAGAACCACCGGGTCCACACCCGCTGGCCGTCCTCGAACCCGCCGCCGCCGCCCACTACCAGGAACTGCGCCTCGTTCCGGGTGGCAGCCGAGGCGGGCGTCAGGACGCGCGCTACGGCCACGTACTGGTAGGCGCTGGTCTGGGAGTCGCGGGCGATGAAGTACTCGGTGCTGTCGAGGAAGTGGCGGTCGAAGGAGGGACGCTGTTGCGCGGCGGCGGTGCCGGTGCAGAGAACGGCAACTGCGGCCGCGAGGAGTCGAGCAGAGTGCCGCATGGGGACCTCGCGAAAGATCGGGTATTCATACGCCGCGGCAGGCGGCGCCGTCAAGGGCGTCCCCGCCGCCCGTTAGGGAGCCGGCTCGCGCCCGCGCGCCGCGATGAACAGCGGCTCGCCTAACCGGGACTCTCCGAAATGCGCGAGGAGGTCCTGCACCGGTCCGGACACGATCCAGTCCGCGAAGGCGCGCGCGCCGTCGGCGTTCACCCTCGGGCGCGCCGCGGGATTCACCTCGATCACGTGGTACACGTTGAGCAGGGCGCGCTCCCGCTCGCGGAGCGCCGCGAGCCTCACGCGCCGGCGGAGGCTGCCCAAGGTCGAGCGGTCGGTGAGGGTGTAGCCGCGCCGCTCGTCCGCGATCAGCAGCGTGAGCGACATTCCCTGACCGCTTTCGAGGTACCCGGTCCAGCTCGGACGACCGCCCGCGTCGCGCCACAGCTCGAGCTCGCGCTGGTGCGTTCCCGACGAGTCCCCGCGCGAGACGAACACGGTGCCCGCGTCCGCGATCCGCTTCAGCGCGGCCGCGGCCGACGGCGCCTCACGCACGCCGGCCGGATCGTCCGGCGGGCCGACAATCGTGAAGTAGTTGCTCGCCACCACCAGTCGCCGGCCGGCGCGGCCGGCCGCGACGAACGCCTGTTCGGCGGCCGGCGAATGCACCAGTAGCACGTCTGCGTCGCCCCGCTCGCCCATCCGCAGCGCCTGACCCGATCCCACCGCGACGACGCGCAGGTGATGGCCGGTCTCACGCTCGAAGATCGGCCCGAGCGAGTCGAGTAGTCCGGTGTCGTAGAGCGAGGTCGTAGTGGCCAGAACTAGGTCGCGGCGCGGCGGCACCTGCGCGTCGAGATACCCGGGCACGCAGGTTGCAAATGTGAGGAGATGCGCGAAGCGCGCGATCTGGCGACGCATGGGGCCCCTATCTGCCGATGGCGCCGAATCATACGGCGTTGCGCACGGGGCGCAAAGCCGAAAGTTTCGCTTGACTTTTGGGACATCGCTACCCAAATAACCACGAGGAGCGTGCATGCGTGTCACAACCTGGGCCGAATACGGATTGATCGTCAGCGTCCACCTGGCCCGCCGCGCCGGCGAGGGCCCGGTGGCCGCGCGGGAAATGGCGGAGAAGGAGCACCTTCCCGCCGACTACGTCGAGCAGATCCTCCTGCGCCTTCGGCGGGCGGGGCTCGTGCGTTCGGTCCGCGGCGCCCGCGGCGGGTACTTTCTCGCGCGTCCGCCCGTCGAGGTCACCGTCAAGGACGTGCTCGACGCCTCCGAGCACGGCACCTTCGAGATCAATTGCGACCGCCACCCGGTGAGCGATGAGCGCTGCGGTCCGAGCGGGTCGTGCGCGATCCGCCCCGTGTGGCAGTTGCTCCAGCAGAAGGTCGACGAGGTGCTGAGCTCGGTGTCTCTCGCGGACCTGCTCCACGAGGAGGGGGAGGTGCGCGAGCTCGTCGGCCTTGACGCCACCGCCTCGTAGCGAGCCGGCCTCACCTGCGCCTGCGACAGGCCTCCGACCCATGACACCCGATACTCGGCCACCGTCATCCCGGATTCCCCCGCTCACCAAGGAGGAGCTGGCGCGCTACGCGCGGCACCTCGTGCTCCCAGAGGTGGGCGTCGAGGGACAGCGACGGCTCAAGGGCTCGAAGGTGCTCCTCGTGGGCATGGGCGGCCTCGGCTCCCCGCTGGGGCTCTACCTCGCCGCCGCCGGCGTCGGCACGCTCGGCCTGGTGGACTACGACGTCGTCGAGCACTCGAACCTGCAGCGGCAGGTCATTCACGGCACCAGCGACGTCGGACGCTCGAAGCTCGACTCGGCGGCCGCGCGCCTCGCCGACGTGAATCCCAACGTGGCGATTGAGCGGCACGAGGCCCGGCTCTCCAGCGACAACGCGCTCGCGATCCTCGCCGAGTACGACGTGGTCGTGGACGGCAGCGACAACTTCCCGACGCGCTACCTGGTGAGCGACGCGTGCGTGCTGCTCGGCAAGCCGAACGTGTATGGAAGCATCTACCGCTTCGAGGGACAGGTCTCGGTCTTCTGGGCGGAGCGCGGGCCGTGCTACCGGTGCCTGTACCGCGACCCGCCGCCGCCCGAGCTGGTGCCGTCCTGCGCCGAAGGCGGCGTGCTCGGCGTGCTGCCGGGCATCGTCGGGTCGCTCCAGGCCATCGAGACGATCAAGCTGCTCCTCGGCGCGGGAGACGCGCTGGTGGGCCGGCTCGTCCTGATCGACGCGCTGAAAATGAGCTTTCGGGAGCTGACGTTGGACAAGGACCCGGCGTGCCCGGCCTGCGGCGAGCACCCCACGATCGACCACCTGATCGACTACGAAGCGTTCTGCGGCGTGGCGCCGCGGGCGCGCGAGGATACCGACGCGATGGAAGTCACGGCCTCCGAGCTGAAGGAAGAGCTGGCGCGCGGCAAGCAGCTGGTCCTCGTGGACGTCCGCGAGACCTACGAGTGGGCGATCTGCCGGATCGAGGGCAGCACGCTTATGCCCATGGGCGAGCTGCCGCTCCGCGCAGGCGAGCTGGATCCGGATGCTGACATCGTCACGATTTGTCACCGCGGCAGCCGCGCGCGTCAGGCAACGCTCTATCTCAAGGGGGAAGGGAAGCAGCGGGTACGCGCGCTTACTGGTGGGGTGGACGCCTGGGCGGTGGAGGTGGATCGGGGGATGGCGCGGTATTGAGAAAGGCGGTTGAAAAGTTGAAGAGTTGAAGAGTTGAAGAGGCGCCCCTTCAACTTTTCAACTCTTCGACCGCCTTTTACCATGCCGAAGGTGGGACTCGAACCCACACGGGCTTGCGCCCACGGCGCCCTGAACGCCGCGCGTCTACCAATTCCACCACTTCGGCGAGGGGCTGGAAAATAAGTTGAAGAGTTGAAGAGTTGAAGAGTTGAAACGGCGCGACCGTTCAACTCTTCAACTCTTCAACTCTTGAACTTATGCTTGTCTCCCCGGAACCCCCGCTCTATCTTCGGGTTACGACACGCGTGGCCTCGGTTCGCCCACCTCAGTCCATCGCCCGTCCCCGACGGGCTGAACGCCCGCTCCGGGTCGTTGCCCGGAATCCTCGCGCGCGCCACGAGTATGAGATCCTCGACAAGTGGGAAGCCGGGCTGGTGCTCTCGGGCACGGAGGTCAAGGCGTTGCGGTCGGGCCGGGCGAGCCTGGTGGGCGCCTTCGCGCGGGTGAAGCGCGGGGAAGTCTGGCTGGAGGGTCTGCACATTCCGCCGTACGATGCGGGCAACCGCCACAACCACGATCCGCTGCGCACCCGCAAGCTGCTCTTGCACCGGCGCGAGATCCGGCGACTCATCGGTGCAGTGGAGCAGAAGGGGTTCGCGCTGGTGCCGCTCGAGCTCTACTTCAAGGGGCCAACCGCCAAGGTGGTGGTCGCGCTGGGACGCGGCAAGAAGGAACACGACCGGCGCGAGGACCTCAAGCGTCGCGACGCGGAGCGGGAGATGGCGCGCGCGGTGAGGCGCCGGTGAGCGCACGGCTCCTGGCGGGGGTGCTGGCCTGGAGCGCCGCGGCGCCGTTGGTGGTCACCGTCGCCTCGCCCCGCGGCGAGCGACGCGTGCCGGTGCGCGCCGAGCGCGGCTACCCGTCCGTCGCCGTGGCGCAACTCGCGCCCGTGCTCAGCGTCGAGGCGGGGCCGCCTCGGGGCGGCGCCGCCCATGTCCGCGTGCTGGGCCGGCAGTTCGATTTCGTGCTCGACGCCGGGTACTTCCGGTTCGACGGCCGCATCTATACCCTCGCCGGTGGCCCGTACGTGGCGCGCGACTCGCTCTTCGTGCCGCTGCAGTGGCTGATCGAGTACCTGCCGCGGTTCTTTGATGGCGTCTTGCGCTACGACGGCGGTCGTGCCCGGTTCGAGGAGCGCCCGGGAGGCGTCGCGCTCCGGCCCCCGACAGCCGCCGCCGCGGGCCCGCCCGCGGCGCCGGCCGTGCCCGCCGGCCGTCGCCGCCGGATCGTGGCGCTCGACCCCGGGCACGGAGGGCGGGACGTCGGCATGATCGGACCGCTCCGCACGAGGCCGTTCCTGCGCGAGAAGGACGTGACGCTCGCGGTGGCGCGGCACGTGGCTGAGGAGCTGGAGCGCCGTGGGGTCGGTGTGGTGCTGACGCGCACCACGGACACGCTGGTCGCGCTGGGCGATCGTGGGCGGATCGCCGGTGGACGCGGCGCGGATGTCTTCGTGTCGATCCATGTCAACGCGGCGAGCCGGCGGTGGCGCGACGCGGAAGGGGCACGCGGCTTCGAGACGTACTTCCTGGCCGAGGCGCGAACGGAGGACGCGCGGCGCGTGGCGCGCATGGAGAACGCGTCGGTGCGGTTCGAGACCACGGCCGACGCCTCGAACGGCGACCCGCTCTCGTTCATCCTCAACGACCTCGCGCAGAACGAGCATCTTCGCGAGTCGAGCCGTCTCGCGGCGCTGGTGCAGGACGCCCTGTCGGTGGTGCATCCGGCCGAGAGCCGCGGCGTGAAGCAGGCGGGGTTCATGGTGCTGGCCACTTCGTACATGCCGGCGGTGCTGGTGGAGATCGGGTTCGGCAGCAACTACCCCGAAGCACGCTATCTGACCGGCGCCGCCGGTCAGCGGCGCCTGGCGCGCGCCATCGCGGACGGCCTCGAGCGGTACCTGGCTGAGTACGAGCGGCGCGTGACGGCTGGGAATCCATGAGCGCGGGCACAGGCGCACAGCCGCACGGCCGCGCCGGGGAGCGTGGCGCGCGCCGGCTCCGTGTCTCTATGCGTCTATGCCTCTGTGCGCTCCTCCTCCAGGGCTGCGCCTACTACAACGGGATGTACAACGCCAAGCGGTGGAGCCGGGCCGCGGAGAGCTCCGAGCGTGCGGGCCGCACCTCGGAGGCGCGTGAGCGGTGGCAGCGTGCCTCGCTGCACGCGGAGTCACTCGTCGCTCGCCATCCGCGCTCCCGCTGGGCGGACGACGCCATGCTGGTGCGCGGCCGCGCGGCGCTGCACCTGGAGCTCCACACGGAGGCAGCGATCCTCCTCGCTCTGGCGGCGCGACAGGCCGGCGACCCGGAGCAGCGCCTCGAGGCGCTGCTGCTGCTGGGTCGCGCCGAGCTGGCGCTCAAGCGCTATTCGGAGGCACGGAGCGCGCTCGATTCGGCCGCGCGGTCGTCGTCGCGGGAACGGCGCGCCGAGGCGCTGCTGTACCGCGGCCGCACGCTCCTCGCGATGGGAGCGGCCGTGGATGCCCTGGCAGACCTGCGCGTTTCGACCCACCCGAAGGCGCGCTTCGAGCGGGCGCGGGCGGCGCTGGCGCTGCGCGACACGGTGCTCGCGAACGCCACCTTCGATTCATTGGCGGCCGAGCAAACTTACGTGGAGCGCGACTGGCTGCCGGCGCTCGACAGCCTCGCTGCGGCCGGCGCCCCGCGGAAGGCAGCGGAGCTCGTGGACGCGCTGGTGCGGCGCCCCGACCTTGGCCGCGGCGATCGCGCGCGCCTCCTCCTCGCGGACGGCGGACGGGCGATCGAGATGGCCGACGATGCGGCCGCCGCGGCTCGGTTCGACGCGGTCCTGGCGCTGGTGCCCGACAGCGGCGAGGCGCAGGTCGCCGGGGTGCGTCTCGTCCGGATCGACCTCCGCGCCGCGCGCACCGAGGAGGAAGTCGCCGCGGCGCACGAGCGTCTCGCGGCGCTGCAGCAGCGGGGCGGCGCGGGAGCCCGCGAGGCCCAGCCGGTGGTTCGCCTGCTGGACAAGATCGACAGCCTCGGCCGCGCCGTGGTGTCGCCCGACGCCTTCTGGTTCCTGCGCGCCGAAGTGATGCGTGATTCCTTGCGGGCCCCGCAGCTCGCCGCCGCCGCGTTCGCCGCGATGGCCGAGCGCTTCCCAGAATCGCCGTGGACGCCCAAAGGCGTGGTCGCGGCGATCGCGGCGGGTCACCCCGACGGGGACGCCTTGCGGGACCTGCTGCGGGAGCGGTACGCCGCGAGCCCGTACGCCGTGGTCGCCCAGGGCGGTGACGCCGAGCGGTACGCCGTGCTCGAGGACTCGCTCCAGCGCGCGCTCGAGCACCGGCCGCCCACCGGCCGCGACGCGGGGATCGCGCCGGGGGCGAACCCCGCGGCGGAACCCGATGACGAGGAGGAGCGAGTGGGGGGCCGACGGCCGCCGGCTCCAGCCCAGCAGCGGCCGCCGCCTCGCCCGGCGACCCCCCCGCGCCCCCGGCCCGGCGCGCAGCCGACGCCGTGACCGCCGCCGGTCCGTCCACCGCGTTTCTCGGTATCGCCTTTCAGAACGCCGTGCTGCTGGCGGCCGGCACCGCGGGATTCGGACGTGAGGTGGCGGGCGTGATCGATCTCGACGCACTGGGTGGACTGGTCACCAAGGCCGTGAGCGTGGAGCCGCGACACGGCAACCCGCCGCCCCGCGTGGCGGAGACCCGCGGCGCGATGCTCAACTCTGTCGGACTGGCGAACCCGGGCCTGCAGGCGGTACGGGACGAGTGCCTCCCGTGGCTGGGTGAGCACCTCCGTCGCGCCCGGGTGATCGTGAACGTCGTGGGCCACACCGTCGAGGACTTCGCCGCCGTCGTGGGGGCACTCGCCGAAGAGCCGGTGGTCGCCGCGTTCGAGCTCAATGTCTCCTGTCCCAACGTGTCGAGAGGCGGGCTCGAGTTTGGAGCGGACGACGTGATTCTCGCCGAGCTGGTGCGGCGCGCGCGCGGCGCGACCGACCGCCCCCTTGTCGTGAAGCTCTCACCGGTCCTTCCCGACCCGGCACGCACCGCGGGAGCCGCGGTTGCCGCCGGCGCCGACGCGTTCACCGCCGTGAACACGGTGCCCGCGCTGCTGTATGAGGAGGAAGACGGGCGCCCGCGGCTCGGCAACGTGGGTGGGGGCCTCAGCGGACCGCCACTGCTGCCGCTCGGGGTGCGCGTCACCCGCGTCATCGCGCACGAGACCGGGAAGCCCGTGATCGGGGCGGGCGGCATCCGGAGCGGTCGGGATGCCTGGCAGTACCTGCGCGCCGGGGCGACGCTCGTGGCGGTGGGTACCGCGGCGCTGGCCGATCCGCGCGCGCCCGAACGCGTGGCGCGCGAGCTGGGCGAGATCCAGGCACGACACGGCGGCGCGACGGACACGGCATAGCACGATGGCCGACCTTGCCATCGCCCTTGACCTGCCGAACGCCGCACGCGCGCTGGGCGTCGTGGACGCGGTGGGCCCGGAGGCGACGTGGTACAAGCTCGGACCGGTGCTCTTCGTCGCCGAGGGACCGACCCTGGTACGGGAGCTGGTGGAGAGAGGTAAGCGCGTGTTCCTGGATCTCAAGTGGCACGACATCCCCAACACCGTGGCGGGCGCGGTGGCGGCCGCTGGTGCGCTCGGAGTGACGCTCGCCACCGTGCACCTCTCCGGCGGCGCGCGGATGCTGGCGGCGGCGGCGGGGGCGCGCCGCGACGGTCTGCGACTGGTCGGCGTCGGCGTGCTGACGTCTCTGGGCGCCGCCGAGTACGCGGACATCGTCGGGCGTCCGGTGGAGGACCTCGCGAGGGAGCAGTGCCGGCTCGTGGAGCGGGGGATGGCGGCGGGGCTCGACGGATTCGTGACCGCGGCGGCCGAAGCGCCCGCGCTGCGACGGGTGGCCGGGCCGGATGCGTTGCTGGTCGTGCCGGGCATCCGGCGCGCGGACGACGCGGCGGCCGATCACAACCGGATCGCCACGCCGGCGATGGCGATCCGGGCCGGCGCCGACCTCCTCGTCGTGGGCCGGCCGGTCACCGAGGCGTCTGATGCGCGGGAGGCGGTGCGCGCGATCCGCGAGGAGATGGCGCGGTGAATCGCGCGTGGTGCGTGCTCGCCCGCGGCGCGTTGGTCTGGGTCGCCGCCTCGGCGACCGCTGGTCGCGCCGACGTACCGATGGCTGCCGCCCGAGCACCCGCCGCACGTCGGCACGTCGGCATGTCTGCCGACACCGGTTTTCAGGCCGAGTCGCTCATGGTCGCGGCGCATCGCGCGGCGCGGGCCTGGGCGCGGCACGACTTCGAGGAGCTGGTGGCGCGGAGCGACGGCATCCTGCTCAGTCTCCCGGGATCCGACCCGTCGGCGCCGCTCAGGCCGGCACAAGCCGCGCTCCTGCTCCACGCCTTCGCCGACGGCGCCGAGGAAGTGGAGGTCGAGGTCGTGGTGGCGCGGAACGTGGATCGCGACCGGGCGTACGTGGAAGCTCGGCGCACCTTTACGGTTCGGGGTACGACGACGCGCGGCGCCCAGACCATCTACCTCGGCCTCAGACTCGACGGCACGTCGTACCGACTCTCGGAGGTTAGGGTGGTGCCTTAGATAGGCGTTGAAGATAAAGAGGCGTTAAAGGTTGAAGAAAAGGAGGCGTCGAAAAGGGCGGCCTCAACGCCTTCCTCTGTTTGACTTTCGACGCCTTTTTCTCTTGGACGGCTCCTTGCGCAAAGTTGTTTTTGTATCTATCATTAAAGTCTTGTCCTAAACCACGTTCGGGGTCGGTCTTGAAGGTACGAAGCAGCGTCAAGCCAGTCTGCGAGCATTGTAGGGTCGTCAAGCGCCGTGGCGTGATCCGTGTGATCTGCAAGCGCTCCCCCAAACACAAGCAGCGGCAGGGTTAGAGCGATGGCACGCATCGCGGGCGTCGACCTTCCGCGCGACAAGCGCGTCGAGATCGGACTCACCGCCATCTTCGGCGTCGGCCGCACCACGGCGGAGCGCATCCTGGACCGGACCGGGATCGCGCCCTCCACGCGGGTGCGTGACCTCACGGACAGCGAGGTCTCGCGGCTCCGGCAGGTCATCGAGCGCGACTTCAAGGTCGAGGGCGCGTTGCGGACCGAAGTGGCCATGAACATCAAGCGGCTGATGGACATCGGCTGCTACCGCGGCATCCGCCACCGGCGCGGACTCCCGGTCCGGGGGCAGCGGACGCGGACCAACGCGCGGACCAAAAAGGGACCGCGCCGCACCATCGCCGGAAAGAAGAAAGTGCTGGCCAAGAAGTAACCATGAGCGACGAACAGACAGCCGTTCCGGCCGCGACGCCGGCGCCCGAGGGCGCCACCGCGGCACCTGCCGCCGAAGGGGAGAAGGCGCCCCGCAAGGCGGGCAAGCGGGCCAAGAAGGTCGTGGAGTCCGAGGGCATCGCCCACGTGATGGCGACCTTCAACAACACCATCATCACGATCGCCGATCTCCACGGGAACGTGGTCTCGTGGGGGACCGCCGGGAAGTCGGGGTTCAAGGGGTCGAAGAAGTCCACGCCGTTCGCCGCCACGGTCGCGGCCGAGCAGGCCGGACGTGACGCCTACAACCTCGGCGTGCGCCGCGTGCACGTGCGCGTGCAGGGTCCCGGGGCGGGCCGGGAGTCGGCGATCCAGGCGCTAGCGAACGCGGGACTCCTCATCAAATCTATCCGGGACGTGACGCCGATCCCGCACAACGGCTGCCGTCCACCGAAGAAGCGCAGGGTCTAGTGGGACGATACACCGAAGCCAGCTGCAAGCTGTGCCGCCGCGAAGGGGAGAAGCTCTTCCTGAAGGGCGCGCGGTGCCTCACGGAGAAGTGCGCGGTCGAGAAGCGCGCCTACGCCCCTGGGCAGCACGGGCAGACGGCGGGTCGGCGGCGCAAGGCGTCGCAGTACTCGCGCCAGCTGCGCGAGAAGCAAAAGGTGAAGCGCATCTACGGGCTCACCGAGCAGCAGTTCCGCAACACCTTCCAGCGGGTTCTCCGGGAGGAAGGCGTGACGGGCGAGAACCTGCTCATTGCGCTGGAGTCGCGGCTGGACAACGTGGTCTACCGCCTCGGGTTCGCGGCGAGTCGCAAGGCGGCTCGGCAGCTCGTGAGCCACGGCCACGTCGTCGTCAACGGTCGCCGCGTGGACGTTCCGTCCTACGTCCTGCGGCCGGGTGACGAGGTCCGTGTCGCGAAGGGCAGCCGGGAACTGGAATCAGTGGCGGCCGCCCTCGACCTGGCCTCGAAGGGGCAGACGGTTTCGTGGATCGCGGTGGACCGCGAGGCCCGCACCGGCAAGATCACCGAGCGTCCGAGCCGGGTCACGATCCCCGTCGCGGCCGAAGAACAGCTGATCGTCGAGCTTTACTCCAAATGAGCATGACCATCGATTTGACCGGACTGGTCCGCCCGCACCTGGTCGAGATGACCAAGCGGGAGGAGAACCCCAACGCCGCCGAGTTCCGGTTGCAGCCGCTCGAGCGCGGGTTCGGGTACACGTTGGGCAACGCGATGCGCCGCATGCTGCTGTCGTCGCTGCGCGGTTCCGCGGTGTGGGCGTTCAAGATGGACGGCGTCCAGCACGAGCACCAGACGGTGCCGGGCGTCGTCGAGGACGTGCACCAGATCATCCAGCGGCTCAAGTCGCTGACGCTGGTGCTGGCACCGGAGGTGGACGAGGCGGTCCTGCACATCCACCACCAGGCCGTGGGGCCGGTCTACGCCCGCGACATCGAGCCCCACGGCTCGCTGCACGTGGTGAACCCCGACCACCTGCTCTTCACGGTCCAGGACGACCACGAGCTCAGCATGGACCTTTACGTCAAAAAGGGCCGGGGCTACGTGGAGGCGGAGCAGCACCCGGTGGATCGGGCGATGCCGGTGGACGTGGTGCGGATCGACTCGCTCTACAGCCCGGTGCGGCGCGCCAACTTCACGGTGACCGAGACGCGCGTCGGCCAACGAACCGACTTCGACCGCCTCACGCTCATGGTGGAGACCAACGGCGCGATCACGCCCGAGGACGCGGTCGCCTACGCGGCCGCGCTGGCGCAGCATCACTTCTCGTACTTCGTTTCGTTCGGCACCGTGCCCATGGTCGAGGCGGAGACGGCGGCGCAGCCTTCGGGCGACACGGAGCGCCTGCGCACCCTCCTGGGTCGCCTCATCGACGAGTGCGGGCTGTCGGTCCGCTCGATCAACTCGCTCAAGAACTCCAACATCCGCACCCTCGGTGACCTGGTGCGCAACACGGAGGAGCAGCTCCTCAAGGTGCGCAACGTCGGGGAGAAAGCCGTGGCCGAGATCGCCGAGCTGCTGCTGCGCGAGGGACTGAACTTCGGCATGCAGTGGGAGGAGTCCGAGGCCGGCTTCCGCATCGTCGACCGCGGCACCACGCCCGTGGTCAGGCCGGTGACGGCCGAGGCGGGGAAGGACGCGTAGATGCGGCATCGAGCCAAGCACCGCCAGCTCTCCCGCACGTCGGAGCACCGCCGCGCGCTGCTCTCCAACATGGCGACCAGCCTGTTCCGGCATGAGCAGGTGGTCACCACGGTCGCCAAGGCCAAGGAGCTGCGGCCGGTGGCGGAGAAGCTGATCACACTGGCACGCCGCGGGGACCTGCACGCGCGCCGGCTGGTCGAGCGGCGGATTCGCGACAAGGACGTCAGCTCGCGGCTCTTCAAGGAGATCGGCCCCCGTTTCCAGGCCAGGCCTGGCGGCTACACGCGCATCATCCGGCTTGGTCACCGCGCCGGCGACGCGGCGGATACGGCGAGGATCGAGTTGTTGAAGGAATAGGCGGGCAGGCGGGCAGGCGGCCAGGCGGTCAGGCGGCCAGAAAGCAGCGCGGGGGGCTCCCACTGGAGTCCCCCGCTTCATTCTGACCGCCTGACCGCCTGCCCGCCCTATCCCGCCTTTTTCACCCGGTTCGACTTGATGCACGCGACGCACACGCGCACCCGCTTCGGCGTGCCGTCCACGAGCGTCCGCACGGTCTGGAGGTTCGGATACCAGCGCCGGATGGTCTTGTTGTTGGCGTGGGAGACGTTGTTGCCGAACGTCGGGCCCTTGCCGCATATCGCGCACACGCGCGCCATCGCTTTCCTCGCTTCAAAAAGGCCGCTGCAGCCATTAAGTTTAGCCCGCTTTGGCAGTGTCTCGCAAGGGGTTGGCCCGCGCTGACGCGCTTCGCGCCGCCGCCCCCAACCGTTCGCCCGGACCCCGAATGCCGACCGCGCTGATCACCGGAGTGACAGGTCAGGACGGCTCGTACCTCGCGGAATTCCTGCTCGCCAAGGGGTATCGCGTCGTGGGGGTGGTGCGCCGCACTTCGCACGACAGCTACGAGCGTATCCAGCACCTTGTCGGCGCCATCGAGATCGTCGCCGCCGACCTGCTCGACCAGCACTCGCTCCAGAGCGTGGTCGCGGAGACGCAGCCGGACGAGATTTACAACCTGGCGGCGCAGTCGTTCGTCCCGACCTCGTGGACGCAGCCGGTGCTTACCGGCGAGTTCACGGCGCTCGGCGTGACGCGGCTGCTCGACGCGATCCGGCTGGTGAAGCCGGGCGCGAAGTTTTACCAGGCCAGCTCGAGCGAGATGTTCGGCAAGGTGCGGGAAACGCCGCAACGCGAGACGACGCCCTTCCATCCGCGCTCGCCGTACGGCGTCGCCAAGGTCTACGGTCACCACATCACGGTGAACTACCGCGAGTCGTACGGGCTGTTCGCGGTGAGCGGGATCCTGTTCAACCACGAGAGCCCGCGGCGCGGGCTCGAGTTCGTGACGCGGAAGATCACGGACGGCGTGGCACGCATCAAGCTTCGCCTCGCGACGAGTCTCCAGCTCGGCAATCTGGACGCCAAGCGCGACTGGGGGTATGCCGGGGACTACGTGGACGCGATGTGGCGCATGCTCCAGCAGCCGGAGCCCGAGGACTACGTGATCGGCACCGGGGTGCACCACAGCGTCCGCGACTGCTGTGAAGTGGCCTTCGCGCACGCAGGACTCGACTGGCAGCATTTCGTGGAGCACGATCCGCGGTGCGATCGCCCCGCCGAAGTGGACACGCTGCTCGCGGACCCGTCGAAGGCGTGCGCCAGGCTCGGCTGGGGGCCGTCGGTTAGCTTCGAGGCGCTCATTCGGATGATGGTAGACGCGGACCTGGCCCGGCTGCAGGGGAAAGCGTGACGGTCCTGGTGACCGGTGCCGACGGCTTCGTCGGGCGCTGGGTCCTGCGGGCGCTGCTGGCGGCGGGCCACGAGGTGGTGGGGGCGGTCCGGCCGGGAGCGCCGCGGGACGACGGCCTCATGGAGGCGGAGCGTCACGCGGTGCGCTGGGTCCCCCTCGAGCTCGGCGACCTCGCGTCGGTGCGCCAGGCGGCCGGCCTGGCGTGCGACGCGGTCATTCACCTGGCGGCGGTGGCCTCCGGCGGGGATGCGCTGGCGGATCCCGGCGTGGCCTGGGCCGTGAACGCCGGGGGCACGGCGCGGCTGCTGGGTGAGCTGGGCCGCCTGCGCGGTCTCGGCGAGGCGGACCCGCTGGTACTCGTCGTGTCCACCGCGGAGGTGTACGGGGCGGGCGCGACGCGGCCTATCGTCGAGACGGACGCGGTGGCACCGCGCTCGCCTTACGCGGCATCCAAGCGCGGGGCGGAGCTCGCGGCGCTCGAGACGCGCGAGCGCACGGGGCTGCGGGTGGTGGTGGCTCGCGCCTTCCCGCACACCGGGCCGGGCCAGGACGAGCGGTTCGTGGCGCCGGCGTTCGCGCGCCGCCTGCGCGGCGCCCGGCTGGCGCGGGCCCGCGTCGTGAAGGTCGGCAACCTGGAGCCGACGCGCGACTTTCTCGACGTGCGGGACGTCGCGGCGGCGTATGTGGCGATCATCGCGCGTGGGGCGGCCGGGGAGGTGTACAACGTCGCCTCCGGGACGGGAGTGACCTTGCGCGAGCTGTTCGAGCGTCTGGCCGCGATGGTTGGCGTGGCCGCGATTCCGGAGCCGGACCCCGAGTTCATGCGGCCGGCGGACATCCCGTACCTCGTCGGCGACGCGGGGAAGCTGCGCGCGGCGACCGGGTGGACCCCCACGTACCCGCTGGAGCAGACGCTCCGGGACCTGGTGAATGCCCAAGCGGACTGACCTGCATCGCGTCCTCCTCATCGGCAGCGGCCCGATCGTGATCGGGCAGGCGGCCGAGTTCGACTACTCCGGCACCCAGGCGGTGAAGGCGCTGAAGGAGGAGGGCTACGAGGTCGTGCTGGTCAACTCCAACCCGGCGACGATCATGACCGACCCGGAGCTAGCCGATCGCACCTACCTCGAGCCGGTCACGGCCGAGTGGGTCGAGCGGGTGATTGCGCGCGAGCGGCCGGACGCGCTGCTGCCGACGATGGGCGGCCAGACGGCGCTCAACGTCGCGATGGAGCTGCACCGGTCCGGGGTGCTCGAGCGGTACGGGGTCGAGCTGATCGGCGCCAACGCGCGCGCGATCACGCTGGCGGAGGACCGCGAGGAGTTCGCGGCGGCGATGCGGAGGATCGGGCTGCGCGTGCCGGTGGGCGGCTTCGTGCGGTCGCCGGAGGAGGCGCCGCGGGTGGTCGAGCGGACGGGCTACCCGGCCATCGTCCGGCCGAGCTACACGCTGGGGGGCACGGGGGCCGGCGTGGTCTACATCCCGGCCGAGCTGGACGAGCTGGTGCGGCGCGGCCTCGAGCTGTCGCCGGTGCGGCAGGTGCTGGTCGAGCGCAGCGTGCTCGGCTGGAAGGAGTTCGAGCTGGAGGTGATGCGCGACCGGCGCGACAACGTCGTCATCGTCTGCTCGATCGAGAACCTGGACCCAATGGGCATCCACACCGGGGACAGCAT
>JACORV010000115.1 GCA_016179225.1 Gemmatimonadota bacterium | reverse complement strand
GACCTTACCCGCACCACTTCGTGCGCCTCCGCGATCTGCCCACACTGCTCCGGCGGAGCCGCGGTGAGTGGCTCCCGTTCGCCGAGTGGGGCGCCATCGCGCTGGTGGCCACCTTGGGGCAGGCCGCGGTCTTGGGCGCGATGCTCCTGGTGCTCCCCGCCATCCTCCGGCGGCACCGGGTGGGGGAGCTCCGGCTCCGGCGCGTGCTCTCTTACTTCGGCGCCATCGGGTTTGCCTACCTCTGCGCGGAGATCGCGGCGATCCAGGAGCTTGGCCTAATGCTCGGACACCCGGTCTACGCTGTCGCGGCGGCGCTTACGGCGTTCCTCGTGTGCTCGGGATTGGGGAGCGCATGCTCGGATCGGCTCGCCGCGCACCGCGGTGCGCGCGTCGGCACACTTTTGGCAACGATCCTGGCCGGGTATGCGGCCGTACTACTTCCACTCGTGCACTTGGCGCAGGGCGCGCCGTTGCTCCTGCGCGCGGCCGCGTCGGTCCTGGTGCTGGGGCTGCCGGCCACGCTCATGGGGATGCCGTTCCCGCTGGGCCTGCGTACGCTGGTGGGGCCGCACCGCGGCGGCCTGCCGTGGGCCTGGGCGGCGAACGGCTTCGCCTCGGTCGTCGCCGCACCGCTGGCGGCGCTGATCGCGTTGGAACTGGGCGCGCCCGCGCTCTTCCTCTTCGCCGCAGCCGCGTACGGCGTGGCGTCTCTTATCTTTGCCGTGGCGGGGCGGAGCCCCGGGTAGCCGGGTGGCTGACGACGCTGAAGGCATTCCTTCCCAGCGCGACCCGCGCTCCCGTCGCGCTCGCCGCGGCACGATGCTAAACTAGCGACGAGTCCCGTGCGCCCGCTGCCGACGTCCCGCCGCTGCACGACCGCCGCCGGCATAGCGCTGCTGGCGGTCTTGCCCCTCGCTTGCGCACGCCGCGCCTCGACGCCGGCGCCCCCGCTCCGCATCGCCATGCTAAGCGCGCCTACGAGCCTGGATCCGCACCTCCAGGATGAGATGAACACGTTCTCGGTGCTCGGCAACATTTACGAGGGCCTGACGGCGTTCGATGCCGACATGCAGGTGCAGCCGGCCCTGGCGCTCCGCTGGGAAAACCCGGACGACCTTACCTGGCGCATCCACCTGCGTCCCGGCGTGCGGTTCCACGATGGCCGCCCGCTCACTGCGGCGGACGTGGCTTTCAGCCTCAACCGCGCCCGCAGCCATCCCAAGAGCCGGGTCGCGTACTATCTGCTCGCGATCCGCGAGATCCGCGTGCTCGACGACCTCACCATCGAGCTCACGACCGAACGGCCGTACCCCATCCTCCTCAACAAGCTGAGGTTCGTCCTGATCGTGCCGCGGGGATCGCCGCCCGAGATCCGCCATCCCGTTGGGACAGGACCATATCGGTTGGTGCGCAGTTCGGGCGGCGCGAAGCTCGAGTTGAGAGCCTTTGAGGGCCATTGGCGCGGGCCGGCTCCCGAAGCCGAAGTGCAGATCCTTTTCGGCGATGCCGCCAACACCGTTACCGCGCTGGCCGGGGGAAAGGTGGACCTTCTCGCCAATCTGCCGCTCGGGGACATCCCCCTCGTCGAAGCCGCCCCGTGCTGCCGCGTCGCCTCCCGCACCGCACTGGCCGTCGCGTATCTGGGCGTGCTGATGACCCGGCGCCCGCTCGCCGATTTGAGAGTGCGGCGCGCCATCGACCTCGCCCTGGACCGCCGGGCGCTCGTCGAGCGGCTGCTGCGGGGGCAGGGAAACGCGGTGGGCCAGCTGGTCAGCCCGCAGGTTTTCGGCTACGTGTCGGATATCGAGCCCATCGAGCGCAACGTGGAGGAAGCGCGACGGCTCCTGGCGCAGGCTGGGTTGGCGCGCGGACTCGATGTGGTGCTCGAAACCACGCCGGGGCGGGCGGCCGAGGGGGAGATGATCGGGGCGCAGCTGGCCGAAGTCGGCGTGCGCGTGACGGTGGCCGAGCGGTCGTGGGAAGATCTGAACACCCGGCGCTCAGGAGGTCAGGTGAGCTTCCTCCTCGGGGGCATCGCGTCCGTATCGGGCGACGCCAGCGACGTCTTCGACGGCTATCTCCACAGCCGCGGCGACGCTCGTGGCTACGGCCAAAGCAATTTCCTCCGGTATGAGAACCCTGAATTCGACAGCTTGGTCGAACGCAGCGGACAGATCGCCGTCATGGGGCAACGGCAGGCGATCCTCCAACAGGCCATGCGCGTCGCCATGGCAGACCTTCCCATGATCCCGCTGTGGATCGCGAATCGCGTCTACGCGATCCGCCGAGAGATCGAGTGGCAGCCGAGGCTGGACGGCATGGTTTACGCCTACGAGATGCGCCGCTCCTCCGACGCCCGGCGATGACGCGCCTGAGAAGCGCTAGGCCGGCAGGTAGCGGGCAAGGGCGTCGGGCGCGCCGAGAAAGAACCCCTGACCCAACGTGACGCCCATGGCGCGCAGCACTTGCAGCTCCGCATCGGTCTCTACCCCTTCGGCGACCACCAGGGCGCCGATCTTCGCGGCGAGCCCCACCAGGGTCTCGAGGAGATTCCTCTTGATCGGGCTCTGATCGATGCCGTGAACCAGCGATACGTCGAACTTGAGGTATTCGGGCTCGAGCTCGGCGACCGATTTCAGCGACGAATAGCCCGACCCCATGTCGTCGATCGCGATGTAACACCCCCCCTTGCGCAGCCTCGCCAGGGCCCGCCGGACCTCGTGCCACTCGGTGATCGCGGTGCGCTCCGTGATCTCGACGACCACGTCCCCCCGCTCGAGCCCGACCGATTGCGCCAGCTCGATCACCGGGCGGGACAGCAGCTCCGGATCGCTGAAGCTGCGCGCCGTGCAATTCACGAACAGCCGCTGTCCCGGCGCGAGCTTCGCGGCGCCGCGCAGCGCCTCCATACGGCACAGGCGCTCCAACTCGACTAGCTGATTGGTCTGTTCCGCGAAAGCGAACAGGACCTCCGGATTCTCGAAGACGTGGCCCTGGGGACCCCGGGACAGGGCCTCGAAGCCGTGGATGGTGCCGTCGGTGAGGCTGAAGATCGGTTGGTAGCGGACCTGGATGTCGTGCTCGTCCAGGATCCGGCGCAAGTCTCCCAGTCGAGTCGGCTGCGCCACGTCGCGTGCCCGCCGGCACATCGCCTTGGCATCGTCTATGCTCCGATAGATGGAGCGCTCGATGCGTACCGTTGGCGCGACCCGTATGAGGCAAGCACCGCTGTCGATCCCCAGCGGCCGGGGGGAATCCCCGCCCACCTCGACCGTCAGCCGGCTCGTGAGCTCGGCGACCACACGGTTCCGAAATTCCTCCAGGTGCCGCTCGCTCAACCCACCGGTTGCCTCGTCTCCCACGAGGAGGATGAATTCGTCGTCGCGGATACCGAGCACCGCGATGGTGTCCCGGGTGCGCAAGAGGCGACCTTTGAGGTCGAGCAACGCCTCGGCGACCTGCCTGATTAGCCTTTCGTAGACCTCCCAGCCGCAAATCGTCTCGAGGTGGTCTTCGCCGCTGATGTCGAGGTAGATCAACCCGAGCGTTTCGCCGCCCTCGATGCGCCGGCGCATGTCCTCCATTACCGCGGACAGCGCGGGGAGGCCGGTGTTCGGGTCGTAAAGCGATCCCTTGAGCTTCAGCCACTCGGCCCACAGCTCGTCGTACGTCTGGTGGATCTGCGCCACGGCCACCTTACGCTCGCTCCGCCACGCCGCCGGGGCCGAAGATCGCCTCCACCCTCTCGAGAATCTCGCGCGCCCCGAACGGCTTGGTGATGTAGTCGACCGCGCCCTCCTGCAAGCCCCGGATCTTGTCCTTCGGCTCCGCCCGCGCCGAGACGATCACCACCGGGATCTGGCTCGTGGCGCCATCGAGCTTGAGCAGCTTCAACGTCTCCCAGCCGTCCATCTCGGGCATCATGATATCGAGAAGGATGAGATCGGGTCGTTCGCCGCGCGCCTTGACCAGGCACTCCATCCCCGAGCTCGCCGCCACCACACCATAGCCGCTCCGCGACAGCAGCAGGTGCAGCACGCTGCACACGTCGGGCTCGTCGTCGACGACCAGGATCTTGGCGGGCATCATTCGGTCCCTCCGGACCTCGGCGAGGCGCTCAAGGTCTGCTCGATCTCGGCGCGGAGCGCCTCGAGCTCCAGCGGCTTCACGAGATACGCCGAGGCCCCGAGGCGCAAGCCCAGGGCGCGTTCCTGCCGGATCGAGGCGACCAGGACTGGTATGGCGCAGGTGCGCTCGTCCCGCTTCAGGCGCGCCAGCAGATCGAACCCGTCGCAGTCGGGCAACAAGCGATCGAGCAGCACGAGGTCGGGGTGGGACCCCGCGATCACCTTGACCCCCTGCTCCCCCGTCAGCGCCGTCTCCACCACGAACCCTTGTCGCGTCAGGTAGCTCGATACGGTTTGACAGAAGGTCGGGTCGTCGTCGACCAGCACGATCCGCCGACCCTGCTCGAGCTCGGGCTCGGCGCCCGCCTCTTCGGCTTCGGGGAGCGTGAACCGAAACGTCGTCCCCACCCCCGGCGTGCTGACCACATCGATGCGCCGACGATGGGCTTGGAGGATCTGCCGGACGAGGGCGAGGCCGAGGCCCATCCCCCCATACCGGCGCGTGGAAGACGAGTCCACCTGGTAGAAGCGATCGAAGATGCGCCCGAGCTCGGCCGGCGGGATACCGATGCCGGTGTCCGAGACCGCGACCTCCACTTCCCCCTCCAGGCGGCGCAGCCGGAGCTCGATCCTCCCGTCGGAGGGTGTGAACTTGATCGCGTTGGTGAGGAGATTCTCCAGCACCTGCGAAATGCGGACGGGGTCGCCGTAGACGGAGGGAAGGCCCGTGCCGCGATCGAAATGGAGATTGAGCGTCCGCCCGTGAGCGACCTTCAGCGCTTCGACGACCTGCTCGGCGACCGCCTCGATGCGGAAGCCGCGCAGATCCAGCTCCTGGGCTCCAACTTCCGCGCGGGAGTAGCTCAGCAGCTGCTCGATCATCCCCATCAACCTCTCGACGTTGCGCTTCACCACGACCAGCGCCTCCCGGTGCCCGGCCTCCACCGGACCCAGGAAGCCGTCGTCGATGGCTTCGGCGTACCCGCGGATGGCCGTCAGGGGCGTGCGCAGCTCGTGGCTCACGTTGGCCAGCAGGTCGCTCTTCATCCGGTCCAGCTGCCGGAGCTCCAGGTTCATCTGGTTGAGCGCGACGTTGGTCTTTTCGAGATCGGCGATCGTCGCGGCCAGCCGGTCGGCCATCTGGTTGAAGGCGTGCGCCAGCAGCTCGAACTCGTCTCCGGTCTCGAGTCGGATGCGGCTGCGCAGGTCCCCTCCGGCCAGGGCCCGGGCGCTCCCGGTGAGCGCCTCCACCGGTCGAAGGCTCTGGGCCGCCAGGGCGACGGCGATCAGGAGCCCGAGCGTGAGGGAGGCCGCCGCCAGGCCGCCGATCTGCCACGCCACGGCGAGCGTCGCGCGGCGCAAGCTCGCGTACGAGACGCTGAACACGACGGAATACCGGTGGCGTCCCCACTCTTCGACGTGCGGGACCACCACGACGAACGCGCGGCCTCCGTCCGGATCGGCATCGGGCCATTGGGTGGGCGTGAGTCCCTGAAGGGCCCGCAGCAAGCGCCCGTCGCGAGTGACGACGGTGCGGCGCTTGCCCGGGTCGAAGACCGCGTCGGCGAACTCGCTGGACTGAGCGAGGAGGCGCCCCTGGGTATCGTAGATCGCGACCTCAACCACGTCGGGGTTGAGCGCCGTCAGCCGCATCACCAGCTCCCGGAACTTGCCGTACCCGCTGGCATAGTACGTTTGGTACGCCTGCGCGATCGGGCCGGCCGCCAACGCGGCGTAAGCGAGACCCCGTTGCTCGATGTCCCGGCGCAAGCGGCGGTGGCTGGTCACGGCCAGTACGGAGGCATTTGCGGCCAGCACTCCCGCCACGAGCGCGGCGACGGTCACGATGACCTTGAGGCGCAGGCTCCGAACCATGGCCATTCTGGTGGTGGGCTTGTAGCCCTATTATAGCACTGCCCGTGGGAGGATGCCGCTGGCGCTTCCCGACGCGGTGAGCCGCCCCCGCGTTGACAGCTCGATCCCCAGGGATCGATACGGCCTACAGGGCGCTCACCAGGCCGCGAGCCTCGACCTGCCGGGCCGCGCATTCCGGCGCGGCGCGTTCGTCGCGCTGGCCGCGTTCTTTGGCGCGGTGGGATGTGCGCGCCGCCCGTGGGTGCCGGCAGCCCCCCTCCGGATAGTCATGCAGACACCGCCCGCTAGCCTCGACCCGCACCTGCACGACGATCAGACAACCTCCTCGGTGCTCGGCAATCTGTACGAGGGCCTGACGGCGTTCGACGCGGATATGCAGGTGCGGCCCGCGCTCGCGGTGCGCTGGGAGAGCCCTGACGACTTAACCTGGCGCTTCCAGCTCCGTCGGGGCGTCCGATTCCATGACGGCCAGCTCCTCACCGCCGCCGACGTCGTCTTCAGCTTGAAGCGCGCCCGCGACCATCTGAACAGCAAGGCCAAGGGGTACCTGGTGGCGGTGCGTGACATCCGGGCGCGGGACAGCCTCACGGTCGAAGTGCCGACGAGCCGCCCGTATCCCATTCTCCTCAACAAGCTCACGTTCGTGATGATCATCCCGCGGGGCTCGCCCCCCGAGGTCCGCCACCCCCTGGGCACCGGGCCCTATCGCTTCGTGAGCTACTCCCCGGGGCAGAGTCTGGAGCTGGCGGCCTTCGAGGGGTACTGGCGGGGGGCGGCCGTCGAGCCACGGGTGCGCCTGCTCTTCGTTCAGGATGCCGCGCAGCGAGTCCGGATGCTGCTTGGCGACGAGCTGGACATGGTGGCGAACCTCGCCATGGACGCGGTTCCGCTGGTGGAGGCCGCGGCGTGTTGCCGCGTCGACTCGCGCGCCAGCTTGAGTGTCGCCTACTTGGGGATGCGCATCGAGGGCCGTCCGTTCTCCGACCGGCGGGTGCGTCGCGCCATCGATGTGGGAATCGATCGGGAGGAGATTGTGGCACGGCTGCTGCGTGGGCGCGGGAAACCGGCCGGGCAACTGGTCACGCCGCTGGTGTTTGGGTACGCCACGGACATCGCGCCCGCCCGGCGGAGCGTAACGGACGCCCGGCGCCTGCTCTCGGAGGCTGGGTTCCGGCGTGGGCTCGACCTCGTCCTCGAATTCGCGCCGGCGGTGGCGGCGCACGTGCTGCTCGTCAAGGCTCAACTAGCCGAGGTCGGGATCCGGGTGACGACGGTCGAGCGGCCATGGGGCGAGCTCTATCCGAGACTGTCCCGCAGGCAGGTCGGCTTCTTCTTTGCGGGCTATTCGAGTTCATCGGGCGATGCCAGCGATCTCTTCGACGCCGTGCTGCACAGCCGAGACCCGGCGCGGGGTTACGGTGAGAACAACTTCACCCGATTCACCAGTCGCAGGCTCGACAGTCTCATCGAGTCGAGCGAGCAGGCCATTGATATGGCTCGGCGGCGGGCGCTACTACAGGACGCCATGCGCCTGGCGATGGCCGAACTGGCGCTGATCCCGCTCTGGACCGGCCATCGCGCCTATGGCATGCGCCGCGACATCGAGTGGTGGCCGAGGTCGGACGGCATGGTGTACGCGTATGAAATGCGTCGTCGGGGAGGTGCACCGTGAAATGCCAGGGGGGCAGCGCGGGTTTGCGCATCGCGTGGCTCGCGCTTGGGGTCGCGCTGTCCGCCGGCTGCGCGCGCGGCCGGCCCACGGCTGCGCCGCTGCGGATCGCGATGCCGACCATTCCCGCCGGTCTCGATCCGCATCTCCACAACGAGGTGACGACGTTCTCGGTGCTCGGCAACCTGTACGAGGGCTTGCTGACCTTCGATCGCGACATGGGGATTCGGCCCGCCCTGGCCGTCCGCTGGGAGAACCCCGACGACTTCACCTGGCGTTTCCATCTGCGCCGCGGGGTTCGCTTCCACGACGGCCGGCCGCTCACCGTCGCGGACGTGGTGTTCAGCCTGAACCGTGCCCGTTCCCACCCGCAGAGCCGGGTCGCGAACTTCTTGGTGGCGGTGCGGGACGTTCGAGCGCTCGACTCGTCGACCGTCGAGCTCATCACGGACCGCCCCTACGCCATTCTGCTCAACAAGCTGACGTTCGTCATGATCGTCCCGCAGGACTCGCCGGAAGAGATTCACCAGCCGATCGGGACGGCACCATACCGGTTCGTGCGGTACGACACGGGCCAGCGCCTCGAGCTGGCGGCCTTCGAAGACTACTGGGGCGCACGGGCCCCAGAGCCGCTGGTGCAGTTGGTCTTCATCACCGATGTCGCGAAGGGCGTCGGAATGCTGCTCAACGGCGAGCTGGACTTTCTTGCCTACACCCCCATAGAAGACATTTCGCGGGTGCAGACCGCCCGGTGCTGCCGGGTCGCCTCGAGCGCCGGCCTCGGTGTCCACTACCTCGGATTGGGTGTCACCAGCCGGCCGCTCTCCGATGCGCGGGTGCGGCGCGCTATCGACCTCGCCCTCGATCGGCAGGTGCTGGTCGATCGGCTCCAGGGCGGGTTCGGCCGGCCGGTCGGGCAGCTCGTCAGCCCGCAAGTGTTCGGCTACGCGCCGGACATCGCGCCGGTCGAGCGCAACCTGGTGGAGGCGCGCCGCCTCCTGGCCGCGGCCGGGTTCCCGCGTGGGCTGGACCTCCCGGTCGCAACGTCTCCGGCACGGGCGCGTCACGTTGAGCTGATCACGGCGCAGCTGGCCGAGGCCGGAATCCGCGTGCGGGTGGTGCCTCGGCCGTGGGAAGAGCTCTATCGGGAGCTCCTGGACCGTAAGGTGCCGTTCTTCCTTGCCGGGGTGGTTTGCTTGTCGGGTGACGCCAGCGATCTGTTCGATGGGGTCCTGCACAGCCGCGCCGCCGGCGGGGGCTACGGGGAAAACAATTTCACCGGGTACACCAGCGCCACGCTCGATAGTCTGGTCGAAAAGAGCGGGCAGACCTTCCGGATGGAGGCGCGCCGACCGATCCTGGAGCAGGCGATGCGTGTCGCGATGGCCGACCTCCCGCTCGTTCCGCTGTGGGTCTTCCAGGAGGTCTACGCGATGCGCCGGAACCTCGAGTGGCAGCCGAGGCTGAACGGGATGGTCTTTGCCTTCGAGATGCGGCGCCGCCGGGGCTGGCGGTGAGCAGCCGCGGAGGAAGCCGGTATCGCTTGCCCCGCTTCCCGACCCTTGCCGCCGTGGCTCGCGCCATCGTCGCGTGCCAGCGCTGCCCGCGCCTCAGGCGTTACTGCGCGCGAATCGCGCGCGAGAAGGTCCGCCGGTTCCGCGACGAGGCGTATTGGAGCAAACCGGTGCCGGGCTTCGGCGACCCCGAGGCGCGTCTGCTGGTCGTCGGGCTGGCGCCCGCGGCGCACGGCGGCAACCGCACCGGCCGCGTCTTCACCGGCGACTCGAGCGGCGACTGGCTGTACGAGGCCCTCTACCGCTTCGGCTTCTCCAACCAGCCCGCGTCCACGCGGCGCGGCGACGGGCTCCGGCTTGCCGGCTGCTACGTGACCGCCGCCGCGCGGTGCGCGCCGCCCGGCAACAAGCCCCTCCCGCGCGAGCTCGATCGTTGCCGGCCCTACCTCGAGGCCGAGCTGCGGCTGCTCCGCCGCGTGCGCGTGGTGGTGGCCCTGGGGCGGATCGCGCACCAGAGCTGGCTCAGTGCGGCGGGCTGGTGGGACCGGCTGCGGCCCGCGGAGCGGCCCCGCTTCGCGCACGGGGCGACGGCGAAGCTCCCGGACGGCACGGTGCTGATCGCGTCGTACCACCCGAGCCGGCAGAACACGAACACGGGCAGGCTCACGCGGGCGATGTGGCACACGGTGTTTCGGCGCGCGAAGGCGCTGGTCTTCGCCCGCTCATGAAGCCGCTGCCCGGATGTTACCGCCTGCGGCTCAACAACTGCAGGCCGTAGTCGCCTGGTTGCTCGCTGCGGCGCGGCGCCGTACCTTCTCGCCTTTCCGTGCATCCGTCCGGCTATTCGACGATCGTCTTCCTGCGGAGGGCCCATGCGGCGTCTCCTCGTCGGCGTCGCTGCTTGCTCGATGCTCGCCTCGCCCGTCCGGGCCCAGGGTCTGCGCGACCAGATCTCGCAGCTGTTCATCTTCGGGGCCGGCCAGGAGCCGTTGTTCCTCGGGGGCACGGCCGACCCAAGCAACCCCGCGACGATCCAGGTGCACGGCAACCACTTCGTGCCGGCGGCCGCCGCCGGCAACGGCACCATCATCTCGTTCATCACCAACGCGATCAGCGGGAACGTGGCGGACTTCCCCTTCAGTGCCGCGAGCGGCGGCACGACCTTCCGCTTCGAGGGCGGGGCGCCGGTGCGCACGTCGATCTCGCCCGGGCCGGTGTTCGCCGAGCGGGCGCAGACGCTGGGCCGCGGCCGGACGCTCGTGGGCGTCAGCTACAACTCGTTCCACTACAAGACGCTTCGCGGCGTGGATCTCGACAACCTCCAGCTCATCTTCACCCACGCCAACGTGGACACCGACGCGTGCGACAGCATCGTCGGCAGCGACTGCGCGCCGATGGGCGTGCCGACGCTCGAAAACGACATCATGCCGTTCACGCTCTCCCTCGACGTGGACGTCGCGCTCGCATCATTCGTCCTTACCTACGGCCTGTCCGACCGCTTGGACGTCGGCGTTGCGCTGCCCATTGTCTCCACGTCGCTCCGCGGCCACAGCGAAGCTCAGATCATCCCGTTCGGCGGCCCCACGGCGGCGCACTTCTTCGCCGGCACGCCGAGCAACCCGGTGCTCGGCGCGTCGCGCTTCGTGGAGGGCTCAGCCACCGGTCTGGGCGACGTGGCGCTGCGGATGAAGCTCAACGTGCGACACTCCGCCCAGACGAGCCTCGCGCTCCTGGTGGACGGGCGGTTCCCGACCGGCAGCGAGCGCGACCTCCTGGGCGCGGGGAAGTTCTCCGGCCGGCTGCTCGGGGTGCTGTCGTCCCGCGCCGGCGCGTTCTCGCCGCACGCCAACTTCGGCTATCTGTTACGGAGCGGGACGCTGCGCGACGACGCGGTGGTGGCGACGCTGGGCTTCGACCACGTCCTCGCTCCGTGGGCGACGCTGGCCGTGGACCTGGTCTCCCAGCTGCAGGTGGGCGACGGAAAGTTGGTGGTGCCCGGTACCGTCACGATCGAGCGGCCCTTCCGTCGCACCGTCCGCCCGAGCACGATCCCCGACAGCCGCGACGATCTCGTCAATGGGTCATTCGGGTTCAAGTTCACTACCGGTCCGGGACCGACGATCGTGGCGAACACGATCTGGCCACTGAACCGCGGCGGTCTGCGCGCGAACGTGCTGTGGACGCTGGGGCTGGAATACAACTTCTAGCGCCGTTTCAACTTGATTCGGCAAGGATCAGCGGCCGTGGCCCGAGGCAGTCGAGCCCTGAAGGGCTCGCTCGGCCACCGGCGCACGCTAAAGCGTGCCCGGGCCCGCGTCCTTCAGGACGCGCCAACGCCGAGCGAGGGCTTTAGCCCTCGACTGACCGAAGCCTAGGTCGAGCAAGTTGGAACGGCACTAGCGAATCGTCCTTAGCCGCCAGGTGTCCCCTTCGAGCGACGCCGTCGCACTGAAGCTCACCGGCTGACGCTCGGTGCGCCCGCCGCCGGCGTCGTACTCGTAGCTGCCGCTCACCGCGAGCTCCGCCATGGT
>JACORV010000111.1 GCA_016179225.1 Gemmatimonadota bacterium | reverse complement strand
GTTCGTGCGGGCGATGGCGAGGATCGGGCTGGCGTACGCCCTTTTCGTGGACTGGGGCTGGCCCTACCCGACGCTGAGCCCCGACAGCTTGCTCGAGCGCGGGTTCGCGGCCACCGACCGGGCCTTGCGGCTCGACTCCACCTCGGCCGATGTCTGGATGGCCCGTGCATTCCTGCTTGAATACCGCAACCCGCGCAACTTCGATGGGGTCCTTCCGGCATTCGAGCGGGCCGTTGCGCTGGACCCCCGCAACGCGGAAGCGTACCACCAGTACGGCGGCTCACTCAATTATCTCCATCAGTACGACGCGGCCCTGCGCGCGTACCGGCGCGCCTTGGCGCTCGAGCCCGAACGGGCCATCACGCTCGAGAACATCTCGTTCGTCCACCTGCAGCGCCGCGAATACGAGGACGCCGCGCGCCTGATCGACAGTGCGATCGCCGCGGAGCCGAGCGCCTACTACGCCTACGCGGGCCAGGGCTGGATCCGCCTGCTCCGCGGTGACCTCACCGGCGCGCGGGGGAGCGCGGAATCCGCGCTCCGCTTCAGTCCCCCGGACTACACGTTCCAGGGAGAGGCCTTGATGGCGGCAGTGGAAGCGCGGGCGGGCGATACGGTCGCCGCGCGCGCCCGGCTCGATCGCCTGATGCGCGGGCTCTCCGATCCTGATCGCCCGGGCCTATCCGGTGGGCTCAACGCCGCCATGGGCTACGCGCAGATCGGCGTCCGGGACCGGGCGCTCGACATCATCGAGCACGTCACGCCGCGCGGGATCGCCCTGTGGTACTGGCTGCAGGCGCCGCAGTTCGACCCGATCCGCGACGACCCCCGGCTCCAGCGGCTCCTGGCCGAGCTGCGGCCGCTTGGCGTGACGCGCTAGATTGCAGGAGGGTCTGGGAGACAAGGAGGCTTCATGCGCGCTCTGCGTCCGGCTCTCTTCTCGCTCCTCCTCGCCACATCGCTCGCCGCGCAAACACCCACGCGCCAGGGCGCGGCCACTGCGGCTCGGGCCTGGTTGTGGCGGTAGGTGTCGGGTGGTAGGCGTCAGACAGAGTTGCAGAGTTGCAGAGTTGCAGCGGTTACAAGGAGGCAGGAGTCAGGAGTCAGGCGTCAGGTCGCCTGCCAGCCGGTCTGCCACCTGTCAGCCGACTACTGCCAGCCGCTGCAACTCTGCAACGCTGCAACTCTTGAACAAGCCTTACAGCTGAACCCTTTTTAGCCTTAAGGCATTCGCAATCACCGACACGGAACTGAAACTCATCGCCGCCGCCGCGATCACCGGACTCAGCAGCAGCCCGAACCACGGGTAGAGCACCCCCGCCGTGATCGGCACGCCCACGCTGTTGTAGAGGAATGCCCAGAAGAGATTCTGCCGAATGTTCCGCATCGTCGCGCGGGAGAGCCTTCGCGCCCGCGCGATGCCGCGCAGGTCCCCCTTCACCAGCGTGATCCCCGCCGTCTGGATCGCGACGTCGGTCCCCGTTCCCATCGCGACGCCCACGTCCGCCAGGGCGAGCGCCGGCGCGTCGTTGATCCCGTCGCCGGCCATGGCGACCACCCGTCCCGCGGCCTGGAGCCGCTTGACTACGCTCGCCTTCTGATCGGGCAGCACCTCCGCCTCGACCCCGTCGAGCCCGAGCTTCGTCGCCACGGCCGCGGCCGTCCCGCGGTTGTCGCCGGTGAGCATGACCACGCGCACCCCCTCGCGCCGCAGCATCGCGACCGCCTCCGGCGTCGTGGCCTTGATCGGGTCCGCCACGCCGAGGACGCCGGCCGCCCGGCCGTCCACGGCCAGCACGACCACCGACTGGCCCTCGCGCGCCAGCGCCGCGGCGCGCTCACCCAGGCCGTTCAGCGGGACGCCGCGGCCCTCGAGGAAGCGCCCGTTGCCGAGCGCGACGCTGCGCCCGTCCACCGTGCCCGTCACGCCCTGCCCGGTGTGCGAGGCGAACTGCTGCGCCGCCGGGATCGCGACCTTCCGCTCTTGGGCGCCCGCGACGATCGCCGCGGCGAGCGGATGCTCGCTGGCCCGCTCCAACGCCGCGGCGAGCCGCAGCACCTCCTCTTCCCCCATCCCGTCCGCCGCGATGACGGACGCGAGCCGGGGCTTTCCCTCGGTCAGCGTACCCGTCTTGTCCACGACGATCGTGTCCACCTTCTCGAACCGCTCGAGCGCCTCAGCGCTCTTGATGAGCACGCCCGAGGCGGCGCCGCGGCCCACTCCCACCATGACGGACATCGGGGTCGCGAGGCCGAGGGCGCAGGGACAGGCGATGATGAGCACGGCGACCGCATTCACGACCGCGTGCGCCATCCGCGGCTCGGGGCCGGCGAGGCCCCACACCACGAACGTCGCGACGGCAGTCACCACGACGGCGGGGACGAAGTAGGACGACACGACGTCCGCGAGCCGCTGGATGGGGGCGCGACTACGCTGCGCCTCGCTCACCGTCTGCACGATGTGCGCGAGCACGGTGTCGCGCCCCACCCGCACGGCGCGCATCACGAAGGAACCGGTGCCGTTCACGGTCGCTCCGGTAACAGTGTCGCCCGGCCCTTTCGCCACCGGGATCGGCTCGCCGGTCACCATCGACTCGTCCACCGCGCTCGCGCCCTCGAGCAGCACGCCGTCCACAGGTATCCGCTCGCCGGGGCGCACGCGCAGGCGGTTCCCCACGTGCACGTGCGCCAGGGGGATGTCCTCCTCGGCGCCGTCGTCCTTCACGAGGCGCGCGGACTTCGGGGCGAGCCCAAGGAGCGCCTTGATGGCGGCGCTGGTCCGGCCCCTCGCGCGCAGCTCGAGCACCTGGCCGAGGAGGACCAGCACGGTGATGACCGCGGCGGCCTCGAAGTAGAGCGGCGGTTCGCCGTCCATGCCGCGGAAGGACGCGGGGAAGGCGTCGGGCGCCGTCGTCGCCACGAGGCTGAAGCCATAGGCGGCGCCGGTGCCGATGCCGATCAGCGTGAACATGTTGAGGCTGCGGTTCACGAACGACTGCCACATCCGCGCGAAGAACGGCCAGCCGCCCCAGAGGACGACGGGGGTGGCGAGGGCGGCCTCGAGCCACCGCAGCGCGTGGCCCGAAAGACCGGCGAGCGGATGCGAGGGGAGCAGGTCGGAGAGCATGATGGCGAGGAGCGGCGCGGTGAGCGCGATGCCGATCCAGAAGCGGCGCGTCATGTCCACCAGCTCGGGGTTCGGCCCCTCTGCTTCGGTGGCGACGCGGGGCTCGAGCGCCATGCCGCACTTGGGGCAGGTGCCCGGGCCGAGCTGCACGACCTCGGGGTGCATCGGGCAAGTGTACTCGACGCCCCCCTGACTCCCCTTACTCCCCTTACTCCCCTTACTCCCCTGAGAATACCGTGTCGCCTCGGCGCGGAACTTCTCCAGGCAGCCCTCGCCGCAGAAGTAGTACGTCGTGCCATGGTGCTCGAGGGAGCCGGCGGCCTTCTCGGGCGCCACCTCCATGCCGCAGACGGGGTCCTTCATCACACCCTCATGCCGAGAACCTGCCGATGACGTCCATCAACTCGTCGAGCTTGGCGCGCTGAGCATCTGACCGGCCGGACTTCACGGCACGCACGACGCACTGCTCGACGTGGCTCCTTAGGATCTGCTCCTCGACCTTGCGCAGGGCGGCGTGGACGGCGCGCAGCTGGGTGAGGATGTCCACGCAGTAACGGCCGTCCTCGACCATCCCGATGACGCCGCGCACCTGGCCCTCGATGCGGCGGAGGCGCTGGAGCTGCGCCGCATGGCTCGCATGTCGCATGGATATACCATACGGGGGTACGGTGTCCATGTCAAGGGAACGAGTGGTGTCGGCAACGGGCATCCTAGCTCCCGAACTGGGCGTCAACCGCCTGCCGGATCTGGTCGAGCGTGGCCCCCTGCCGGCGCATTGCCGCTCCCATGATCGCCTCGCGCTGGCAGATCTCGCAGGCCGCGCCGTGCAGGCTCTCGAAGCAGGTGAGCAGCGACCGGTGGCCCGAGTGCTCGTGGCACTGGCAGTGGCAGTACAGGCCGTCGAGGACCTCGGGATTCGCCCGCGCCGCGGCGTACCCGTTGACCTCGTTGATGTACCCTGCGAGCATCGACCGGGGCAGGACGTCCGCGTTGGTGACGTTGGGCCGTGGGTCCGGATGACGGCCATGCCCCCCCGACCGCCCGAGTGCCACCAGACCGATGAGCGCCACCCCGGCGACCGAAACCGCCGCCCAGCGACGCGCCTTCCGCCCGTTCCGCCCGTTGCGCTGTTCACGTTCGCTGCCGCGTGAGCGGCCCGAATACCCCCGTGTCATGAGTCCCCCCTGTGCATCGTTCGCGCCCCGCGGCGCGGTTGAATGTCGTGCGACCACCTGGCTCTCACTCCGGGTGCGCCCCGGGCACACCCGCCGGCGTCCGCCGCAGCTCGGCCTTTCGCCACATGAGGTAGATGGCCGGAATCACCAGGAGCGTGAGCACCGTCGAACTGACCATGCCCCCGATCATCGGCGCCGCGATCCGGCGCATCACCGTCCCGCCGGCCCCGCTGCCCCACATGATCGGCAACAGCCCCATCATGATCGCCATCACCGTCATCATCTTGGGCCGCAGCCGCTCGGCCGCGCCCTCGACGATGGCGGCGTGAAGCGCCCCAACGTCCCACTCCCCACTCCCCACCCCCCGGTTCCTGCAGGCTAGATCGAGATAGATCAGCATGACCACGCCGGTCTCCGCAGCGACGCCGAACAGCGCGATGAACCCGACGGCGACGGCCACGCTGAGGTTGTAGCCCAGCGCCCAGATGAACCAGATCCCACCAACCAGCGAGAACGGCAGCGCGAGCAGCACGATCGCGAGGTCGCGCAGGTTGCTGAAGTTCATGTACAGAAGCACAACAATGATCAGCAGCGTGAGCGGCACGACGATCTTCAGCTTCTCGATCGCGCGCTCCATGAACTCGTACTGGCCGCTCCAGCGCAGCGTGTAGCCGGCCGGGAGGTCTACCAGGGAGTCCACGACCGCCTTGGCGTCGCGGACATACGTGCCGAGGTCGCGGCCCTCCATGTCCACCTGCACCCACGACGTCAGGAAGGCGTCCTCGGTCTTGACCAGCAT
>JACORV010000114.1 GCA_016179225.1 Gemmatimonadota bacterium | reverse complement strand
CGCGGCGAGCCCGCGTACCGCCTGAACCAGGTTCTCCCGCGACTCTGGCAGCGGCCTGTGGCGAGCTGGGCGGATGCCTTGGAGCTCCCCGCCCCACTGCGACGGGCGCTCGAGGTCGAGTGGCCATTCGGACGTCTGGGGATGGTGGTGCGCCAGGACTCGCGCGACGGCACCGTGAAGTTCCTCTGGCGGCTGCCGGACGGTGAGGCGATCGAGTCGGTGCTGATCCCCGAAGGGGCGCGGCGCACGCTCTGCATCTCCTCGCAGGCGGGCTGTCCGCTCCGGTGCGCCTTCTGCGCCACGGGGACGATGGGCCTCCACCGCAACCTGGCGGCGTGGGAGATCGCGGCGCAGGTGCGCGAGATGCTGCTCCTGCCGGAGCCGGTCAAGCCGACGAACGTCGTCTTCATGGGGATGGGCGAGCCGCTGGTCAACTGGAAGGCGGTGGGGCCGGCGCTCACGATCCTGAACGACCCGGGCGGCTTCGGCATCGGGGCGCGGCACATCACGGTATCCACGGTCGGCATCCTGCCGGGGCTGGCCGAGCTGGCCAAACGGCCGGAGCAGTTCCGGCTCGCCATCTCACTGCACGCACCCACCAGCGAGACGCGCCTCACGATCATGCCGATCGAGAAGCGCTACCCGCTGCCCCGGGTGCTCGAGGCCGCGAAGGCGTTCAAGCGGCGCATCACCTTCGAGTACGTCCTGATCGGCGACGTGAACGACCGCGACGAGGACCTCGCGGCCCTGGCGGCGATCGCGAAGGCGAGCGGTGCGCTGGTTAACCTGCTCCCGCTCCATCCGGGCGGCGCGCCGGGGCTCAAGCCCTCCCCGAAGCGGCGGATGCACTGGTTCGCGTCCGCGCTCCGGCGGCGCGGGGTCGAAGCGGTGCTGCGAAAGAGCCGCGGCCTCGACATCGACGCGGCCTGCGGGCAGCTACGGATCGCGAGCGGCGGAGGCCAAGCCGGCGAAGTCGCGGCCCAAACGCACGGTGAGGTCGACGAGCCGGCCGGGGTCCGGAGCGGCGCGCACCACGCCGGCGTGTAGCGCGCGCACGGCCCGCTCGCCGGTTGCCACGGGGCCGCGGCGGATCAGGACCTGGGTGCTGTCGAGCGTCGGGCCGCGGTCCGTGCCGTAGTAGACGACGTCGAGCCCGGCGTCCCGGAGGAGCCGCGTCGCCGTGCGCGCGAGCCCTATGGAGGGGGTCGTGTTCAGTACCTCCACCACGACGCGATCTCGCTCGCCGGGGACCGCCCGCGCGCGTTCCACCGACGCCCCGTGCTTCGAGGCGCGGAAGAGCGCGGCGATCGTTCCCCCGAGTAGCCCGAGACCGACTAGCGCGACGACGAGCAGTCGCCCGCGACCAAACTGTTCCAGAATTCCCACGTTTCCTTCCTGATCGGCTTGCCGTGACCGAGCAGCCACGTTACGCGCCGCGCGACCACCTCGCGCAGTGCGGCCTCGGGTTCCCGCGGCACTCGCGCCGTCAAGGTATCGAGCGCACGACGATCGTGCGCGCGGCCGGGCTCCAGGTAATCGGCCAGAAAGAGCATGCGGCCCGCGTCGTCCCAGTCCCGGTAGCCGACCGAGTGATAGCGCACGGCGTCGAGCACGCCGCGGTCGGTCTCCCCATCCTGCTCGGCGGCCGTGGCCGCGCAGGGGCCGTGCCAGAGCTTGCGGGGCCACGTCTCCGGCGGCGCGTACCGGGCGAGCACCTCGTCCGGCGCATCGCGCAGTGCGTCGTGCAGCCGGGCCGCCCGCCGCCACCGCCCCGCTTCACCGGGGCTCACCCCGCGATCCTCCGCCCACCGCACCACCAGCGCCTCCACGCGCGCGATATGCGCCACGCGCTCCGGGCTCACCACCGCCCACCCCGGCAGCGCGATCCCGTGCGCCGGCCCGCCGGCGGGCTGGTCCGTCATTCGCTCAGCCCCCCGAGGCGGACGTCCCCTTCGATCCCCTCGCCCAGAATCACGTTGTCGATCAGCCGCGTCGGCCCGACGCGAATCGCCGCGGCGAGATAGGAGCGCGGGGTCGCCGCGTGGCTCGGCAGGAAGGTGTCCGGGTCGATGACGTTGATGTACTCCGTGGTCACACCCTCAACCTCGCCCAGCACCGACCAGGCGGCGGCGATCACCGAGCCCGCCTTCCGCTCGCCCGCGCGGAACGCGGCGACGCCCCGGGCGAGGGCGCGCGGGAGTGCCAACGCCTTCGGCCGTAGCAAGGCGTCGAGATACACGTTGCGCGAGCTCAAGGCGAGGCCGTCTACGTCCCGCACCAGCGGCGCGACCGCGATCTCGATCGCCAGGTTGAAATCCCGCACCATGAAGCGCACCAGCGCCGCCTGCTGCGCGTCCTTGCGACCGAACACCGCGACCCGCGGCTGCACGATCGCGAAGAGCTTCAGCACCACGGTCAAGACCCCGGCGAAGTGGCCGGGGCGGATCGCGCCCTCGAGGATCGCGCCCACCGGCCCCGGGTCTACGGTCACCGCCTGCGGCGTCGGGTACATCGCCTCGGTGGGCGGCGTCCACAGCACGTCCACCCCGGCCTGCTCGGCCAGCGCCTGGTCCCGCGCGAGGTCGCGCGGGTAGCGCGCGAAGTCCTCGTTGGGGCCGAACTGGAGCGGGTTCACGAAGATGCTCATCACGACGACGTCGCTCGTGGCGCGCGCCGCGCGGACGAGGGAAAGGTGGCCCTGGTGGAGGTAACCCATCGTCGGCACGAAGCCGACCCGCCGGCCGGCGCGCGCGGCGGCCAGCGAGGCCTCGTACATCTCCTCGGGGGTGATGACGACCCGCATGGACGTCGCGGTCAGAAGGAGTGGTCGGCGTCCGGGAAGACGCCGCGGCGCACCTCGTCGGCGAAGCGGCCGACCGCGCCGCGGACGTCGTCGGCCATGGCGGCGTAGCGCTTCAGGAACTTCGGGGAGAACCCGTCGTTGAGGCCGAGGAGGTCGTGCAGCACCAGGACCTGTCCGTCGCAGCCCACGCCTGCGCCGATGCCGATGGTCGGGATCGCGCACTCGGCAGAGATCGCGGCGGCGACCGTCGCCGGCACCAGCTCGAGGACGACGCTGAAGCAACCCGCCCGCTCGAGCGCCGCGACGTCGGAAGCCATGCGCCGCGCGGCTTCCTCGTCCCGTCCCTGCACGCGGTACCCGCCGAGCGCGTGCACCGACTGCGGGGTGAGCCCGACGTGCCCCATCACGGGGATGCCGATCTCCACCAGGGCGTGCACCGTTTCGGCGATTGCCGTTCCGCCCTCGAGCTTCACCGCCTGCGCGCCGGTCTCCTTCATGACGCGGCCGCAGCTCCGCAGCGCGTCCTCACGCGTCACCTGGTACGAGAGGAACGGCATGTCCACCACCAAGAGCGCGCGCTGCACCCCTCGGCGCACCGCGCGCGCGTGGTAGATCATCTGCTCGAGCGTGGCGGAGAGCGTGGACGGCTCGCCGCACAACACCTGGTTCAGCGAGTCGCCCACCAGGACGCAGTCCACTCCGGCCTCGTCCACCAGGCGACCGAGGAGGGCGTCGTACGCGGTCACGGCGACGATCTTCTTCTTCGCCTGCTTCATGGCGACGAAGTCCCTGGTCGTGACCGCCGAGACGTTAGGCTGTGGGGTGGGCGACATGGAGCTCGGCCAGTTCTCGCTGCCAGAAGGGGCGGTTCGGGATCTCGGGATGGGGAATGACCAGGCCCGGCTCGCGCACGACGCGGTCGCCGTACCACACGATGTCGCAGTCGAGGGTGCGCGGGCCCCAGCGCTCGGCTCGCTCACGGCCGCCGGCGCGCTCGATCGCGAGCAGACCATCGAGCAGCGCGCGCGGCTCCAGCGCCGTCTCCACGAGCAGCATCTGGTTGAGAAACGGACCCTGCGGTACGGGGCCGATCGGCTCCGTCTCCTCCACGGCGGACGCGCGCACGATGCGCGTCCCGGGCAGCTTCGCGATCCGGTCGCGCGCCTGCTCGAGCGCCGCCGCGCGGTCGCCCAGATTCGAGCCCAGGGCGATCGCCGCCAGCTCAGGCTTCGCCACGGGCGCGCTCGATGACGACTTCGACGAAGTCCACCGGCCCCGGGATCGGGGCGTGCGGCTTGCGCGCCGCCACCCGGACGCGGCCCACGCCGTCCAGCGCCAGCGCCTGGTGGGCGATCTGCTCGCAGAGCGCTTCGAGCAGCTTGTGGTGGCTGGTCCCCACCGTATCGGCGACGAGCTTGTGCAGGGTCCGGTAGTCGAGCAGCATCCGCGGCGAGTCCGCCTCGCCCACCCGGCGCAGTGACAGGTAGACGGTGAGGTCCAACTCCAGCGGCTGCGGGAACTTCTCCTCGTGCGGAAGCAACCCCACGAGCGTATGGAAGCGCATGCCGCGCAGCGTGATGCGGTCGGAATCCACGGTGACGGAAGGGTATGCGGGGGACGGCGATGGCGCAATTCTGCGCAGGGTAGCGCCATGTTGCTCGCGGCTGCAATCGCGGCGCGGCCGACGGGGGTCGCCGCGCCTACACCGCCAGCACTTTCCGCCCCGCGGCAAGCACCTCGCCGTAGTGGCGCTCCAGTGCCGCGTTCACGCCCCGGCACTGCCCGACCACCGCTTCCGTCCAGTCGAGGTAGGCTACGCGACGCTCGTGCGACCAGTCGGACGGCGGGGTGTGCGTGACGTCGCGCACATTGCAAATCTTGTCGGCGAGCTTGATCAGCTTGGCCCTTGGGGAGGCGCGCGCGGCGTGCGCGATCTGCAGACGCTTGCGCTCCTCCTTCGGCAGGCGCTTGTCGTCGGTCATCTCCTCCACCAGGAGCCGCACCTCACGCCCGAACCGCGCCTCCAGCTCCTCCCCCGTCGTGCCGGTGTCCTCGATGGTGTCGTGCAGGATGGCGGCGAGCAGCGTCGTCAGGTCCGTCACCTCGCCGACGCGCGCCAACAGGTGCGCCACCTCGATGGGGTGGTTGATGTAGGGCGCGCGGCTCGCGCCCTTGCGCCGCTGGTCGCGGTGCCGCTCGGCCGAGAAGTGGACGGCCTCGAGCAGGCGCACGGCGTCGCTCACACGTTCGCGAACCGCCGAGCCACCTCGCCCAGTTGCGACGCGACGGCTTCCAGCTCCCGGGTGCTGCGCTCGAGCTCGGCCAGCTCGCGTGCCTGGTCCCCGGCGCGCGAGGCCATCTCCTCGGCTTCGCGCCGGTTGCGCCGGGAGATGTCGGCCGAGGAGCGGATGCGCTCGGCCAGCAGGCCGAGCGCGGCGTCCTGCTCGGCCGCCGTGCCGGCGATGCTGTGGGCGTGGCCGGTTGCGTCGGCCGTGGACCGTACGATGGCTTCGAGCGCCGCGAGCGACGCGCTCGAGATCTCTTCGACGCCGCCCACCGCCTGCTCGCCCCGCCGCATCTGCTCCACCACCCCCGCCATCTGCTGCTGGATCGCGGCTACCAGTTGGCTCGCCTCGCCCGCGGCCCGCGCGCTCTGGTCCGCCAGGCGCCGAACCTCGTCCGCCACCACGGCGAACCCCCGGCCGTGCCCGCCCGCGCGCGCCGCCTCGATCGCGGCGTTGAGTGCGAGCAGGTTGGTCTGGTCCGCGATGTCGCGGATGACGGCGATGAAGTCGTTGATGCTGCGCGTGACCTTCTGGAGCGAGCGCACCTGCTGCGACGAGTCCGAGACGAAGGACTTCAGATCGACGAGCCGCTGCACCGCGCCGCCGATCGTGTCCCGGTTCAGGGTCGCCGTGCGGCTCGCGTCCACGCTGCGCGCGGCGGCGTCCCGGCCGTCCGAGGCGACCCGGCGCGCCGCGTCCGTCAGCGACTCCGTGGCGCCGAGGTTCGCCTGCACTTCCAGCTCCTGCTGCGCGGCGGCGCGCTTGATCGCGCCCGCGTGCTCCTCGCTCCGCGCGGCCGCCCACCGCAGCTTCTCCACCGCGGCCGCCACCGCCCGCACCTCGGTTCCAATCCGCTGGACCGTCTCGACCAGCGGCTCGCGCAGGTCGGCGATGTGGATGGCGGAAGAGACCTGCGTGGCGAGCGTGCCCACCAGCGTCACCGCCTTCGGGCCGTACATGTTCCGCTTGGCATGCTCGAGCTCCAGGGTTCCGATCGTGAGGTCGCCGAAACGCAGCGGCACGACGAGCAGGCTCTGCGCCGTGGGCCGCGGCGTCGTGACGCGCGGGTCGGTCCGGGCGTCAAGCACGACCACGACCTCTCCCGACGCGATGACGGCGGCGCGCAGCGCGTCCACGTCGTCGCCCGGCTCATCACGGTGCTCCGCCCCCTGCGGGCTGCGGTAGATCCGGCGCACCCGGTCGCCATCCTGCCGGTAGATCCGAAGGTCGCTCCAGTCCACCAGCCGGTTGGCCAGCCGCGCGATGCGGTCGAGGGAGTCAACGAGCGAGAGGTCCGCGGTGACGGCCATGTCCACCGCGAGCACCTTGGTGCGCTCCTCCGCGCCGATGGCCTCCTCGAGGAGGCGCTTGACCATCCAGCCGGCGAAGAGCAGCATCGCCCCGACGAACGGCCAGGAGCGCGGCTCGAGCGTGGCGACCGCGATCAGCGAGGTCGCGGTCGAGAGCGCCGAGACGAAATAGGCGACGACCTCGTAGCGCAGGATGAGCGACTGCTCGTCCTCCATCAGCTTCCCGCGCAGCAGGAGGGTGAAGTAGAAGAGGGCGCGCCCGACGAGGAAATACGCGATCGTGAAGAAGACCAGCGCCGGCACGAGGTCGACGCCGAGCCCGTGCTCCTCCAGTCCCCCGATCTTCAGCGTGCCGGCATACACCCCGAAGCTTGCGGCGAGCGCGAGCACCTCGCGGCCGGCGTTGATGGTCGCGGCGCGCCACGGCTTGCGCAGCCATCCCCAATCGCCCGCCAGGCACGCCGTAGCCATCGCGAGGAGCGTCGGGGCGGCGCCGAAGAGGACGCTCCCGGTGAGTCCAACGAAGCTGGTGAGCGAGAGGTACGAAAACTTGGAGAGCGAGACGGCATACCGCCGCAACACCGTAGCCGCGGCGACCAGCAACAGCACTACGGGCCAGGACTGCGGCTGCGGATGGAGCGCGACCGCGCCGGCGAGCACCAGGCCCCCCGCAACCGCGAGGACTGCAGGATACGCGGTGACGAGCGTGCCCACCCGGATCGGCGTCACGCGCGAGCCGCCCGTGCCAGGTCCATCGCGCGCCGCAGCTCCCGAAGCCAGGCGCCGGCGGCCGCGACCGACCCGGCTTCCATGCGCTCGACCACGGCGCTCCCCACCACCACGCCGTCGGCGAGCGTCGCGACAGCGGCCGCCTGCTCCGGCCCGCCGATCCCGAAACCGACCGCGACCGGCAAGCTTGTCGCCGCGCGCACCGCCGCCACCCGGTCGCCGAGGTCGGCGGCGAGCGCCCGGCTCGCCCCGGTGACGCCGAGGCGCGCGACGAGGTACACGAAGCCCTGGCTCGCGGCGGCGATGCGTGCGAGCCGGGGGGGCGGCGTCGTGGGCGCCACGAGGCGCACCAGCGGCAGACCACCCGCCTGGAGCGCCGCCTCGGTCGCGGGGTCCGACCCCACCGGCAGGTCGACGACCAGGATGCCGGCCGCGCCAGCTTCGCGCGCCGCCTCCAGAAAGCGCGACGGACCCATCGCGAGCACCGGGTTGAGATAGGTGAACAGCACCACCGGCACGGCGGGCCGCGCCTCGCGGAGCGCGTCGAGCACGCCGCGCAAGGTGACCCCCGCCGCGAGGGCGGCATGGGTGCTCGCCTGGATCACGCGCCCGTCGGCGACCGGGTCGCTCCACGGGACGCCCAGCTCGACGATGTCCGCGCCGTAGTCCCGCGCCGCTCCCAGGAAGACGCGCGTCGCGTTCCAGTCGGGATGGCCCGCGGTGATGTACGGAACGAGCGCCGCGCGCCCCGCGGTGCGAAGCCCGGTCCAGCAGCCGGCGAGCGCGCCCTCAGACAAAGTAGTCGGCGACCCGCACCCCATACTTGTCGGGGTTCGTGACCTTGATGATCGAGCGGAGATACGTGCCGGAGCCGTCCTGCTCCGCCAGGTCTGCGACGTAGCCGGGGTACGATATGCTCCCGGCCGGATCGGAGATGATGCGCACCATCGGGCGATGGACCATCTCGAGGTTGGGATTGGCCGACGCGACGAGCGCCAGCTCGTAGGTGTCGAGGATGACCATCGTCCCCACCGGATAGATGCCGATGAGGTTGATGAAGGCCTTGACCAGCGCCGGATCGTAGCCGCGCTTGGGGTTCTCCCACATCTCCTTCAGCACGGCGTCGGGCTGGATCGGGACGGTCTGGTAGGCGCGGCGGCTGGTGGCGGCGTCAAACCCGTCGGCCACCGCGATGATCCTGGAGAAGATGGACACCATCCGCGGCCGGATGGACTTCGGGTAGCCGGTGAGATCGACCTTCATGTGGTGCTCGTAGGCGCCGATCATGCTGCGATACGGGATCTCGCCGTAGCCCCGCAGCCCGAACAGCGTCAGCACGCCCAGCCAAGGGTGCGCCTGCATGATCCTCCACTCCTCCTCGGTCAGGCTCCCGTCCTTGTTCAGCACCTCGAGCGGCACGCGCGACTTGCCCACGTCGTGGAAGAGCGCCGCCATGCCGAGGTCGTAAAGCTGGAGCTTGCCGAGGCCGATCTTCCGGCCCAGGGCGACGGAGAAGATGCAGACGTTCACCGAGTGCGTGAACGTGTAGTCGTCGTAGTCACGCAGTGTAGTGAGCCCGATCAGCGACGTCTCGTCGGACAGCACCTGGTCCACGATCGCCTGCACGGCGCGCTTCACCTTCTTCACGCTGGCGGTGCGCCCCATCCGCACCGAGTTGATGACCTCCTTGGTCACCGCCACCGAGCGCTGGTAGGTGCGCTTCGACTGCTCCTTCTGCCGCTCCTCCTCGTCGTCGCTCGCCTCCGCCTCCACCGCCGGCTCGACGGCGACGTGCGTCAGGCCCGCGTCCCGCATCCGGTTGGCGAGCTCGAAGAAGCGGTTCGCGGTTTCCTCGCGCGACGCCGTGCTCAGCATCAGGGAGAGGAACGTCGTCCACTCGCGGCGGTCGGCGCCCACTTCGGCGCGCACCAGCCCGACCCCGACGCTCCTGAGGATGTTCAGCACGTGCGAGAACGACGCGTAGTTGTCGAGATCGAGGCGCAGCCGCGTCTGGTTCACGAAGATGAACTCGCCGGTGACCCGCAGCTCGATCTCCTGCTCCCGGTCGAGGATGCCCTGCACCGTCGCGGTGAGGTCGTCGAGCGACTTCTGGACCTGCGCGTTCTCGAGCGGGTAGAGCTTGAGCGAGCGCAGCGCCGTGTACAGCGCGACCAGGAACCCCCGGCCCGCGCCGCGGATGTACGCGTCGGTGGTCTGGATCGAGTCGACGACCGACGGCCGGTGCCCGGGCTCCGTCATCCTACACCCCCGGCGGCACGAACATGCTCTGCGTGGCGCGCTCGCCGCGCAGCGCGCGGCTCACCGCGTTGCGCACCAGCGGCTCCTTGTCGGCCGCCGCCTTCTCCAGCGCCTGCCGCGCCGACGGCGTGCCGATCTTCCCCAGCGCCATGGCCGCGCAGGCGCGTGTCTGGGCATCCTCCTTCCGTTTGAGGAACCCGCCGCTGCTCAGGATCGCGTCCAGGCCCGCCACTCCCGACTCCCCGACCAGCGTCCCGTACGCCTCGAAGAACGCCATTTTCTCGGTGAGGTCCCGCTCGCGCACGGACTTTCCCTGCACCACCTCCGAGATCTTGGCCAGCGCCGACTTGGACTGGTTGACGCCGATGACGCGGATGGACGCCAGCCGCACTTCGCGGTCCGCGTCTTCCAGTCCCCTCTCGAGCGCCTGGAGCGCGGCCGGCGACGCGATCTCGGCGAGCGCATGCACGCCGGCCACGCGGATCGCCGGCTCGACGTGCCCCAGCGCCTGGCCAAGCGCCGCGACCGACTGCTGCAGCTTGAGCTTCGCCGAAAGCTTCACCGCCTCCAAGACGACGCTCGGGTCGGCGGACTGCATCGCCAAGACCACCATCTGGGTGTTGGCCGCCGCGAGCCGGGTCACCGCCGCATCCAGGACCTCGCGAACGCGGGCGTTAGCCAGCTTGGGCAGCCACGCGAACAGCGTGGGGAGCGCCTCGCCGCGCAGCTCGTGGAACAGCTCGCCGAGCTCCTCCGCGGAGGGTTGCACCGTCGCCTCGTCGAGCGACTGGAGCAGCTGCGCCAGCGTTTGCTCCTGCGACAGCCGCAACGGCAGGTCCTCGAGCGCCTTGCGGTGCTCGGGAAGCAGCTCGCGCGCGCGCGTCACCACCGCCTTCGCCTCGCGCAGCACGTACGCCACGGACGTGAAGTCCGCCGCCCCGAGGAGGTACGGGAGAAAGCTCTCGAGGATCGAAATGAGCTCCGCGCGGACCGTCGGGTAGGGCTGGAGCTCCAGCACGTCGAACAGCATAGCGAGCACGTTGCGGCGCAGGTCCTGCGCGTACTCGTTCTGCACCGCGCCCTTGATGTATTCGATCTCCTTCTCGTCAAGGAAGTAGAGGGTGGTGTCGAAGTCCTCGGCCCGCACGATCCCGGCGCGGGACGGCGCCGCTTCCTCCTCCGCCGCACCGCCGGTCCGCATCCCGGGCTCGCCCACCTCCTCCGCCACGGCGCCCGCGACGTCCCCAGGCATGGTCGCCGGCGCGCGGACCTCCTCCGCCGTGGGCAGCGTCATGGCGCCCGCGTCGCTGGTGAGGTCCTGAAAGACGTAGCGGATGCGCTGGAAGTCCTTCTCCCAGAGGAGCGTCAGCAGGTCGTCGCTGTCTTCGGACTGCATGCTGCGGGCGCGGTGCACCACGTCCAGCAGGCCGACGATCTCGTCTCGCTCCACGCCCGGCAACAGCGTCACCGAGCGCACCCCGTCCTTGAAGAAGACCCACGCGATGCTCTCGCCGCGGCTGGTGCTGCTGTAGACGACGTTCCCCTCCCAGCGCAGATCGCCCTCCGCGACGTCGAGCACCAGGTCGTCCGTGGCCTCCCAGATGGGCTGGAAGGCCTGGCGCAGCGTCTCGATCGCCTTCTGATACACGGGGTTGTTCGGCAGGTAGAGCTGATGGGCGCGAAGCGCCTTGGCGAGGGCCTGAAGGAGCTCCTCGATGAGAGCAGGGGGAAGCGCCAGATCCGTGCTCGCGCCGTCCGTCACGCAGGCATCCCCTCGAGCGAAGCCACGGTAGCGACGTCCTTGTCGCCCCGGCCGCTCAGATTGATCACGACCAGCTTGCCGTCCGCCCAGCCGCCCGCTTGCGCCAGGACCCACGCCACCGCGTGGGCGCTTTCGAGCGCGGGGATCAGCCCTTCGAGCCGCGCCAGACGGTGGAAGGCGTCGAGCGCCTGCGCGTCCGTCACGGCAACGTACCGCGCGCGACCCGAGTCCCGCAGCGCGGCGTGCTCCGGGCCGACGCCCGGGTAGTCGAGACCGGCCGAGATCGAGTGCGCGGGCGCCACCTGACCGTCCGCGTCCTGGAGAAGGTAGCTGTAGCTCCCGTGCAGGACGCCCGGCGCGCCGCGCGACAGTGATGCCGCGTGACGGCCGCTCTCGAGTCCCTCGCCCGCCGCCTCCACGCCCACCAGCTCCACCGCCGCGTCGCCCAGGAAGGCGCTGAAGATGCCGATCGCGTTCGAGCCACCCCCGACGCACGCCACCACGGCGTCCGGCAGGCGGCCGCACGACTCCAAGCACTGCCGTCGCGCCTCACGCCCGATGACCGCCTGAAAGGCGCGCACCATCCGGGGATACGGGTCGGGCCCGACCACCGATCCGATAATATAGTGCGTGGTATCGACATGCGTGACCCAGTCGCGCATCGCCTCGTTGGTTGCGTCCTTCAGCGTCCGGGTCCCGGACCCCACTCCCACGACCTCGGCGCCCAGGAGCCGCATGCGGTAGACGTTGAGCGCCTGCCGCGCCATGTCCTCCTCGCCCATGTAGACCACGCACTCGAGCCCGAAGCGGGCGCAGACCGTGGCGGTCGCCACCCCGTGCTGCCCCGCCCCCGTCTCGGCGATTATGCGCCGCTTCCCTAGCCGCCGGGCCAGCAGGACTTGGCCCACGGTGTTGTTGATCTTGTGGGCGCCGGTGTGGTTCAGATCCTCGCGCTTGAGGTAGACGCGACCGCCGACCGTCTCGCCCAGCCGGGGTGCCTCGGACAGCGGCGTAGGCCGCCCCACGTACTCAGCGAGGAGGTGCTCGTATTCCTCCCAGAAGCCGCGGTCCGCGGCCACCTCGTCGTAGGCACGCGCCAGGTCCTCGAGCGCCGGCACCAGCGTCTCCGGCGCGTACCGGCCGCCAAACGGGCCGAACCGGCCGCTCACCGCGGGCCCCGCCGCGCCCCGCACGGGACCCCGACCAGCGCCCGCAGCGCCGCCCCCGGATCGGGGGCGCCCGCCACGGCGCTCCCGACGAGCACGGCGTCCGCGCCGAACGCCGCGACGCGTTCCACGTCCGCGCGGGATGAAAGGCCGCTCTCCGCCACCGCGGCCAGGTCCGAGGGCACGAGGGCCAGGAGGGATTCCACGCGGGCGGGTTCGATCGCCAGGGTATCGAGGTCGCGCGCGTTCACGCCGATCGCGGTGGGACGCGCCGCCATCGCCGCCTCGAGCTCGGCCGCCTCGTGCACCTCCACCAGGGTCGCCAGGCCGATCTCCCGCGCGAGTCGCGCCAGCTCCTCGAGCCGCTCGGCCGAGAGCACGCGCACGATCAGCAGCACCGCTGAGGCGCCCGCCGCGCGCGCCTCGTAGACCTGGAGCGGATCGATGATGAAGTCCTTCCGCAACGTCGGGACCGCAATCGCCGCCGAGACCCGCGACAAGTCGTCCAGCGAGCCCCCGAAGTGGGCCTCCTCCGTGAGCACCGACACGGCCGCAGCGCCCGCCTCCGCGTAGGTCAGTGACAGGGCCACGGCGTCAGCTTCGGCGCGGATTGCTCCGGCTGACGGGGAGCGCCGCTTGACCTCGGCGATGACCGCCACCACCGGGGCCCGGAGTGCCTCGGCGAAGTTGGGCGCGGGCCGCGCGGCTTCAGCCCGCCGCTCCCAGGCGGACCGCTCCCCCCGCCGCGCCTCCACCCGACGCGCCGTCTCGGCAAGTATGCCCTCCAGTACCCGGGGCGCTTGCGGTTCGGCTTTCATTCGGCTACCGTTGTTTCGGAGTATCTTCGGGCCTCGGGCCGGAACGACCGTCCACCATGGAGCCCAACGTGCCGCTCACGAGACGCCAACGCGAGATCCTCGACTATCTCACGCGCTACATCGACGACCACGGCTACGCCCCGAGCTTCGAGGAAATCGCCAAGGCCATGGGCTACGGTTCCCTCGCCACCGTCCATGAACACCTCTCCAACCTCGAGCGCAAGGGCGTCATCCGACGGTCCTATAATGAGAGCCGGGCCATCGAGATCCTGACGCGGGCCCGGCAGCCCGGCGTTGCGGAGGTCCCTCTGCTCGGCACGGTCGCCGCGGGCGAGCCGATCGAGGCGGTCGAGGAGCAGGAGTCCATCACCCTGCCGGAAGAGATGCTTCCCGCCGCAGGGCAGAGCTATGTCCTGCGGGTGCGCGGCGACTCCATGATCGACGAGCAGATCCGCGACGGCGACTACGTCGTCGTGCACAGCCGATCCACGGCCAGGGACGGCGAGACCGTGGTGGCCCTTGTCGGGGGCACGCACGCCACGGTCAAGAAGTTCCACCGCGAGAAGGGCGGCCGCATCCGCCTCCAGCCCGCCAACGCTGCGCTGCAGCCCATTTACGCCGACGAGCGGGACGTGACGGTCCAGGGCGTCGTGGTTGGGGTGATCCGCAAGTACTAGCTCGGCCGTCCCGCAACACCTGCACCCTCAGTGCGTCCTATAGTAGTACCACACTCCGCCGAGGGGCTCGAGCGATGCTATCGGCGCCCCCTCCACTCCTCCCCCCCGCGCCGGCTGGCCGCGCCGCACTAACAGCACGCCCCACGCGTCATCGAGGAAGCCCCCGCCGCGGAACGCGATGTATTGATCGCTCGCCGTGCACCACATGAACCCGGCGGCTAGGATCCGTTGGCGCAGGGACTCCTCGTTACCATAGGGATTGCACAGCGAATCGGGGGCGGCCAGGATCTCGCGCACCAGCGGCTCCAGCGCGGGGACGCGCTCGCGCATGCGTTCGGCTCGCGAGGGCGCGCGGAGGGGCGCCAGCGTGAGCACACCTGCCGCAACGACCAGCGCCACGAGTGCGTGCGCCGCGGTCCGGCGCGTGCGGTGCCGGACGAGGTACAGCACCACCAACGCCGCGGTGACAACAACCGCTAGGCGCAGCGCCCCGGTGATCAGCGAATGGAGCCCCGCCGGCAGCAGGCGACCGACGGTCAGACTGAGCAGCAGGGTGACCGAGGCGACGTAGAAGGCCTCGTGGCGAGGGCTTGGAAGATCGAGCTTGCGCATGGTCACCCCTCGCGCGCCGCGCGCAGCTGCGCCAGCACCTGCGCCGCGCGTCCCTCACTGATCGCCGCCTGGGCGCGTGCCACCGCGTCCTTCCATTCGTCCGCCGTCCCGGCGGCAACCAGCGCCGCGGCGGCATTGATTACCACCGCCGCGTAGCGGATGCTCCGGTCCTCGGCGCACACGACGCGCTCCACGATACGGGCGTTGTCCTCCGGGGATCCGCCCGCGAGGTCGGCGAGGTCGCCGGCGGGAAGGCCGAAGGACTCCGGCTCGAACACCCACTGACTGACCGCCCCGTCCCGCACCTCCCACACGTCCGTCGGTCCCACGGGCGAGATCTCGTCCATGCCGGCGCGCGCGTGCACCACCAAGGCGCGCTCGCAGTCGAGCCGCGCGAGGGCGTTGGCCATGAGCGGTGCGCGGCTCTCGTCGGGCACGCCGACCAGCTGGCGCCGCACGCCCGCCGGGTTGGCGAGGGGACCGACGAGGTTCATGATCGTGGTGAGGCCGAGCTCGCGCCGCACCGGGCCGACGTGCCGCATGGCTGGATGGAAGAGCGGCGCGAAGAGGAAGGTCATGCCGCACCGTTCGAGCAGCTCGGCCGCGGCGCGCGCGTTCTGCGGGATCGGCACGCCGAGGGCCTCGAGCACGTCCGCGCTTCCCGACCGCGAGGTGAACGAGCGGTTCCCGTGCTTGGCGACGCGCGCGCCGGCGCCCACGGCGACCAGCGTGGCTGCCGTGGAGATGTTGAACGTGCCGAGGCGACCGCCGCCGGTGCCGCAGGTATCGATCAGGCCGTCCATCCTGGCCGGCGTGACGCGCACCATCTCGGTGCGGAGTGCGACGGCCGCGCCCACGACTTCGTCCGGCGTTTCGCCCTTGGCGCGCAGACCCATGAGCAGCGCGGAGGTCAGCACCGGTGTTGACTCGCCGGCCATCACGTGCCCGAACGCGTCCTTGGCCTGCTCGGCCGTGAGATCGCGGCGATCGGCGAGGGCGAGAATGGCGCGCGAGACGGGGTCGCTTTGGGGCATCGTGCGGTGCGGGACGGGGGCGCGCGAAGAGTAGTCCCCGCGATCACGCTTTGTCAAATGGCGCAAGCACTTGCGTCGCTTGACCATCCCCCGTGGACGCCACTAGGTTTCGCGCCCATGGCGGCGCGGCCGACGCTTCTCCTGCTGCATTACGACGGAGGCGCGTTCGCGGGGTGGCAGAGGCAGAAGGCCGACCGCACGGTGCAGGCGGACCTCGAGGCCGTCCTGGAGCGTCTGGTGGGGCGCCGAACGCCGGTGATGGGCGCGGGGCGGACCGACGCCGGCGTGCACGCGGTCGGGCAGGCCGCCGTGGCCGCGGTCCCGGAGCAGTGGACGCCGGCGGAGCTCGTGCGGGCGATGAACGCGCTGCTTCCTCCCGACGTGTGGGTCGCCTCGGCGAGTCGCATGAAGGCGGGCTTCGACCCGCGGCGCGACGCGATCGAGCGCACCTACTGCTATCGCATCGGCATCGATGCCGGCGCCCGCTCGCCGTTTCGCCGTCGGTACGAGTGGGGCCTCGGGGCGCCGCTCGACGAGGAGCGGCTCGCCCGCGCCGCCGCCGAGCTTGGCGGCGAGCACGGCTTCCGGGCGCTCTCCGCCGCCGGACCGGAACGCGCGCACTACCGGTGCCGCGTGCTCGAGGCCGTGTGGCAGCGGCGGGAGGACGCGCTGGGCTACGAGTTCTGGATCACGGCGGACCGCTTCCTCCACCGTATGGTGCGGTTCCTGGTCGGGACGATGGTGGACATCGGGCGCGACCGGCGCCCGGCTTCGGACCTCGCCGAGCTGCTCGAGGGAACGGACAATCGCGCGGCGTCGCCGCCCGCGCCGCCCCAGGGCCTCTTCCTGGTCGGCGTGCGGTATCCCGCGCACTGTTACGCGGACGGTGAATGACGATCGGCCTCGCACGGGCAAACCACGGGATTCTCGCGTTCGCTGCCCTCGCGGCGGCGGCGCCCGCTGTTGCGCAGCGCCCCGATCCGGTGGGAACCGAGCGCCGCTCGGTCATCGGCGCCGCGGCGGCGCGCGTCGCGCCGGCCGTCGTGAGCGTGAACGTGGTGCGGCGCGAGCGTACACTCCCGCGCACGATGTTCGAGATGTTCGCCCTGCCCCGCGGCTACGAGCAGCTCGTCGAGGGTCTCGGGACGGGCTTCCTGGTGACCGGCGACGGGATGGTCGTCACCAACCAGCACGTGGTCACGGGAGCGGAGCAAATCGTCGTCACGCTGCGTGACGGCCGCGATTTTCCGGCGCGCCTCCTGGGCGAGGACGTGCGGACCGATATCGCGGTGGTGAAGATCGACACCACCGGCCTCCCGGTCGCGCCGATCGGCCGCACCACGAACCTCCGCATCGGCGACTGGGTCGTCGCGATCGGCAATCCGTACGGGTACCTGCTCGGGAACACCGAGCCGTCGGTGACCGTCGGCGTGGTCAGCGGGCTGGGGCGCGACATCCTCCCCTCGGGCGATCGCAGCGGCCTCTACGTGGATATGATCCAGACCGACGCCGCCATCAACCCCGGCAACTCCGGCGGTCCGCTGGTGAACGCGGCGGGCGAGGTGGTAGGCGTGAACGCGTTCATCCTCTCGCAGTCGGGCGGCAACGTCGGCCTCGGCTTCGCGATCCCGATCGAGCGCGCCCTGCGCGTGGCGCGCGACCTCCGCGCGCAGGGTCGGGTGCGCCGCGGTTGGATCGGTGTGGAGATCGCCGAGCCTCCGCCGCGCTCGGGGAGCTGGCGCCGCCAGCCCGGAGTGCCGGTCCGCCGCGTGGCGACCGGCGGCCCCGGCCAGCGTGCCGGGTTGAAGCCGGGCGACATCATCGACGGCGTGAACGGGCAGCTCATCCGCAACTTCCTCAACTGGGAGAAGGCGCTCCTCGATCTTGGCATCGGCGACACGCTGCGCGTCACCGTACGTCGTGGCGACGAGACCCAGGACGTGGCCGTCGCCGCCGTCGAGCTGCCGTCCGAGAGCGCGACGCGCATCGCCTTCGCCGACCTCGCGCTGGTCACGGTCACGCCCGCCATTCAGGCAGAGCGGCGCCTCACGAACCCGCGCGGCGCCCTGGTCCTCACGGCGGGCCCCGAGTCGCAGCGCACGCTGGGGCTGCAGCCGGGGGACGTCATTCTGCAGGTGAACAACGTCGCCATCACCTCGGCCGAGCAATTCAACCAGGTGATCGAGTACTACCGGGGGCGGGGCGCGTTGCGGGTTTTCTTCGAGCGCGAGGGACGGATCGGCTACGCCGATTTCTGGGGCGGCCGATGACTGACTTCGAGCGCTACGCCTCGCCGCTCGCCACGCGCTACGCTTCGCCGGCGATGCAGCGGCTGTTCAGCCCGCGGACCCGCATCGGGCTGTGGCGGCACCTCTGGATCGCCCTCGCGGAGTCCCAGCGCGAGGTCGGCATCGCGATCCCCGAGGCGGCGATCGCCGAGATGCAGGCCCGCGCGGAGGACATCGATTTCGCGCGCGCCGAGGAGTACGAGGCACGGTTCCGCCACGACGTGATGGCGCACGTTCACGCCTTCGGCGACGTCGCGCCCGCGGCGCGGCCGTTCATCCACCTCGGCGCCACGTCGGCCTTCGTCACCGACAACGCCGACCTCCTCATCGTGCGGGAGGCGCTCCGCCTGGTCGAGGCGCGCCTGGGCGCCGCGCTGCGCGCGCTCCGCGCGTTCGCCGCGCGCTACCGCGCCATGCCCACGCTCGCGTACACGCATTTCCAGCCGGCGCAGCTCACCACCGTGGGCAAACGGACCGCGCTCTGGATGCACGGCTTCGTCGCGGACCTCGAGGAGGTCGCCCATCGGCTGGGCACGCTGAGCTTCCTCGGGTGCAAGGGCACGACGGGAACGCAGGCCTCGTTCCTCGATCTGCTGAACGGCGACCACGCCAGGGTGCGCCGGCTGGACCAGCTGGTGGCCGAGAAGCTCGGCTTCGAGCGCGTGGTACCGGTGAGCGGCCAGACCTACCCGCGCAAGACCGACGCGCAGGTGCTGAGCGCACTGGCGGGGGTGGCGCAGTCGGCCGCGAAGCTCGCCGCCGACCTGCGCCTCCTCCAGCACCTGGGCGAGATCCTCGAGCCGTTCGGCGCCGAGCAGATCGGCTCCTCCGCGATGGCGTACAAGCGCAACCCGATGCGGGCCGAGCGCATCACGTCGCTCGCGCGCTTCGTCATGCACCTCCCCGCGAACGGGGAGGAGACGGCGGCGCAGCAGTGGCTCGAGCGCACCCTGGACGACAGCGCCAACCGGAGGCTGGTGCTCCCCGAGTCGTTCCTCGCGGTGGACGCGATCCTCGTCCTGGTCGCCGACGTGGCCTCGGGGCTCGAGGTGCGCGACGCGGTGGTCCGGCGACACGTGCTGACCGAGCTGCCGTTTATGGCCACCGAGCGCTGCCTGATGCTGGGCGTGAAGGCGGGGGGCGACCGGCAAGCGCTGCACGAGGTGATCCGGCGCCACAGTATGGAAGTGGCGCGGGCAGTCGCCGAGGACGGCGCGCCGAACGACCTGCTCCAGCGGCTGGCCGCGGACCCCGCGTTCCGCGCCGCGCCCATCGCGGACGTGGCGCGCGACCTCGATCCCGGCCATTTCGTCGGTCGCGCGCCCGAGCAGGTGGACGAGTTCCTCCGCGACGTCGTGGACCCCTTGCTGGCGCGCCTCCCCGGCGCGCCGCCGGCCGAGGTACGCGTATGACCGACCTCATGCAGAGCGCGCTCCCCCTCCCCCTCCCCCTCCCCCTCGTCCGCCGCGGCAAGGTCCGCGAAGTCTACCGCGTGGACGCCGAGCGGCTGCTGATCGTCGCGAGCGACCGGATCAGCGCCTTCGACGTGGTGATGAACGAAGCGGTGCCCCACAAGGGTGCGGTCTTGACGCAGATCAGCGCGTTCTGGTTCTCTCGGCTCGGCGCGGCCGTGCCGCACCACTGCCTGAGCGCGGACGCGGATGGCATCATCCGCGCGTGCCCCGCCCTCGCCGGGCACCGCGACGCGATCGCGCGGCGCGCGATGCTGGTGGTGCGGACCGAGCCGGTCGCGTTCGAGTGCGTGGTGAGGGGCTATCTTTCCGGCTCCGCATGGAAGGAGTACCGCGAGCGCGGCACCCTGGCGGGCGAGCGCCTGCCGGCGGGCCTTCGGGAGTCGGAGCGCTTCGACCCGCCCATCTTCTCGCCGGCCACCAAGGCCGACGTCGGGCACGACGAGAACGTCACTTTCGCGCGCGTCGCGTCGGCGCTGGGCGCGGACCTCGCGGCAGAGCTGCGGGACCGCTCGCTGTCGCTCTACCGCGAGGCGCAGGCGTACGCGGCGGAGCACGGGATCATCATTGCCGACACCAAGTTTGAGTTCGGACTCGACGGCCGCGGGCGCCTCCTTCTCATCGACGAGGTGCTGACGCCCGACTCGTCGCGCTTCTGGCCGGCGGACCTCTTCGCTCCCGGCCGCGCGCAGTCGAGCTTCGACAAGCAGCCGGTGCGCGACTACCTCGACGGGCTGCGCCAGGCGCGCCGCTGGAACGGCGACGCGCCGCCGCCCCCGCTCCCGGACCACGTGGTGCGCTCGACCAGCGAGCGCTACCGCGAGATCTACCGGCGGCTCGCCGGCCGCGCCCTGGAGACCTGATGCGCATCGCTGCCGAAGGCTGGCCGTTCATCCGCATCGGGCTCGCGCTGGACGCCGCGCTCCTGGTGATTTGGTATGCATGGCCGGGGTGGACGATCGCCTTCCCCGTCGTGGGAGCGCTACTCACCGCGTGGCTCTTCGTGTTCTTCCGCGACCCCGTGCGGGAGGGCCCGCGCGGCGATCACGTCGTGATCGCCCCCGCCGACGGCCGCGTGTGCAGTATCGCCCAGGTCGAGGAGCCGATGTATCTTCACGACAAGGCGACTCGTGTCTCCATCTTCATGAACGTCCTCAACGTCCACGTGAACCGGTACCCGGTGTCGGGCGAGATCGAAATCGTGCACTACAATCCCGGCGAGTTCACCGTGGCGAGCCACGACAAGGCCTCGCTGGTGAACGAGCAGGCCTCGGTGGGCATCGCCAGCCCGAGCGGGCGGGTGCTGGTGCGGCAGATCGCGGGCCTCATCGCGCGCCGCATCGTCACCGACGGCGGGCCGGGCGATCGAGCCGTCCAGGGCGAGCGCATGGGGATGATCCGGTTCGGCTCGCGGGTGGACGTCTTCCTGGAGTCGGCGGCGAAGATGAAGGTCTCGCTGGGCGAGGCCGTGTACGCGGGCCGGACGGTCATCGCGGAGCGCGGGGCGTGACGGCGCCGCGCCGCCAGGGGATGCGCCGGGCCATCGTCATCCTCCCGGGCGCGTTCACCTCCGGGAACCTCTTCTTCGGCATTTGGTCGATCATCGAGGCTGCGCGCGGCAACTTCATGCACGCCTCGTGGTTCATCGTCGTGGCCGGCGTCATGGACCTCCTCGACGGCCGCATCGCGCGCATGAGCCGCACCGGCACCGCCTTCGGCGCCGAGCTCGACTCGCTCGTGGACGTGATCAGCTTCGGCGTCGCGCCGGCGCTGCTGTTGTACTTCCACTCCTTCAAGGGCGGCGAGTGGTCGTGGCTGCTCTGCTTCCTGTATATCCTCGCGGCAGCGCTCCGGCTCGCGCGCTTCAACGTCGAGCAGTCGGGCCACGCCAAGACCCAGTTCTTCGGCCTGCCCTCGCCGGCGGCGGGGATGACGCTCGCCACCTATTATCCGTTCGCGCAGACGCCGTTCTTCAACCGGTACCTCGAAGCGGGCTGGCCCTGGAACACCGCCATCGCCCTTCTCGTGGTGATGGTGTCCCTGCTGATGGTGAGCCACGTGCCCTACCCGGTGGTCCCGAAGCTCACCTTCCGAACCTGGCGCGGGCTCCTCGGCATCGGGTGGATGCTGCTGGTGATCGTCGCCGCCCTGTACTTCCCGGCCTACTTCTTCTTCCCGTTCGGGATCGCCTTCATCGGCTCGGGCCTGGTGCGCGCCGCCGCGGTGGGCTTCCTCGACCGGATGCCGGAGCGCGATCCGCTCTTGGACAACGAGGAGGAAGGCGCCCGACCCACTGAGGACGACGTGTCGCCCAAGCCGCCGCTCCCCTTCCGTCTGGGCAAGCCGGGCCGCCGCCAGGGAGGCCAGTGATGCGCTTCAGGGGTCGCGTGCGCGTCATGCCGAGGGCGGGACTGCTCGATCCCCAGGGTCACGCCGTGGAGCAGGCGCTGGGGGCGCTCGGCTTCATCAGCGTGAGGCAGGTCCGAGTGGGACGCACCCTCGAGATCGCGCTCGAGGCCGATTCCGAGCAGCAGGTGCGCGAGCGGCTGCGCGAGATGTGCGAGCGGCTGGTCGCCAACCCGGTCACCGAGGACTTCAGCATCGACGCCGTGGAGGCGCTGTCGTGAAAATCGCCGTCGTGCGGTTCCCCGGCTCCAACCGCGACCTCGACGCCTATCACACCGCCCGCGCCGCGGGACACGAGGCCCGCTTGGTCTGGCACCGCTCGACCGACCTCGAGGGCGCCGACGTCGTCGTCCTCCCCGGCGGCTTCTCCTATGGCGACTACCTTAGGCCGGGCGCGATCGCTCGGTTCTCGCCGGTCATGCGCGCGGTCGCGTGGCACGCCGAGGCGGGCCGCCCGGTGCTCGGCATCTGCAACGGCTTTCAGATCCTCTGCGAGGCGCACCTCTTGCCCGGCGCCCTGGTCCGCAACGAGGGGCTCGCGTTCGTGGCGAGGATGGTCACGGTGCGGGTGGAGAGCGACGCGACGCTGTTCACCGCCGGCTACCGCGTCGGCCAGGAGCTCAGCTTCCCGATCGCGCACGGCGACGGCCGGTACGTAGCGGACCAGGCGACGCTGGACCGCCTGGAATACGAGGGTCGAGTGATTTTCCGGTACACGCACGGCAACCCCAACGGCGCCATGCGGGACATCGCCGGCATCACGAACGAGGGCCGCAACGTGCTCGGCCTGATGCCGCATCCCGAGAGCGCCGCCGACGCGCTCGTGGGCTCGAGCGACGGCGCGACGATGTTCGCGCTGGCCGCCGTGCCGGCGGGCGTCTGACGGAGGCCCCAATGGTGAAGCGAACCCTCTTCCTGATTGCCGCGGTGGCGGCGACGTGCGCCGGGCACGCCCGAGCGCAGGACACCACGACCGCGGTCCGGCCGGGCATGACCGAGGCCGACGTGCGCAACCGCTGGGGCGAGCCGGTCGCCGTCCGTCGGGTGAACGACTGGACGTACCTGTTCTACCGAAACGGCCTGGAGCAGCAGTGGGGGTTCTACGACTTGGTACTTCTCCAGAACGGCCAGGTCGTGGACGCGATCGTCCGGGCCCCCGAGCACCTGTACCTCGGCCAGAGCAGCTCGCCCGGGGACCGCGTGCCCGAGTTCACGCCCCCGCCCCCGCCCCGGCCCGACACCGCCGCTGGCGCCGTGACCGGCGTCCGCGTCACCACCCCGACCATGCCTTCCCGGCCGGAGTTCTGATGCCCGACAAACCGAGCAGCAACGAAGAGGAGTACTTCCTCAAGCTCGAAGCGGAGCGCCTGGAGAAGCGCCGGCAGGAAGCAGCGGCCCGCCGCACGGAGGAAGAGAAGGAAGGGCGCCGCAAGCTCCACCACATGCACTGCCCCAAGTGCGGCGGCCAGCTGGTGGAGGAGCGGTACCACGGCGTCCAGGTGGACCGCTGCAGCGAGTGCCGCGGCGTCTGGTTCGACGCCGGCGAGGCGGAGAGCCTGCTCGAAAAGGCGCCGGGCGCGCTGCAGAGCTTCTTCGGCGACCTCGTCTCGGGGATGGGCGGAGGAAAGAAGCGCACGTGACGGCGCGCCCGCGCCCCGGCGATCCGGCCATCACGCCGGAGCTGGTCCGCCAGCACGGGCTCACGCCAGAAGAGTTCGACCGCATCCGGTCCATCCTAGGCCGTGATCCCACCGTGGTCGAGCTCGGCATCTTCTCGGCGCTGTGGAGCGAGCACTGCTCCTACAAGCACTCCAAGCCGGTGCTCACGACGCTTCCCACGGCCGGGCCCCAGGTGCTCCAGGGGCCCGGCGAGAACGCGGGCGTGGTGCGGATCGGCGAGGGGTGGGCGGTCGCCTTCAAGATGGAGTCTCACAACCACCCGTCGGCGGTCGAGCCGTACCAGGGCGCCGCGACCGGCGTGGGCGGGATCCTGCGCGACATCTTCACCATGGGCGCGCGCCCCATCGCGCTCTTGGACTCGCTCCGCTTCGGTTCCCTCGACACGCCGCGCCAGCGTTACCTCTTCAAGGGCGTGGTCCACGGCATCGGCGATTACGGGAATTGCGTCGGCGTGCCGACGGTGGCCGGGGATGTCGCGTTCGAGCCGGCCTACGAGGGGAATCCGCTGGTCAACGCGATGTGCGTCGGCCTGCTCCGGGAAGACGAGCTGATCCGCGCCCGCGCCGCCGGGCCCGGCAACCCGATCGTTTGCGTCGGCTCCCGCACCGGCCGCGACGGCATCCACGGCGCGTCGTTCGCCTCCGAAGAACTCTCCGAGAAGAGCGAGGCCCGGCGGCCCCAGGTCCAGGTCGGCGACCCGTTCACCGAGAAGCTGCTCATCGAGGCCTCACTCGAGCTGATCGCCTCGGGGCACATCGTGGCGATCCAGGACATGGGCGCCGCCGGTCTCACGTCCAGCTCCGCGGAGATGGCTGCGCGCGGCGGAGTCGGCGTCGAGATCGACGCACGGAAGGTGCCGGTGCGCGAGGAGGGGATGACGCCGTACGAGGTCCTCCTATCGGAATCGCAGGAGCGGATGCTCGTGGTGGCGAAGCGCGGTTCCGAGGACGCCGTTCACGAGATCGCACGCAAGTGGGAGCTCGAGAGCGCGGTGATCGGCCGGGTGACCGACGACGGTTTCTACCGCGTGCGCTGGGGCGAGGAGGTCGTAGCGGAGATCCCGGGCAGGCCGCTCGTGGAGGGCGTGCCGATCTACCACCCCGAGGCCGCCGAGAGCGAGGAGGCGAAGGCGCGTCGGGCGCGGCCGCTCCCGCCTTCCCGGAGCGACGGCCTCGACCTCGTGCTCGAGCGGCTCCTCGACGTTCCCACCATCGCGTCCAAGCGGTGGGTGTACGAGCAGTACGACACGTCGGTCCAGACCAACACCGTGCTGGGGCCGGGCGGCGACGCGGCGGTGATCCGGATCCGCGGCTCCTGCCTCGGCGTGGTGGTGACCAGCGGGTGTCCCGGGCGCTACGTCTGGCTCGACCCGTACGAGGGTGGCAAGGCTGCCGTCGCCGAAGCGGCGCGGAACCTCGCGGTCACAGGGGCGCGCCCCCTCGGCGTCACCGACTGCCTCAACTTCGGCAACCCCGAGAAGCCCGAGGTCTTCCACCAGTTCCGCGAGGCGTGCCGAGGGATGGCCGACGCGTGCCGCGCCCTGGACGCCCCGATCACCGGCGGGAACGTCTCGTTCTACAACGAGAGCCCGTCGGGCGCGGTGCTCCCGACCCCTATGGTCGGGATGGTCGGCGTCCTGTCCGACGTGACGGCGCACCTGCCGGCCGCCTTCCAGGGTCCGGGCGACGTGGTGCTGGTGCTCGGCCGTTGCCGGGGCGAGCTGGGCGGGTCGCAGTATCTTTCGCTCATCACCGGCGAGACGTACGGCGCGCCTCCGCGGGTGGATCTCACGGCGGAGCGGGCGCTCGTAGATTTCCTGGTGACGGCGGCGGAGCGCCGCCTCCTCCGGTCGGCGCACGACGTCTCGGAGGGCGGGGTGGCGGTAGCGCTCGCGGAGTGCGCGATGGGCGCCAAGCCGCCGCTCGGGCTCGACGTGGACCTCACGCGGTGGGCGGGTCACGTGGCGCCGGACGCGGCGCTGTTCGGCGAGGACCAGGGACGGGCGGTGGTGAGCGTGACGGCGGGCGAGGTCGACGCAGTGCTGGGGCTGGCCTCGCAGCACCACGTCCCGGCGACGGTCGTCGGCACGGTGGGCAGCGGGGGCAGTCAGGTCCGCTTCGCGATCGGGGGCGTGACGGTCGCGCGGCCGGTGAGCGGGCTGCGCGAGATTTACGAGGGTGCCATTCCGCGCCGCCTTGCCGGGACTGACGCCGGCCTCGCCGCGGCGGCAGGAGGGTAGCGACCATGTGCGGCATCTTCGGCATCTCGGGCCATCCCGAGGCCTCGCACCTCACTTACCTGGGCCTCTACGCGCTGCAGCACCGCGGCCAGGAGGCCGCCGGCATCGTCTCGGTGGACGACGCGGGCGTGGCGCGCGCCCATAAGGGCAGCGGCCTCGTCTCCGACGTCTTCAACGAGGAGATCCTGAACAGCCTCGAGGGCACGACGGCGATCGGCCACACCCGTTACAGCACGGCGGGCGGGAGCGCGGCAGTGAACACCCAGCCCTTTCTGGTGCGCTACCGCGTCGGGACGCTGTCCATCGCGCACAACGGCAACCTCACCAACGCCGGCGCCCTGCGACGGGGGCTGATCGAGTCCGGCAGCCTGCTCCAGTCCACCGCCGACACCGAGGCCCTCATCCATCTCATCGCGCGCTCCGAGCAGCCCACCCCCGAGGCCCAGATCCGCGAGGCGGTCCTCAAGGCCGAAGGCGCGTACTCGCTGCTCATCACCGTCGGGCGCGTCCTGTATGCGGTCGTGGACGCGCGCGGCTTCCGGCCGCTGCTGCTGGGCAAGGTGGGCGACGCGACGGTGGTGGCCTCCGAGAGCTGCGCCCTCGACATCGTCGGCGCGCGCATCGTGTGCGAGCTGGAGCCCGGCAGCTTCGTGCGCATCGACGGCGGCCGGGTCGCGTACCTCGACCCACTGCCGCCCAAGCCGCTCAAGCGCTGCGTCTTCGAGCTGGTGTACTTCTCGCGTCCCGACAGCCAGGTGTTCGGCGAGAGCGTCAACCTCTTTCGCCGCACGCTCGGCCGCCGGCTGGCGCAGGAGCAGCCGGCCCCGGGCGCCGACTGCGTCTTCTCCGTCCCCGACTCGTCGAACGCCGCGGCGCTGGGCTACGCCGAGGAGGCGGGGCTCCCGCTCGAGCACGCGCTGATCCGCAACCACTACGTCGGCCGGACGTTCATCCACCCCGTGCCGGCGGGCCGGGACGCGAAGGTCAAGATCAAGTACAACGCGGTGCGCGAGATCATCGCCGGCCGGAGCGTCGTCGTGGTGGACGACTCGATCGTCCGCGGCACCACCAGCCGGGGCCTCGTGGCGATGATCCGCCAGGCGGGGGCCCGGGAAGTGCACTTCCGCGTCGCGTCGCCGCCCACCGTCGGCCCGTGCTACTACGGCATCGACACGCCGACCCGCGAGGAGCTGATCGCCGCCAATCACACCGTCGAGGAGATCCGTCGCTATCTCGCCGTGGATTCGCTCGGGTATCTCTCGCGCGAGGGGATGCTGCACGCCAGCGCCGGCGACCCCGACCGCTTCTGCCACGCCTGCTTCTCCAACCAGTACCCGACCGACATCCCCGCCGACGCCACTACGTCGGGCTACGTGGCCGAGCTGGTGCGCTCCATTTAGCACCCCGCATGAGACACTACGTCTATTTCTTCGGGGGCGGCCGGGCCGACGGCTCGGCGGCGATGAAGACGCTCCTGGGCGGCAAAGGCGCCGGGCTCGCCGAGATGACGAACCTCGGCGTCCCCGTCCCGCCCGGCTTCACCATCAGCGCCGAGCTGTGCATCGAGTACATCAAGACGCGGAAGTACCCGCCCGACCTCCGGGCCGAGGTGGAGGGGAACCTGCATCGCGTCGAGGAGCTGGTGGGCCGGCGGTTCGGCTCCACCGAAAGGCCGCTGCTCGTGTCGGTGCGCTCGGGCGCCGCGGTCTCGATGCCGGGGATGATGGACACGATCTTGAACCTCGGCATGAACGACGGCGTGGCGGACGCGCTGGCGCGCGAGACCGGCAATCCCGCTTTCGCGTACGACGCCTACCGCCGCTTCGTCCAGATGTACGGCGACGTCGTCCTCGGCCTCAAGGGCGACAGGAGTCCCTTCGAGCACCTGATCGACGAGCGGAAGAAGGCGCGCGGCGTGAGCCGGGAGATCGATCTTCCCGCCGCGGACCTGCGCGACCTGGTGGACGCCTTCAAGAAGGCCATCCGGAGCCGCACCGGCGCGAAGTTCCCCGAAGAGCCGCAGGCGCAGCTGTGGGGCGCCATCGAGGCCGTATGGCGCTCCTGGCTGGGCGAGCGCGCGGCGGCGTACCGGCTGATCCACCACATCCCGGAGAACCTCGGCACCGCCGTGAGCGTGGTCGCGATGGTCTTCGGCAACATGGGCGAGGACTCTGCCACGGGCGTGGGCTTCACGCGCGACCCCTCGACGGGCGAGCAGCGGTTTTTCGGCGAGTTCCTGGTCAATGCGCAGGGCGAGGATGTCGTCGCCGGCATCCGCAACCCGGAGCCGCTCGAGCGGATGGCGGCGCGCTTCCCCGCCGCGTACACGGAGTTGGTCGAGACCGTGCAGCGGCTCGAGAGGCACTACCGGGACATGCAGGACCTCGAGTTCACGGTGGAGCGCGGCAAGCTCTACCTGCTCCAGACCCGCCACGGGAAGCGCACCGGCGCAGCCGCCGTCCGCATCGCCGTGGACCTGCGGGCCGAGGGTGTGATCGGCGAGGAGGAGGCGCTGCTGCGCGTTTCCCCCGACGCCGTGGAGCAGCTCCTGCACCCGATGGTGGACCCGGCGGCGCCCTGCACCGTGCTCACCACGGGCTTGCCGGCCTCGCCCGGCGCCGCGTCGGGGCAGGTGGTGTTCGACGCGGAAGAGGCGTTCGCGTGGGCCGCCGAGGGGAAGTCGGTGATCCTGGTGCGGCCGGAGACCTCGCCGG
>JACORV010000009.1 GCA_016179225.1 Gemmatimonadota bacterium | reverse complement strand
GTCCACCACCGCGATCCTCGGCGCCGGCGCCCACCGCACGCCGGGCGAGCCGGTCGCCGCCCCCATCGCGCAGTCGAGCACGTTCGTGCGCGGCATCGCCGCGACCGACGAGACGCTGTACACCCGCTACGGGAACAACCCCAACCAGCTGCGCCTGGCCGAGCGGCTGGCGCGGCTCGAGGGCGCGGAAGCCGCGCTGTTCGTCGCGTCCGGCATGGGGGCCACCGCCTTGGCGCACCTCGCGGTGCTGCGGCCGGGCGACCACCTGCTGTCCAGCGAGTGGATCTACGGCGGCACGCGCAAGCTGTTCACCGAGGACTTCAACCGGCTCGGCATCGAAGTCTCGTTCGTCAACCCGGACAAGCGGCGCGACTGGCGCTCCCGCTGGCGCCGGACCACCCGCGCCATCTTCGTCGAAACGCCGACCAACCCGACCATGCGGCTGCTGGACCTCGACTGGCTCAGCCTGCTCACGCAGGAGCGCGGCGTGCCGCTGCTGGTGGACTCGACGTTCGCCTCGCCCATCAACTTCCGGCCGCTGGAGCACGGCGCGGACGTCGTCATCCACAGCGTGACCAAGTACCTCAACGGGCACTCCGACGTGATCGCGGGCGCGGTGGCGGGGACGGAGATCTTCATCGAGGAAGTGCGCAGCCGGATGAAGGTGTGGGGCCAGGCCCTCGACCCGCACTGCGCGTGGCTGATCGAGCGCGGCATGAAGACGCTCGCGGTGCGAATCGCCCGCCACAACGAGACGGGGATCAAAGTGGCGGCCTGGCTCGAGCACCAGCCCAAGGTGCGGCGGGTCCACTACCCCGGCCTCCCCTCGCACCCCGACCACGAGCTGGCCAAGAAGACGCTGGAAGGCTTCGGCGGCATGGTGGGCGTCGAGCTGGCCGGAGGCCCCAGGGCCGCCGAGCGCTTCCTCAAGGCGCTCCGGCTCATCACCCACGCGCCCAGCCTGGGGGGCGTTGAAAGCCTCGTCTCGGAGCCGCGGTTCACCTCCCACGCCTCCATGACGGCCGAGCAGCGCGCCGCGGCCGGGATTCCCGACGGCTTCCTCCGCTTCTCCCTCGGCCTGGAGGACGCGGAGGACCTCATCGCCGACCTGGCCCGGGGACTCGCCGCGGCGTAGGGGAGTCGTAAGCGGACGCGAAGGAGAGACGGGCGTCGGGCGCGAGCGGCGGCGCCGTGTGTGCCGTCCGACGCCGCGAGCGAGCGACGCCCGCCTCGACGAGCCGGTACGACTCCCTACTCCCAGCTCCCCTTCTTTCCTATAGATTCACCCTGTGATCAAGTTCACCTCCGTCACCAAGGATTACCCCAAGACCGGCGCCGCCCTGAAGGACGCCACCTTTCATATAGGAAAGGGCGAGTTCGCCTTCCTCACGGGCCACAGCGGGGCCGGCAAGTCCACCGCGCTCAGGCTGATGTACCTCGCGGACCGGCCGACCACCGGTGAGGTGCGGGTCTCCGGCTTCTCGACCAACCGGATGAGCCAGCGGGAGATCCCACGTCTGCGCCGCCGCCTGGGGATCGTCTTCCAGGACTTCCAGCTGCTGGAGGAGCGGACGGCGGAGGAGAACGTGGCCTTCGCGCTCGAGGTGACGGGGGCGCGGCGCTCGACGATCGGCCCGCGGGTGATGCGGGTGCTCACGCAAGTGGGGCTCGCCAGCAAGGCGAACCAGTACCCGCGGGAGCTGTCGGGCGGCGAGCAGCAGCGGGTGGCGATCGCCCGCGCGCTGGTGAACGACCCGCTGGTCCTCCTCGCCGACGAGCCCACCGGCAACCTCGACGAGCGCGCCACCCGCGGCATCCTGCAGCTCCTCAAGGACATCAACGCGAGCGGGACGGCGGTGGTGATGGCCACCCACGACCTCGACATCGTGCGCAGCATGAGGGCGCACCTGGTCGAGCTGCAGCACGGCATGGTGGTGTACGACTCGGCCGAGGACGTGACCGAGCGGGAGACGGCCTCGCCGTGAGCCTAGTCCTCCGCGAGACCGCCCTCGCCTTCAAGCGGGCGCCGCTCCTCTCGGCGCTCTCGGTGACGACGATCGCCTTCTCGCTCTTCGTGTTCGGCCTCTTCGGCCTGGTGGCGGTGAACATCCGCCGGACCATCGGCGACGTGGCCGAGCGCGTGGAGGTGGTGGCATACCTCAAGCGCGGCACGCCGATCGAGACGGTGACCATGGCTTCCGCCGACGTCGAGGCGTTCCCCGAGGTCCAGCGCGTCGCCCACGTGACGGAGGAAGACGCGCTGGCGCGGGCCCGGCAGGACCTCACCGAGTTCAGGGACATCTTCCAGGACCTCGAGACCAATCCCCTTCCCGCCTCGCTCGACGTGCGGCTGAAGCCGCAGTTCCGCGACGCCCGGCACGCGGCGGCCGTGGCCGACCGGCTGCGCTCGTACCCCTTCGTGGACGACGTGCGCTACGGGCAGGAATGGGTCGAGAACCTCGACCGCCTGCGCAACATCGCGGGCGCGGTGGCCGCCGTCGTGGGCTCGGCGTTCGCGCTGGTGGCCATCATCATCATCGGGACCACGATCCGCATGGCGGTGCTCCAGCGCAGCCGCGAGATCGAGATCATGCGGCTGGTCGGCGCGACGGACGGTTTCATCCGCCGGCCCTTCCTGCTCGAGGGTCTGCTGAAGGGGCTCATCGGCGGCCTGGGGGCGTTCGCGCTCTGCTACGGCGCCTACGCGCTCATCGACACTTACTTGCTGCGGGCGTCATTCTTCACCTCGGCGCAGGCCCTTATCGGCATCGGCGCCGGCGGCCTGATCGGCCTGGTGGGCAGCACGGTCAGCGTCGGCCGCCACCTGCGGAATGTCTAGTGCGGTTCCAACTCGATTCGAGAAGGGTCGGCGGTCGTGGCCCGAGGCAGTCGAGCCCTGAAGGGCTCGCTCGGCGAAAGGCGCACGCTGAAGCGTGCCCGCGGGGCGGGCGTCCTTCAGGACGCGCCCCTGCCGAGCGAGGGCTTCAGCCCTCGACTGACCGAAGCCTACGAGGAGCGCTGCAGCTGCTGTTGCGCGGCGCGCGCGCGCGCGCCGTGCGCCTGTGCCTCTGTGCCGCCGTGCCCTCTGTTCTCGCCGCCCAGCAGCAGCCCACGCTGGACACGACCCTCCAGCGCAGCCAGCAGCGCCTGCTCGAGGTCCGGCGCGAGCGGGAGCGCCTCCAGCAGGAGATGGAGCGGCTGCGGGGCCGCGTCCACTCTCTCTCGAGCGAGCTGACGAACATCGAGCGGCAGGTCGAGACGACCGGCCGCATCGTGAGCGAGCTGGACCTCCAGGTGGCGGCGATGGGCTCGCAGATCGGGCAGACCACCGCGGATCTCATCGTGGCCCAGGACGCGCTCGCCGAAAAGAAAGCGATCCTCGCGCACCGGCTCTCCGAGATCAGCAAGCGCGGGCCGCTGTACGCCGCGCGGGTGCTCTTGGGGGCCGAGTCCTTCGGCGATCTGATCTCGCGTTACAAGTACCTCTACCTGATCACTCGGCAGGATCGGCAGCTCGTTTCGGAGGTCGAGGCGCTGCGCAACCGCGTGGCGAAGCAGCGGGACGGGCTCCTCGAGCTGCGCAACAACCTCGCCAACCGGCGCGACGAGCGGGCAGAGGAGAACGAGCGGTATCGCCAGCTGGAGCAGCAGCGCCAGCGCAGCCTGCGCGACTCCCAGCGCGAAGCGCAGCGGATGGAGGCGCGGCTCTCCCGGCTGGCGCGGGACGAGGCGAGGCTCAACGACATCATCGCCGCGTTCGAGCGGCGGCGGCTCGAGGCCGAGCGGGCGGCCGGCGCGACCGCCCGCGCCGGGACCATCCGGACCTCGGACCTCGGTCAGCTCGACTGGCCGGTCAACGGCGACATCATCTACCGCTTCGGCCGGCAGCTGCTGCCCAACAACACGACCATCCGCTGGAACGGGATCGGCATCGCGGTGCCCATGGGGACGCCGGTTCACGCGATCGCGGCCGGCACCGTCCGCGTGGCTGAGCAGCTCGGCACGTACGGGCTTTCGATCGTCATCGACCACGGCGGCGGCTACTACAGCGTCTACGGGTTCCTGAACGACGTCGAGGTGCGACGGGGTCAGCAAGTCCAGCGGGGCCAGGTGATCGCCAGTTCCGGCGGGGCCAACTCGGATCAGGGCCCCCACGTCCATTTCGAGATCCGGGGGCAGGGCGGCACGGCGCTCGATCCCGTCTCGTGGCTCCGGCGACGGCAGTGACCGCGGACCGCGCGGACCGTCTCACCAAGGTCTGCGATACCTGCGGGCGTTTTCGCAGCTACGACCCCGCGGACCTTTTCTGCATAGTCTGCGGCTACGAAACCCTTTCGGCCGAGTGCGGGTGCGGACGGGCCTTCGACTACGCCCTCGCCGAGCCAGAAGGCGGCGGTCTGCACTGCCCCCGTTGCGGCAAGGATTGGCGCGGCGCAAAGAGCGAATGGTAACGCAAGCCGTATAACGCAGCCGAGGTTGCGCTCCCGCGCTTCCGCCGTATTCTTTCAGCGTATGCCCGACGAGCCCCTCCTGACGCTCCGGCAGCTCGCCCACGAACTCGACCTGCCGGAATCCACGGTTCGGTACTACCGGGATGCCTTTCTCGATCACATTCCGTTGGTGGGAACGGGGCGACGGCGCCGTTATCCTCCGCAGGCGCTTGCGGTTCTGCGGGAGATCGCCGGGAACTACGCCTCCGGCCAATCGAGGGCGGAGATCGTCCGGTGGCTGGATCAGCACACGCCGCGTACCGCGACGGTGGCGATGCACCCGCAGAAAGCCGCGCCGACCCGCTCGCTCGAGGAGGTGACGAACCTCGATTTGCTCGCAGCGATCCTGGACGGCGAGCGCGAGCAGCGTGACGCGCTCTGGCAGATGGCCAAAGAGATCGTGCGGCTCACGGAGGTGCTCGAAGGCCAGGACAAGGTCCTGGTAGATATCGCCGACCGCGCGGGCGTGGTCGTATCGGGACGAACGCTCAGGGAGGCCAGGGCCCCGGCTCCCGCGCTCGCGGCGGCTAAATCCGTGGCCGATGTGACGCCGGTAGCCGCGTACGTTCCGTCGCCTCCACCGCCACCGCCGGCGCCTCCCCCTCCCCCTCCGCCTCCCCCACCTTTCGCCGAACCGGCATCCGTGG
>JACORV010000109.1 GCA_016179225.1 Gemmatimonadota bacterium | reverse complement strand
GCGAGGTCGGCGAGGACCCACGCCGCCTCCGCGTCCTCATGCTCGAAGGCGTACGCCCGCACTTCGTGCTCGGACGCGCGATCGGCGGAGAGCTGCTTGTCGAACAGGGTCGGGTTCTCCGCCAGGAGGCGGCGCGCCGTCTCGAAAATCTGCCGCGAGCAGCGGTGGTTCCGGTCCAGGACGATCGGCCGCGCGATGCCGAACTCCTCCTGGAAGCGCTTCAGGATCCGCGGGTCCGCGCCCGTCCACGAAAAGACCGACTGTTCTTCGTCGCCGACCGCGAAGAGGTTGTGATGCGGCTCGACCAGGTATTTCAGGATCGCGTACTGCGCCGGGTTCAGGTCCTGGAACTCGTCCACCAGGACGTAGTCCCAGCGGGCCGCGACGGCCCGCGCGACGTCCGGCCGCTCGTCGAACAACCGCGCGGTCAGGGCGACGAGGTCGTCGTAGTCCACGAGGTTCCGCCGCCTAAGGTGGGCCACGTACTCCCGGAAGAGCCCCTCGTCTCCCGCTGAGAGCGGCGCTCCCTTGAGCCGCTTCCGGCCGAATGCCTGCAGCACGTACGTGGCGCGCTTGGCCGGTACGCGCAGGCGTCGCAGGACGATCCGCTGGTACTCCTCGTCGGCGACCCCGAAGCCCTTCCTGAGCCCGATCGCGTCGCCGTGCTCGCGCAGAATTGACAGGCAGAGCGCGTGGAGGGTCTCGCGCGTCACCTCATCGGCGCGCGCGGCCAGGGTCCGGTGCAGCCGCTGCGCGATCTCCTCGGCGGCCTTGTTGGTGAAGGTGACGGCACAGATCCGCGCGGGCTCGAGCCCGCGCGCTTCGATCAGCTGCTCGACTCGGCCGATGAGGCAGTAGGTCTTGCCAGCTCCGGGACCGGCGACGACGAGGACGGGGCCAAGGGGCGCCTCGATCGCGCGGCGCTGCTCCGCCAGAGGAACGAACTCCACGCGGACAATCTACTGCGCGGCACCAGCCGCAGCGCCAGCAGCACCATCAAGGCCACCCCGTACCGCGTCGGCACCAGGATGTCGGCCTTCTGCGACCACACGAAGTGCACCACCCCCGCCAGGGCGGTGACGTAGATCAGGCTGTGCAGCGTCACCCACTTCCTGCCCAGCCGCTTCACGCTGCTCGCCGTCGAGGTGAGAGCGAGCGGGATCATCAGCACGAAGCCCGTGAAGCCAAGTGTGATGTACGGCCGCTTCGCGATGTCCTTGACGATCTCGTGCCACGCGAAGAACTGGTCGAGCACCAGGTAGATCAGGAAGTGCAGCGTGATGTAGAAGAACCCGAAGAGGCCGAGCATGCGCCGATAGCTCTGCACGCCGTTCCAACCGGTCACCCGGCGCAGCGGCGTCACCGCGAGCGTGAGCGTGATGAGCGTGATGCCCCAGAAGCCGGTGCGGTGGGTGATGTCCTTGATGACCTCGGCCTCGAGCCGCCCGGTCAGCCCGTCGAACACGAGCTTGCCCAGGGGGACGAGGCAGAGGAGGAACAGCGCGGGCTTGGCCGCCCGCTTCAGGAGCCGTGGCATCGCGCTGAGCTCAGTAGTTCCGGCGCAGATCCATCCCCGCGTACAACGACGCCACCTGGTCGGCGTAGCCGTTGAACATCAACGTGGGCCGGCGGAAGAAGTCGCCGATCCGGCGCTCGCGCGCCTGGCTCCAGCGCGGGTGATCCACCTCGGGGTTCACGTTGGCGTAGAAGCCGTACTCGTTCGGCGCGACCACGTTCCACGTGTTGGCGGGCTGCCGCTCCATGAAGCGGATGCGCACGATGGACTTGGCACCCTTGAAGCCGTACTTCCACGGAATCACGACGTGCAGCGGCGCCCCGTTCTGATTGGGGAGGGGCCGGCCGTAGAGCCCCGTCGCGATGATCGTCAAGGGGTGCATCGCCTCGTCCATGCGGAGCCCTTCCACATACGGCCACGGGAGGACGCCGCGCCGCTGGCCGGGCATCTGCTCGGGGTCGAACAGCGTGGTGAACTCGACATACCGAGCGCGCGACGTGGGCTGCACGCGGTTGATGAGGTCGGCCAGCGGGAAGCCCATCCACGGGATGACCATGGACCACGCTTCCACGCAGCGGTGCCGGTAGACCCGCTCCTCGACGCGCATCGGGCGTAGGAGGTCGTCGAGATCGTACCGCGCCGGCCGCGCGACCTCGCCGGCGATCTCAACCGTCCACGGCCGCGGCCGCAGGGTGTGCGCGTTTGCCGCGGGATCCTCCTTGCCGGTGCCGAACTCGTAGAAGTTGTTGTAGTGGGTGATGGCCTCGTACGAGGTCGGCTCGTCGTCGCCACTCCGTGCCGGCAAGGCGACGCCGAGGCGGGGGAGCGCGACGCCGGCGGCCGCGAAACCCATCGCGGCGAGGAACCTCCGCCGGTTGAAGTAGAGCTCCGCCGGCGTGATCTCGGAGGACTTTATGTCGGGCGGGCGGCGGATCAGCATAGCGGCGCTCCTGGGGCCGCGGCCGGCCGGCGCGCGGCGTATCCTGACAAAATACGTCGGTCATCGCTCTAACGGATCGGCCCGCCCGGAAGTTCCCGCCGCAGCTCGACGATCGCCTGACGGCCCCGCCTTGCGCCCACCGGCGATCGCGCCGGAGCAGACGCCCTAGACCGGGAACCCTGGCGCGAGCATCGCAGTCAACCGCTCTAGGCTCACCACGCCCTGCGAACCCATCCACACGTCGGCCCACGCTACGATCGCACCACCTTCATCACCCCCGATGAGGACGCCACGCCGCCGGTGCGCGGCCGCGGCGTACCCTGCCATCCCCGCGCTCGCGAAGCCGGCGGCGGCGCGATCGAGCAGCTCGGCTGCGGCATCCACCTCTCCGCGCAGGGCGGACGTCGCAGCCAGGACGAGGTGCCCGAGGGGGTCGGACCACGGCAGCCGCTCACGCAGGATGCGGCGAGCGTCCCGTTCCGCGCTCCGGAGCCGCGCCTGGCGGGTCGACCCGGCCGCCACCGCGGAGGCCAGTGCACTGCGAGCCCTGAGGTGAAGCGCCTCGACCCGGCTCACCTGGATGCGGAGCAGCATCGAGCGAACCAGGGCCGGCCAGGTCGCTACGACGCGGCCCCAAGCGGCGTCCGGCTCTCCCGCATAGAGGTCGATCTGGCCCTGCGCCAGTAGGTTCACGGCGAGCTGCGAAGCGAAGCCGCGCCCCGATCCGGGGCCCACTGCGTAGCGGAACGCGTCGCGCGCGCCGTCCACGTCGTCCAGCGCGAGCCACGCCAGGCTCGACCGGCCGCCGCCGACGTCGGCCGCGGCGTACAGGTCACCGTGCTCGATCGCCTCCCTGAGGATGCGCGGCACCCGCCGCGCCAGCTCGCCGTATTCGCCCAGGTAACACAGCGCGGAGAGGAAGTACGTCTGCGCCGTCACGATCTCCCACGCCACGCCCGTGCATTGCTCGCGGAGGATCCGCTCGGCGGTCTCGCAGTGCTCGCGCGCCGCCGCGAAGTGCCCGCAGTAGAAGCTCGCCATCCCGAACCCGAGCTGGTTGGTGCCGATCGCATGCGGATGGTGGATCCGCTCGGCCAGTTCCTGGGTCTCACGCAGCATCCGCATGGCGCCGGCTTCGGCGGGCCGGCCGCTGATGGAGCGAAACGTGGCCTCGACGGAGAGCGCCCGCGCGGCGCGGTACGGGTCGCCGAGCTTCAGCGCGAGCACCAGATGCCGCGTCTGGAAGTCGGAGGCCCGGAGGTGATCGATGCGCGCGAGACCTACGGCCACCGCCCAGCACACGTCGATGCGCCGGATCATCGCCTCCGCGGCTCCGGGCTCCGCCGCGCCCCGGTCGGTGAACCCCAGCCCTCGTACGCGCAGCCACGCGCGCCGGAGCAGGGTCCGCGCGATCGCGGTGAGCCGCGAGCGGGGGTAGCGCAGACCCACGGCTTGCAGCACTCCACTCACCACCAGGAGTCCCTCGTCGAGATGGCCGCTCCGGAGCAGCTGCTCCGCGGCGCGGCGCCGCAAGTCCAGGGCCGTGGTCGCGTCGGCCGCAGCAGCAGCCTCGAGGAAGACCCGCGCCGCATCGGGGCCGCGGCCCGCATTGGCCAGCGCGTCGCCGAGGCCGGCACGCAGGCGCAGGCGTTCGGCCGCGGGCTCGGGCGCGAGGTCGAGCGCGCGGTGGAAGAGCCCGATGGCCCGCTCGAAAGCGAGCGCGGCGTTCGCCCGCTCCGCGGCCAGCATCGCGTAGTGCGCCGCGCGGTCGCGGCGACCCGAGCCGAGACAATGGTTACACAGCGACTCGGGGTCGTCGATGCCGCGCGCCACCATCGCATCGGCCAGACCCTGGTGCACGGACGACAGCCGCTCCGGGGCGATGCCTGCCGCGACCGTCTCCCGGATGCGGTCGTGGTACAGCTCCACCTGTTGCGTGGACCCGCTGGAGCGGACCAAGTGCTCCGCGCGGAGCCGGGCGACGAGCGGGCGCTCGTCCCCGGTGATCCCGGCCGCATCGCGCGCGAGGACCGTGTCGATGGGCCGCGCCGCGACGGCGAGCGTCTCGAGGAATGCGCGGGCGGATGGGGGGAGCTGCGACACGCGGGTCCGGAGCATGTCGGCGAGTCCGATCCCAACCGCTTCGCGTCCCATAGTCACGAGCGCAAGATGCTGGACGAGCTGCTCGACAAGGAACGGGCTCCCCGCCGACTCGCGGACGATGGCCTCGATCTGCCGTTGCGACGGTCCCAGGTCCGAGCCCAGCAGCTGCCCGGCGAGCCGGCGCGTCTCGGCCTCGGTCAGAGCGCCGACCTCGATCTCGCGTCGCGCGCGACCGGCGCCCGGCTCGAGCCACCCGCGCAGGAAGGCGCGCGCCTCGATTTCTTCGCTGCGGAAGCTTGCGATCACCAGCGCGGCCGGCGGGTCGGGGGGCGCGACGAGGCCCTCGAGGAGAAGCACCGTGTCGGCGTCAGCCCATTGGAGGTCGTCGACGTGCAGGAGCAGCGGCCGCCCCAGCGCGATGCCCTTGAGCAGCGCCCGCAGCGCCGCGAAGGCCCGGCGGCGCAGCTCCACCGGGTCGCCGATCACCGGCTGGCGGCCCTCGAGCCAGGCGATCGCCTCGACTCGCTCGAGGACCGGGAAGATGAGGGCTAGCGCCGGTACGTCGCGCGGGATCAGCCGTCGCGCCTCCTCCGCCGGCAGCGTGCCGAGAAGGTGCGTCAGGCCGTCGATGACGCCGTCCAGGCCCTTGTAGGGCACGTCCTCACGCTCGTAGCAGCGTCCCGCAAGAACCGCCGCCCCGCGCCGCCGGGCCTGGTCGGCGAACTGCCGCACCAGGGTGCTCTTGCCGATCCCCGAAGGGCCGTGAACGTTCGCCCACATCGGCTCCCCGCGCTGGGTGGCCTCGAGCGCGTCGGCGAGCGCGGCGAAGTGGCGCTCGCGTCCCACCAGCACGGCCTCCGCTTCCTCGTCCCTCTCGCCACTGCGCCACCGCGGCGCCGGCGCCGCCCCCAACCGGCGCAGGACTTCGTCGCCCCCGGGGCGGCCGGTCGGGTCGCGCTTCATGAGGTCCGTGCACAGCCCCACGAGGTCGGGCGGCAGGCCCTGGACTCGTGCCTCGGGCGATGGAGCATCTTCCATCTGCTTGGTCAGGACGACCTGCCACGCCGTTCCGGTGAACGGCAGCGCGCCCGTGAGCGCCTCGTAGAGGATCACCCCGCACGCATACCAGTCCATGGCCGCCGAGTCGGTGCCGCTTCCCTGCTCGGGCGCCATGTACTGCACCGTCCCCAGGATGCCCTCCTCCACGGTGCGAAGCTGATCCTCGCCGATGAACACGTCCGCGCAGATGCCGAGGTCGAGGATCACCACCCGCCCTTCCGGCGACACCAACACGTTCGAGGGCTTCAGGTCGCGGTGCAGCTTTCCCGCCTCGTGGATGGCGGCGATCCCCTCGGCGAGCTGGCGTAGCGAGACCCGCAGGCGCCCCTCGTCGAGCCCGCGCTCGCCGCGCACGTGGGCTACGAAGTCCACGCCGCGCACCAGCTCCATGGTGTAGAACCACGCGTCGTCGTGGGCGATCAGGTCGTACAGGCAAACCAGGTTGGGGTGGGAAACGTCGGCCAGCGCCCGGAACTCCTTCTTGAGCCGGCGGATCGCCGACGCGTCGGCCCAGTGCAGGGTCTTGAGCGCGATGACCTCGTCGCGCTCCCGGTCGTGCGCCGCGTACACCACGCCCATGCCGCCGGAGCCCAGCTCTTGCAGCAGCCGAAACCGGTCCGTGCCCCGAAAGGCGTACGGTTGCATCGCGGTCTAAATAGGGGCGCGCCGAGGCCGGCGGCAAGCACTTGAGGTTGCGGTCAAGCGTACCGCGCCGCACAATTGTGCGCCCCACATGAGGGAAACCCCCGATGCTTGCTCCGCTCCTGCTCTTGGTCGCCGCCGCCCAGGCCTACCAGACCCCCACCACTTCCGGTGCGCCCACGCGTCATTCGACCACCGGCGCCGCCACGACGGAGGTCGCGGTCACCGTGGACTCGACGAGGGGCGAGGTCAAAGTCACGGTCGGCCCGCTGCACTTCGACCCGATCCCGCCGGGGTTCAACACGGGCCACGAGATGCCTACGATCCGCACGCCGATGTTCCGCTGGGAGTGGCCGGTGGACGGGTGGATCCGAGGATTCCGGCTCACCCTGCGCGACGCGCACGGCGAGCCGCTGTCCCGCGACCTGATGCACTTCATCTTGGTGAACTTCAGCCGCCGGCAGCTGGTGCATCGCGGCGCCGAGCGCTTGATGGGCGCGGCGCGGGAAACGGAGGACGTGGACTTCCCGGCGAGCCTGGGAATCGGGGTCCCGATGTCGCGCGGCATGCAGCTCGGCCTATACGCCAAGCGGCACTACGAGACCCCCGAGCCGCTCGACTCGGTGTACATCGAGGTCGCGTTCCCGTGGACGCCCCTCACCGCGACGCCGCGGCTGGCGGATGCCGTGCCGTTCTACGTGGACGCGTACCTCACCGTCGGCGCCCTGAACGAGTTTGACGTCCCGCCCGGCCGGTCGGAGCAGAGTCGCGTCTTCAGCGTGCCCGCCGGCGGACGGCTCTGGGGAGTGGCGGGCCACCTGCACCGCTACGGCGCGGAGCTGCGCCTGGAAGACGCCGCGACGGGTCGCGTCCTCGCGACGCTCGCCGCCACGCAGGACGCGGAAGGCAGGATCACGCGGCTCGAGCGTCGCGTGTTCGGGCTGCGCAGCGAGGTCCGGCTCGAGGCGAGCCACCCCTATCGGCTCGTCGGCGCCTACCGGAATCCCACCGACTCCACGCTCCACCAGTTCGCGATGGCACACATGGTCGGGCTGTTCCTGCCGGACGACCCGCGTGAGGTGCCGAGACTCGACCTATCGGACCCGATCGTTCAAACGGACATCGCTTCCCTAGCGCGGGAGGGTGCGGTGGCGGAGCAGAAGATGGACGACCGGCGCTGAGCGCGACGGAGCGGATCCCCGTCGGCGCCACGGCGACGGCCTCCGTGGAGGTGACGCGTGAGCTGACGGTCGCGCACTACCACGACGACATGCCGGAAGTCTACGGCACGCCGATGATGATCTACCTGATGGAGCTGGCCGCCGCGAAGGCGATAGACCAGTACCTGCCCGATGGCTGGGGCTCGGTGGGGAAGGCGGTCGACGTCCGGCATCTCGCGGCGACGCCGGTCGGCTTCACAGTGACGGCGCGGGCCGAGGTCGTGGCGGTGACGGACGAGGAAGTGCGCTTCGCGGTCGAGGTGCACGACGGGGTGGAGCTGATCGGGCAGGGTGGGCACGTGCGCGCGCCGGTCGAGCTCGAGCGGTTCATTCGGCGGGTGGAGAAGAAGGCCGCGGCCCTCTAGGGTTGTACCGCGAGTTCCGAGCGCGGGACGATTTGGCTGGATAGGGTAGCGGCGTCCGTGTCGCAGGGCTGAAGTTCCTTCCACAGGTCAGTTGCTCCGTCGCGGGTGATGACGGTTGGTGCCCCTGGCGTGGCGGCCCTCGCGGGGCGCGTGGTGCGGTGCAGGTTCCTGCCGCGGGTGATGACGGTTGGTGCCCCTCGCGTGGCGGTCCTCGCGGGGCGCGTGGTGCGGTGCAGGTCCCTGCTGATTCCAGGATCCAGCCACCTCACGACGGCGGCTCGCTGATGCCTGCGGTTTAACACCCCAGCGTCGCCGCTGGCTCGATCAGCGCCTGAACACTTCCTGGCGCGCTACCGCGGCACAAGCCTCAGCCGTGCGCGTTTTCCGGCGCCGGGCTGCATTACACGGGTTATGCCCAGGCGTGGGCACCGTGGTAGGATGGGGGCGTCTGCCCTCGGGGTCGGTGTGCAGCAGAAGACGAAACTCCTGCATTCCATGCGGGCCAATCTGCGGCTGCGGCATTTCAGCCCGCGCACGGAGGAGGCGTACGTCTCCTGGGTGCGGCGGTTCGTGCGGTTTCACGGGCTGCGGCACCCGAGCGAGTTGGGGGAGCGGGAGGTGGTGAGCTTTCTCACGTACCTGGCCGTGGAGCGTCGCGTGTCGTCCTCGACCCAAGGGCAGGCGCTGGCGGCGCTGCTGTTTCTGTACCGGGACGTTCTGGATCGGCCGCTGGAGGGGTTGGGTCCGATCCCGCGGGGGCGCGCTCCCACTCAGCTGCCGGTGGTGCTGACGCAGCAGGAGGTGCAGCGGGTGTTGGCCGGGCTCGGCGGGACGGTGGGGATGGTCGGGGCGTTGTTGTACGGGAGCGGCCTGCGCCTGATGGAGTGTCTGACGCTCCGGGTCAAGGACCTGGACCTGGAGCGTGGGGAGGTGAGGGTTCTGCGGGCCAAGGGTGCAAGAGACCGGGTGACGGTACTGGCGCGAACGGCGCGGGAGCCGTTGGAGAGGCATCTGGAGCGGGTGCGCCAGGTGCACGTGCGGGAGTTGGCGGAGGGAGCCGGGTGGGTCGAGCTCCCTGAGGCGCTGGGCCGGAAGTACCCGAATGCCGGGCGTAGCTGGCCGTGGCAGTGGGTGTTTCCGGCGCGGCGGCGGCACGTGGACCGGGTGACGGGGCAGATCCGCCGGCACCACCTGCACGAGTCGGCGGTGCAGCGGGCGATGGCCGAGGCGGTTCGGGGGAGCGGTATCGGCAAGCGGGCGACCTGCCACTCGCTTCGGCACTCCTTCGCCACTCACCTGTTGGAGGCCGGTTACGACATCCGCACGGTCCAGGAGCTGCTGGGCCATCGCGACGTGTCAACGACCATGATCTACACGCATGTTCTGAACCGTGGGGGGAGGGGGGTGGAGAGCCCAGCGGATCTCCTGCAAGCGCTCCCTAGGCCCGCAGGCTTACGGGATTAGGCCGCGGAGAGTAACGTGGTTGCTGGTTTCCCTGTCGGGTGGGGGTGCCGTCCGCAGGTCCAAATACAAGTTAGGCCGCAACTCTAAACTGGGACCTGCGGGATTCACTCCCAGGAGGATGAGCTCATGGATTGCGTTTCCGAAGGTGCCGCGCACACGATGATCGAAGACCTGGACG
>JACORV010000110.1 GCA_016179225.1 Gemmatimonadota bacterium | reverse complement strand
GAGACGGCGACCGCGTTCCTCCCGATCCAGCGCACCTGGAGGTACGACGACTTCGGCAGCGCGGGCGCGCTGGAGGGGAGTGAGAGCGTCCTGCCGAGCGCCACGCTGCGCGGCGGGTGGAACGTGGGCGCCGGGTTCATCAGACAATTCTTTCGCTTCGACCCGGCGTTCTACGCTAGCGACTCGGTGATCGTCACGAGCGGCGCGACCGTCGATACGGTGCCGTTCGCGGTGCCGGGGCAGCTCTCGAACCTCTTCACGGTAAACATCGGGGTGACCACGCCGGTCTTCCGGCGGTTCAGCGGTTCCGTGAACGCGGGTTACGGCGCCGCCGCGATCTTCCCCGAGGCGGTAGAAAGCCGCGAGACGCGCATGGGCGCCCAGCTCGACTGGCGGCCCATGGGTCAGGTCCGCATCTCGGTGCAGTACACGCGCCTGGTCATCGACCGCGCCAAGGGCGGCAGCCGCTTCTCCACCGAGGACATTCCGCGCCTCAAGCTCGAGTACCAAGCGAGCCGCGCGATCTTCTTCCGGTTCGTGGGCCAGTACACCTCGCGGCAGCGCGCCGCGCTGATGGATGGGCAGGGCCAGCCGATCGTCGTGGGTGGCACGGTCGTGGGCGCCAGCACGACCAGCGATTTTCGCACCGACTGGCTCTTCTCCTACCGGCCGAGCCCGGGGACGCTGATCTACCTCGGTTACGGCAGCTCGCGTGACGACGATTTCAGGCGCCTGAACGACGGAGTCTTCGCGAAGGTCAGCTACCTGTTCAGGCTGTAATCCGAAGCGGATCACTCGCGCATCCTGGCCTGCCGATTGCAGTGGAATACTGGCGCAGGCAACAGGAGCGGGCCATGCTCCACCTCTTTCTTTGGGGGGTCTTCCTCGTCTGGGGACTGCTCGGCATCGTAGTCGCGGTGGCGATCGCGGCAGTGCTTGGCGGCATGGCGATCCACATGATCGCGGACCGACGCGGCAAACCAGGCACCGTGTGGTGCCCGGTCTTCCGGCGCCGGTTCAACGTGGTCGGCACGCCACCAAGCTTCCTCGGCCGTCCATTCGATGACCTCAAGTGGTGCGAACGGTTCGGCGACGGCAAGGTGCGGTGCCGGAAGACGTGCCTCCGGGCGCGGGAGCTCGCAGCCGCGGCGACCACGAACTGAACGCCGCGGAGCGGCAGCGGCCGCACCGCACAGAGGGCGATTCGACCGACAAGAACGCCCCATGTCGGGGCAGTCAGGCGAGACTGAGTGTGCGTCCGCCAATCCCGACCCGAGCGTGATTCCGCTAGTGCCGATGCAACTTGTTCGACCTAGGCCGCGGTCAGTCGAGGGCTCAAGCCCTCGCTCGGCCGAGGCGCGTCCTGAAGGACGCGGGCGTGGGCACGCTTCAGCGTGCGCCGGTGGCCGAGCGAGCCCTTCAGGGCTCGACTGCCTCGGGCCGGCCGCTGACGCTTGCCGAATCAGTTTGCATCGGCACTAGTCGAGAGGTCTATCGAAGGCTGCTCCGCAGCGCCGCCAGCGCTTCTGCCGAAGGTAGGAACCAGCTGCAGGTTCAGGCGCGGACGACGTATAGATGCCTATTCCTGAACACCACGAACGCGGCCAGCGTCGCTACCAGCGCCACGCCCGCCAGCACCGCAACGTCAGCCGGTCTCGCCGACCGTCGGGTCCACGACGCGGACCATGGAGCGAATCACCTCGCGGGGCGTGAAGAACTGGCCGCCCTCGCCCAATGACGCCACCGGTAGTGTTCATCGAGCGTCGGCGTGAAGTCGCGCCCCACCGCCTTCGCCTGTTCGCCCTCGATCGCTTCCCGCTCGTCGAGGATGCGCAGGAACAGGGTCCACGTCAGCTCAGGGACGTACTGGAGGGCGCCGGCGCAGTTGAAGCGCCGCATGATGTCGCAGATGGACTTCACCACGGCGTTGACGGACTGGGGCGACGCCAGCTTCCTCGCGGCGCCCGCGGTCCGGTTCAACATCAGCCGACCTCCGGTGGCTCGAGCTTGGGAGGCTCCTCGAGAATCCGCAGCAGCGCGCGCGCGCAGTACACGCGGTCACGCTTGCCACCGCCGACCTGGCGCAGGACTCCGGCTCGCTCCAGGTGGCCGATGGCCCGCTGCGCCGTGGTGAAGGCGACATCCAGCCTCTGGACCACGCCCTTTGTGGTGCAGAACGGGTTCTGGGCCAGCAGGTCCAGCAACAGCGACGCCTGGCGCGACGGAACACCCGCCAGCTTGCGGCGCCAGCCGGCCAGCAACCGGTTGATCCGCGCCGCGCGATCGAGGGCGTCTTCCGACTGAAGCGCCACGCCGCTGATGAAGTACGTCAGCCACCCAATCCAGTCACCGCCCTCGGTCACGCCGCGAAGCCCGGCGTAGTACCTCGGCCTGGTCGCTTCGAAGAACGCGGACAGGTAGAGCAACGGCGCCGGGAGCACCTTTCGCTCGATCAGGAACAGCGTGATGAGCAGCCGCCCGACGCGGCCGTTCCCGTCCAGGAACGGATGTATCGCCTCGAACTGGTAGTGCGCCAAGGCGATCTGCACCAGCGGCGGCAGCGCCGAGTCGTGAAGAAACCGCTCCCACGCCCCCATGCAGTCCTTGAGTGCGTCCGGCGGAGGCGGCACGTACGAGGCGGTCGCCGGCGTGCTGCCGGGGCCGCCGATCCAGTTCTGCGACCGCCGGAACTCGCCGGGCCTTGCCTGGTCGCCACGGACGCCGCGCATCAGCTTCTCATGCAGCTCCAAGACCAGTCGCAGCGAGAGCGGCAAGCTATTCAGCCGCTTGATGCCGTGCTCCATCGCGAGGACGTAGTTGCCCACCTCGCGCAGGTCGGCGGGGCTGCGCTCGACCGCAGCGCCAGCTTCGGAGGCCAGGAGCTCGCCCAGCGTCGCCTGGGTGCCTTCGATCTTGCTCGACAACACCGCCTCGCGGCGCACGAACGGCCGGATGAGGAGGTGAGGGTTCGGTAGCTGGCCCCCTTCGCCGGCCAGGCGGCCGATGGCGCGGTCCGCTTCGGACAACACCAGCGCGAGCCCCGGCTCCCACGCGAGCTTGGGCGGCAGCGGATCGGGGATGAAGGCCGAGTAGCCCCCGGCGGCCCGTATCCACCGGCCGGGAGCGGTCACCGCGGGGCCTTATTATCGCCGGCGCTAATAGCGCATCGAGATATTAGCGTATAGACCATGAAACGAAAATACAACGCCAAGCTGCAAACGCAAGTCCGGTACAGATTTACGCGTCAATCACCAACAAGCGACGCCGGCGTCGATTCGGGTGGCCTCAGACCAATTGCCGAGAGTCAGCCTACCGGTGTCCCCTGTGGCCTCCGGCCCGGGCCCGAGGCCGACGCAGGCGTTCCTTCACCCATGCAACGTCATCCTCGATCGCCAGTCGGTCATCGCCCGCTGCGAAGTCGAGCGCCTGCTCCAGGTTGACTCGCGCCCTCTCCAAGTCGCCGAGATCCACGAAGCAGTGAGCCAGATGGCGCATCAGGCGCGCATACTCCCCCTCGGCCATGACGATGGCTGCGGCCTCCGGCGGAACCACGATCACGTTGGCGAGCAGCGGATCGTCGCGCGCGAGTCCCGACGGGTCGCCCGATGGCGGCGGAACCGCGATCCCCAGGAGCTCCAGCACGCCTCGCAGATAGTGGGCTCTCGCGATGCGGAACGCGCCCAAGGCCCTGTTCGGCTCGCCCGTGAGCAGCAGGGCCGTCCCGAGAGCGTTCCACCCCCGAACAAGATCGGGCTTCAGGCGAACGGCTTCGGCGTACAGCTCGATCGCGTCTCGGACTCTGCCCAACTCCTGCAAGGCGACGCCGTACGCCTGATGATATTCCGCTTTACTCGGATCGGCCGTGAGCGCCTTGCGGCTGCATTCTGCGGCTCCCGCGAGGTCACCCCGGGCTCTCAGCACCTTTCCGAGTTCATAGAGCACGGAAGCCCGTTCCGGGCGGGCGCCCAGCAATTCCCGCAGATACCGCTCGGCCTCGTCGTAATCGTGCCGGGCCAGATGGCCGCGCAGCATATCCAGTTCTTGCCGTTCCATATCAGAGGTCTCGCTTGCTGAAGACCACGAACGCGGCCAGCGTCGCGACCAGCGCCACGCCCGCCAGCACCGCAACGTCCGCCGCCGCCACTCCGTGGCGCAGGACCACCAGAGGCTGGAAGTAGGCGAACAGCGACAGCCGCCGGAGCGGCGCGATCGGGGCCCACAAACGCGCCACGTAGTCCAGCACGAACGAGCCGGCCACCAGTCCGGCCGAGACCGCGATCGCCTCCCCCGCGGTCCGGCGGGCCGCCGATACGGCGAGCGCGAGGCCCCCGAACGCCGCGAACAACAGGCCGGCCATGGCCGCCAGCGGGGCGAAGTCGCCCGGCGGGATGTCCGCGACGCGGCGCCCCGCGAGGCCGAGCGCCGTGCCCGACCACGCCGCGCCCGTCAGGATCACCAACCCGGCCAGCAGCGCCACGAGCGCCGCCCCGACGTGGCGCGCGCGCGAGACGGGCCGTGCGGCGAGCAAGTCCATGGTGCCCTGTCCGATCTCGCCCGCCAACGCCCCGGCGCTCACCCGGATGGTCCACAGGCTCATGAGGAGCAGCGGGAAGGGGTGCGCGTAGCCGAAGGCCAGGATGCCCTGCGCCGAGACGTTCTCGAGCAACTCGCTGAAGAGGGTGGTCATCGGCGCGGGCAGGAGCGCGATGAACCGCCGCATCGCCTCGGCCTGCTCGGCCTCCGGCGCGATCCGGGTAATGACCCACTCGAAGAGCGCCATGCCCGCCGCCAGCACCAGCAGCACCGCGCGGTGCCGTCGCCAGTGGTGGCCGAGCAGCGCCCTCACCGGTAGCGCTCCAGGAAGATCTCCTCAAGGCTTGGCGGCTCGACCACCAGGTCCACCAGCGGCAGCATCCCGAGCCGCGCCACGAGGGCCGGCAGGTCCGCCTGCGCGACGTGGAGCGCCACGCGGCGCGGCTCGCGCTCCACGATCTCGCCGAAGTGGGCCAGCGAGCCGCCGTCCACGTCCTGCGAGAACACGGCGACAACGCGGCGGCGCTGTGCCCGGCGCAACTCTTCGACCGTGCCCACGCTGACCAGCCGGCCGCCGCGCAGCATCGCCACGCGGTCGCACACCCGCTCGACCTCCGAGAGCACGTGGGAGGAGAAGAAGATCGTGGTGCCGTGCCGCCGTGCGTCCTCGAGCACCGCGTAGAACTCCTGCTGCACCAGCGGGTCGAGGCCCTTGGTCGGCTCGTCCAGCAGCGCGAGCCTCGGCCGGCACTGCAGCGCCTGCACGATGCCGAGCTTCTGCTTCATCCCGTCGGAGTAGCTACGCACCGGCCGCCCCAGGTCCGCGGTGCCGAGGTCGAGGCGCTCCAGCAGCCGGGCGCGGTCCTCCGCCACGCGCGCCGAGAGCCGCGCCAGGAAGTCGAGCGTTGCCGCGCCGGTGAACGCCGGCCACAGCGCCAGCTCTCCCGGCAGGTAGCCGACCTCGCCGCGCACCGCCGCCATGCTCGGCCCGGCCGGCCGCCCGAGCACCTCCGCCCCGCCAGCGCTGGGCCGGAGCAGGCCGAGGAGCAGGCGGATGGTAGTGGTCTTGCCGGCGCCGTTCGGCCCCAGGAAACCGAAGACCTCTCCCTCCTCCACCCGGAGAGAGAGGTCTTCGAGCGCGTGAACCTTGCCGTACCGCTTGCCGAGACCGCGGGTCTCGATCGCGGCGGCGCTCACCGCTCCGGAGCGGCCTGCGGGAAGAGCTGGAAGGCGGGCGGCGCCATCCCATTGAGCCGGAAGTACGACACGATCTCGCCGCGGGTCCAGGTCGAGTGCTCGAGCGCGGAGGCGATGATCTTCCAGCGCGGCACCTGCCGCCCGAAGAACTGCGCCGTGCCCGCGTATTCAGCGTCCGACATTCCGCGGACCGCCCCGATGCAGTAGTCGTACGACCGGCTCACGGCCTCGCGCAGCGCCGCTTTGCTGTTGAGGTAGACCGTACTGTCGCCTACGCTCGGCGGCCGCTGCCCAGTAGCCCGCCCCGCGAAGCTCCCGACCGGCAGGGCGGCATGCGCGATCTGCTGCATGAAGTCGCGCACCTCCGGCACCGGCTTGAAGTGGATCAGCCGGTCCGGCATCGAGTCCACCATCGCGAGGGTCATCGCCCGCTCCCGCTCGAGATCGCTGATCTGCGTCTCGCGGTAGCCGGTCGGCGGCGCTGCGCTACCCACCTGCTGCGCCGCCAGCGGCGCCGCCAGAAAGGTAAAAAGGGCGAACGCGTGCACAGCATTCATGCGATGGCTCCGGTCAGGGAGAGATGGCGTCCAGCGCGTCGTGCAGCTCGGCCGCGCTCTGCGGCCGCTTCCCGGGATCCTTGCTCAGCGTCTTCAGCACCAGCGACGCGAGCGACTCGGGCACTTCCGCGTTCAGGCTGCGCGGCGACGGCGGCGTCTCCTCGAGCTGCTTCGCCACCAGCGTGATGGGCGAGTCCGCCACGAAGGGCGGGCGGCCGGTGAGCGACTCGAAGAGCACCGCGCCCGCGGCGTAGAGGTCCGCGCGGAAGTCCACTTCCGCTCCGAGGAGCTGCTCGGGCGCCATGTATTCCGGCGTCCCGATGGCCATCCCCGCCTGCGTCACCCCTTCGGTGCGGGTGGCGAGGCGCGCGATGCCGAAGTCCATCACCTTCAGCGTGCCCGAGGGCTCGAGAATGAGGTTCTGCGGCTTGATGTCGCGATGGATGACGCCTTGTTCGTGCGCCACCTCGAGCGCGCGGCAGAGCTGCTTCCCCACCGTCAGCGCCACGTTGATGGGGAGCGAGCCGCGGCTCTGGATGAGGTGCTTGAGGGACTGCCCCTCTACGAACTCCATGGTGATAAAGTAGAGCCCGTCCACCTCGCCGATGTCGTGGGTGCGCACGACGTTGCGGTGGGTGATCTTCCGCGCCAGCCGGATCTCGTCCTTGAAGCGCTGGAGCGCTGTGGGGTCGTCGCCCATCGTGTCGCTCTTGAGGGTCTTGATGGCGACGGGCTCGCCCAGCTCCGTATCCCAGGCGCGATACACCACGCCCATCCCGCCCATGCCGAGGACGCCCTTCACCTCGTAGCGACTCGCGAACATCGCGCCCGGCTCGAGCATGCCGGTCCTCGACGCGACCGAGCGCACTAGTGTCGCCGAGGCCACGTCGCCGCCGGCGGTGTAGATCGGCTGCGTCACCTCGCCCGAGCGCGAGCTCAGGAACTCGACCAACTGCTGCTTCGCCCGGAGCTCCTCCATCATGTGCTTGAACGACGCCGCCAACTCCCCGATCTCGTCCTTCGACGTGACCACGACCTCGCCGGAGTAGTCGCCCTCGGCCACGCGGCGCGTGGCGCCGACGAGCGCGAGCACCGGGCGGGAGATGCGCCGCGCCACGATCCCCGATGCCGCGAGCGCCAGCAGGAGGCCGAGCAGCGCTGCGAGGAGCAAGGTGCGCTGGAGCTTGCGGTAACCCGTCAGCTCGGCGTCGAGCGAGCGCAGCGAGAGGTAGCCGGCCAGCGGCTCCGGCCGCTCGGCCACCCCCTCCGGCGGGGGGTTCGCGAGAAAACGGTTGAAGCCGACCAGCTGCTCGCTCCCGATCCGCGCCTCCGTGCGGCCCATCGCCGTGTCGTTGGCCATCGCCTCTGGGGTGAAATGGCGCGCGATGGCGCCGTCCAGCTCGGCGGTGCGCGGCACCGTGCTCGCCACGACGTGCGGCACGTGGGTGCGGTGCTGGTCGTCCTCGCCGATCAGGTAGAAGACGATGTCCGAGCCCGTGGCGCGCTTGACCTCCTCGGCGAGAGAGTCGGTGACCTGGTGGGCCGCGAGCAGCATCGCCTGCACCACGCCCGACGCGAGGTCCTTGAGCGGCGTCGCCACGACGAGGTAGAGCCGCTCGTCCGCCTGGTTGACGTAGCCCGCAACCTGCGTCCCCTCGAGCGCGCGGCCGATGATCGGCCCGCCCAACGTGTCGCCCGCGACGCCCGGCCGGTCGGTGCGCGCCTTGAGCACCGCCTGGTTGTCGGTGATGAGCGTGTAGTCGGCGCCGAGGATCTCCCGGTACTGCTGCGCCTGGTCCAGGACGGTGCTGGGATCGCCGGAGACGACCGCGGCGATGAACGTGGGCGCTTGCGCGGCCGCCGCCGCGCCGCTCGCGAGCTTGGCCTTCTCGGCGTCGATGAAGGCCCGGGCGACCTCGCTGGTGTTGGCGAGGCGGCTGTCCACGGCCTCGTTGGCCGCGCGCCGCGCGCCCACCGAGGTGAGAACGAGCGCGGCTGCGAGCACGAGCACGACGACGAGCGCCGTCGCCGCGAAGATCTTCAGGGTGAGTCCGACGCGACGGCCCGCGCTAGTAGCGCTCACGCGCCGCCCCGCTCCCGTACTCCTGGCCGTACTTGTTGCGGTGCTGGGCCCACCGGTAGCCGCTCGCGTCCATCGAGAGCGCGAGCCCCGAGAGGCCGCCCACCGGCACCGTGATCTCCTGGTTGACCTCCGGGGCGCGCTCGTGCCAGACGTGCAGCGTGTAGGTGCCCGGCGGTACCGCCGGGATGGTGAAGCTGCCGTCGGCGCCGGGCTGCGTGTAGTAGGCGTTATCCCGCACGACGATGAACGCGCTCATGCGCGGATGGATGTTGCAGAAGATCCGCACCAGGCCGGCGCGGGTGAACCGCCGGTTCCGGGACTCGCCCCGGCCGTAGAGCCCGAGATCGAACGTGTTCCCCTCGCTGAGGGAGAAGACGTTGTGGTTGAACGGGTCGAGGTTGGGGAAGTTGATGGTGGTCCCCGCGGGGATCGCGAGCACCCGCGGGCGGAACTGACGCCCGTCCAGCGCCAGCTCCGGCCGCGCGGGCGCCGCGCCGCGCGGGCCCCGTCCGCCGAGGAAGATCACCGCGTCGCCTAGATCCGGCGCCACCCGACCGCCGACGTCTGTGACCACCACCCGGCCGCTCACCTGCGCGACGACCGGCCCCGCCGCGCCGACCCAACCGGCGAGCACCGACCCGGCGAGCATGACTGTGATGCGCCGCACCGACCTTCGTGATATGCTATTCATACGCGGGAGTTTGCCCTTCTCCTCGGGCGCCGTCAAGCTTGGCCACGAACCCATGGAGGTAACGGTGATGCGCACGCGCTGGGGCGCCGGTCTGCTGCTGCTGATCGGTTTCGGAGCGACGGCACCCGCCGCCGCCCAAGAGACGCCCGACTCGCTCGCCGAGCGGGTCCAGCGCCTCGAGGAGACGGTCGAGCGGCTCCAGCGCCAGCTCGAGGAGCAGGCGCAGGCCAAGGTGCAGTCCCGACTCCGCAACCGCGTCGAGCTCTCCGGCCTCATCCTCGCCAACGGCTTCTACAACGGCGCGCGTGTCAACAACGCGGACGTCCCGCAGTTCGTCGTCAACCCGCAGGACACCTCGGGCCTGCCGAACAGCCACGTTGGCGGCGCGATCCGGCAGACGCGCCTCGGCATCGCGGTCTCCGGCGTGCGCGCCCTCGGTGGCGATCTCTCCGCCGACCTCCAGATGGACTTCTTCGGCGGCCAGCAACCTAGCGGCGGCGGTCGCACCCGCCCGCTCCTGCGCGTCCGCACGGCCGCCTTCAGGGTCGACTGGCCGCACGTGGGCCTGCTCGTGGGGCAGGAGTCGCCGCTGGTCGCGCAGCTTTCCCCGGTCTCCTTCGCCGCCATCGGCACGCCGGGCTTCGTCACCAGCGGGAACCTCTGGCTCTGGATTCCCCAGGTGCGGCTGACGTTCGAGGCGGGCAGCCGCGTGCGTTTCGGGGTCCAGGGCGCCGCACTCGCGCCGATGCAGCCCTCTCCACAGCCCGCCTTCGACACCCAGCCCGACAGCGCGGAAAAGAGCGGCCGGCCGACGGCCGAGGGGCGCGTGTACCTCGGCTGGGGCTCGGAGGACACCGAGAGCCAGATCGGCTTCGGCGTCCACCGCGGCTGGATCGCCACCATCGCCGACACGCTCCTTACGAGCGAGGCGTACACCGCGGATGTCAGGCTCGCCATCGGCCCGAAGTTCTCGTTGCTCGGTGAGGCGTTCTTCAACGGGCAAGCGCTGGCGGGGCTGGGCGGCGGGGGCGTGGGCCAGAACCAGGGAGCGAGCGGCGTTCCGGCCAGAGCGCAGGGCGGCTGGGTACAGCTCAACCTGCGGCCGACCTTCGCGTGGGAGCTGGGGGGCGGCTACGGCTTTGACGACCCGGAGGACGCCGACCTGCCGGCGACGGGGCGCCTCAAGAACGTGTCGTACGAGGGCCACTTGCACTGGCGCCCCGGCGGCGGCCTGCTGATAGGTCTGGAGTTTCGCCGGATCGAGACGACCTACCAACCAGGCGTCATCGCAGCGAACCACGTCAACTGGTTTGCCGGGGTGGCGTTCTGAAAAACAGGTGTTAGGTGTTAGGTGTTAGGTGCT
>JACORV010000112.1 GCA_016179225.1 Gemmatimonadota bacterium | reverse complement strand
CGCCAACATCGGGCGCTTCACGCGGCTCCTCGACGAGTTCAAGACCAACACCCAGTTCATCGTGATCACGCACAACCCGCGCACCATGGCCGTCGCCGACGCCGTGTACGGCGTCACCATGCAGGAGCCGGGAGTGTCGAGCGTGGTCTCGGTCCGCCTCGGCGAGACCGCGACGCAGGCGGCCTAGCGTGCGGCTCGCCGTCCTCGTCGCCGCCTTGGCGGCGATCGTGGCGGCGGGCGCCCGGGCGCAGCTTCCCCGTACGGTCTCTCCGCGCCTGGCGCGCGCCTTCACCCGGCCCGATACGACGGTGCTCGCGTGGGTGATCGCCGGCCCCGGCGCCGATCTCGACCGCCTCGCGGCTGCCGTCGGCTCGGCCGGCGGGCGCGTGCGGCGCACCAGCCGGTTCGTGAACGCGGTTTCGGCGACTCTCTCCGGCAAGGCGATCCAGGAGCTTGCCGCCCTGCCGAACGTCCGGCGGATCCAGCCCGTAGGCGTGTATGTGCGCCCGCGGACCGAGGGGGTCGGGCGGTCAGAAGGCGGCGCGCCCTCGCCGACTGCCCGACCGCCTGACCGCCTGACCGCCTTGGCCGCCGACACCCTCTACGGTCCCGGCGCCTGGGCCCTTCGCCAGTTGAACGTCCCGATCCTCCACCAGCTCGGCCTGCAGGGCGCCGGCGTCCGCATCGCGATGCTGGACGCCGGCTTCAACACCCTCCATCCCTTCATGGCGGGCGCGCAGATCGTCGCCCAGCGCGACTTCGTTTACGGCGACAGCGTGGTGCGCGACGAGCCGGGCGAGGCGCAGGGCGAGATGGACCACGGGACCGCGACCTGGTCGCTCATCGCGGCCAACGCGCCCGGTAGGCTGATCGGCGTCGCGCCGTCGGCCGCGTTCATCCTCGCCAAGACCGAGTTCGGCCCCACCGAGACCCGCGTCGAGGAGGACAACTGGGTGGCCGCCGTCGAGTGGGCCGAATCACTCGGCGTGGACCTCATCTCCTCAAGCCTGGGCTACCTCAGCTTCGACAACGGGTTCAGCTACACGTTCACCGATTTGAACGGGGACATCGGCGTCACCACGATAGCGGCGGACAGCGCCGCCGGGCGCGGCACGCTCGTCATCGTCTCGGTTGGCAACGGCGGCCCCGCGGCGCGCACCCTCGGCACGCCCGCGGACGCGGATTCCGCGCTCGCGGTCGGTGCGACCGATTCGCTCGGAAATGTGACGTCGTTCTCCTCGCGCGGGCCCACCGCCGACGGGCGCTTCAAGCCGGACCTGATCGCGGCCGGCTTCGCGGTGTACGTGGCCGCGCGCGACAGCGGACTGACGACGTCCTCCGGCACCTCCTTCTCGGCCCCACTGGTGGCGGGCGTCGCCGCGCTGGTCCAGGGAAGTCGCCTCGGCAGCCCCGCCATGGAGGTGCGCCGCGGGCTCCTCGACGCCGCGAGCTTCGGTCTCGCGCCGGACAACGTCCACGGCTACGGCGTCCCCGACGCGCTCGTGGCCTACGCCTTCCCGACCGGACTGGCGCAGCTCGGATCCACCGACTCGGCGCTCACCACCGTGACGCCGACCTTCGCGTGGGACGCGGGCACGCCTCCTTCCGCCGCCGGTCCCAACGTCTTCCGCCTGAAGGTCGGGTCGGACTCGACGCTCGCCGTCACCATCCTCGACACGACGGTCAGCGCTTCCTTGTTCACCATGCCCTTCGCTCCCCGGCCCGGCACGCGGCTCTTCTGGCGCGTCGCGGCCACGTCCACGCTCGGGGCCGTCGAGTCCACCGCGGTGCGCGGCCCGTTCGTCGTGCCGGCGTGGGTCACGCTGCGCACCTTGAGCTCGCCGCGCGGCCACACGATCCGCGACTCGATGCCGGCCTTCACGTGGTCCTCGCCCGGCGTCGCCGCGCCGCCGGGGCCCTTCACGTATGACGTCTTCGTCTATCCCGCCTCGCGCGACCCCTCGCAGGCCGTGGCGGCGGCCCGCGGCATCACCGATACGACCTTCCGGCCCGCCGCGCCGCTGGAGCGGAACCTGCCGTTCCGGTGGCGCGTTGTCGCGCACCTCGGCCCCGCCGACAGCCTCGTCGTCACCAGCCCCGGCACGATCGTCGTCATCGACGAGTCGATGCCCGCCGCGACGCTCCTCTTCCAGAGCTTCCCGAACCCGTTTCCCAACCCCACGGTAGGCCTCGCCTCAGCCTGCATCTGGTTCGACGTGGACCGGCAGGGGCCGGTGCAGCTCGAGATCTTCGACCTGCGCGGCCGGCGCGTGCGCCGCCTCGCGCCGTCGGCCAACGTGCCACCCGTGCTCCCGGCGGGCCGATACGGCCGCCCGCTCAGCGACGCCACCGGAACCTGCGACACGCGCTTCGCCTGGGACGGCCGGAACGAGGCGGGAGCGTTCGTGCGCCCGGGAGTGTACCTTTACCGGTTGACGACGCCGGGATTCCGGGACACGCGGCGCCTGGTGTTCTTAGGGCCCCCGTGAGCCTCACGCTCGTCACGGTGGGCACGGGGACGGTGGCCCCCCACCCGAAGCGCTCGAGCCCCGCGAACTGGGTCGAGCGCGGCGAGGTGCGCGTGCTGATGGACTGCGGCGCGGGGACGCTGCACCGTCTGGCCGAGTTCGGGCTCCCGTGGGAGCACGTTTCGCATCTGGCGCTCACGCACTTCCACCCGGACCACTTCGGCGAGGCGCCGGCCCTGCTCTTCGCCCTCAAGTGGGCGACGCACCGCGAGGAGCCGCTGGTGGTGCTGGGACCGGTCGGCACGGTGCAGCTGTTCAAACGGCTCGCCGACGCTATCGGGAAGTGGGTGACGGATCCCGGCTACCCACTGGTGATGCTGGACCTGCACCCGGGCGAGCCGTTCCCGCTCGGCGCGGACATGACGCTGGAGGTCCACCGCACGCCGCACACCCAGGAGAGCGTCGCGCTCGGCGTCCGCGCGCCGGAAGGGCTGCTGGTTTACACCGGCGACACGGGTCCGAGCGAAGAACTGGGCGACTGGGCGACGGGGTGCGCCCTCCTGCTCGCGGAGTGCTCGCTGCCGGAGGCGATGGCGATCGACATGCACCTGACGCCGCGCCAGGCGGGCGCGCTGGCGCAGCGGGCCGCGGCAAGACGGCTGGTGCTGACGCACTTCTATCCGCCGGTCGAGCAGGTGGATATCGTGACGGAGGCGGCCTCCGTGTACCGGGGGCCGATCGTGGTGGCGAATGACGGAGACAGGTTTGAAGTTGGAAGGTAGAGTTGCAGAGTTGCAGAGTTGCAGCGGCTCGCAGCTTGCAGTGGGCAGCCTGACGCCTTCCAACTTCCAACCGCTGCAACTCTGCAACTCTGCAACTCTGGGAAGTCCTGTAACTCTGCAACTCTGGACGCCTACATGCTGATAGTCATGCAGCACAGTGCCACGGCCGACGAAATCAAGCGCGTCGTCGAGACGATCGAGGAGCTCGGCTATCAGGCGCGGCCGATGCCGGGCAAGCAGCGCACGGCCGTCGGTCTGGTGGGCAACGACGGGAAGGTGGACTCCTCGCGCCTGGCGGCCCTGCCCGGCGTGCTCGAGGTCATTCACGTCACGCAGCCATACAAGCAGGTCTCCCGAGAGTGGAAACCCGAGAGCACGGTGATCAAGCTCCCCGGCGGCCTCACCATCGGCGGCGACGACGTGGTGGTGATGGCGGGTCCCTGCTCGGTGGAGGGGGAAAGCCAGATCGTCGCTGCCGCGCGGGCGGTGCGCGACGCGGGGGCGGTGATCCTGCGCGGCGGCGCCTTCAAGCCGCGGACCTCGCCGTACTCGTTCCAGGGCCTCGGCAAGAAGGGACTCGAGATGCTGGCGAAGGCGCGCGAGGAGACCGGGCTCCTCATCGTGACCGAAGCCCTGGACGCGCCGGGCGTGGACCTCGTGGAGCGCTGGGGCGACATCATCCAGATCGGTGCGCGGAACATGCAGAACTACGCGCTTTTGAAGCGCGCTGGCCGGGCGCGGAAGCCGGTTCTCCTCAAGCGCGGCATCGCGGCGACCATCACCGAGCTGCTCCTCGCGGCCGAGTACATTCTCGCCGAGGGGAATCAGCAGGTCATTCTGTGCGAGCGCGGCGTGCGCGGCTTCGATCCTGCGACGCGGTTCCTCTTCGACCTGACGGCGGTGCCCCTGGTGCACAAGCTCTCGCACCTGCCGATCATCGCGGATCCGAGCCACGGCACCGGGCTGCGCGACAAGGTGACGCCGATGGCGCGCGCCGCAGTGGCCGCCGGGGCCGACGGGCTCATCGTCGAGGTGCACCCTACGCCGGACCGCGCCCTCTCCGACGGCGCGCAGAGCCTGACGCCGGAGCAGTTCGCGGAGCTGATGAAGCAGTGCCGGATCATCGCCGAGGCGATCGGGCGTCGAGTGGCCGAGCCCGCGGAGGTATCGTGACCAGCGGCTTCGGCGACGGCATCCCGCGCGCTCCGGCGGTCGGACGGCACGCACGGCGCCCGCCGTCGCGCGCGGGACGCCGTCGCCTCGCCACCCTCATGATGATGGTCTGCGCGTCCTCACGCCTGACCGCCCAGGACGCCGGTGCCATCCTGGACCGTGCAGTGGCCGCCTACGGCAATGTGACCACGCTGCGCGCCGACTTCGTCCAGAAGATCCACGACCCGATGCTCGGCTCGGACGACGTCTCGCGCGGCGAGTTCCTTCAGCAGCGGCCCGACCGGTTCGCCATGCGGTGGCGCGAGCCGTCGGGGGACCTGATCGTCGCCGACGGGCAGACCCTTTGGGTCTTCCTCCCCTCCTCCGCCCCCAACCAAGTGGTGCGCACGGCGCTCACCGGACGCGCCGGCGAGTCGGGCGACCTCGTGGCGGAGTTCCTAGACCGTCCGCGTGACCGCTTCACAGTCGCGTACGAGCGCGCCGAAGGCGTCGGAGGCCGTGCGGCGGACGCCCTCGCCCTCGCCCCGCGAGACCGCAACGCCGGCTACCGGCGGGTACTGATCTGGGTGGACCGGCAGGACAACCTGGTGCGCCAGGTGGAGATTGCCGAGGCCTCGGGCGCGGTGCGACGCATCACCTTCAGTCGCCTGCGCGTAAACCAGCCCATCCCGGCCTCGACCTTCACGTTCAGGCCCCCGGCGGGCGCGCGGGTGGTGGACGCGACGCACTAGCCCGACGATGAGCGAGCCGCGCGTCCGCTTCATCGAGCACCAGGGGCGACAGATCCTGCTGCTCGATTTCGCGAGCGTTCCCGACCCCGCGGAAGGCCTCCGCCACATCGCGGAGGCGAAGGCGTTCGTGGCGAAGCAGCAGCCCAGCTCGCTGCGCATCCTCACCAATGTCACCGACTCGCGCTTCAACAGCGACATCGTGAGCGCTCTGAAGGATCTGGCGACGCACAACAAGCCGTACGCCAGGGCTGGAGCGGTGGTCGGCCTCACCGGCCTGATGCGGATCGTTCATGCGACGGTGACGAAGATCTCCGGACGCAAGATTCCCGCCTTCCAAACGGTTGACGAGGCGAAGGACTACCTGGCCGGGCAACCGTAGGTTCGGGTAAGCTCTTGACGGGTGGGGAGTTTGGTGCAGGATAAGCGACTCGATCGCGCGGCTTCGGCAGCGGGAGGACCACTCCTCCCAGTCGAATCGGATAGGCCGCGCTCGCCTTGAGGTACGCCCATGACCTACACCGATTCAGCATGTCCAGCGAACTTGAGCGGCTGAGTTACGCCCTAGCCGATCGCTACCGCCTTACCTGTATCTGCCCCGGCGCGGCCAGCCGCCCTACCAGGCCGTGATCCTCTGGCCGGGCAGTGAGGTCTGGAGCTACCGCCGGATCGAAGAAAAGTCCGTCATCTTCCACGATTTCTTCGTCAAGGCCGAGAGAGCGCTCATCCTGCCGGTCTACCTCGGCACGTTCGACCGTCAGGACCCTCAGATACAGGGTGGGGTGCCTACGTTCAGTTCAAGCCGGTGGCGGGATCTGACGATTCAGTTGGTCAAGGAGCTTCGGCGCAGCATTGACTACCTGGCGGCCCGCCCCGACATTGATACCGCCCGCCTGGCGTACTTTGGGCATAGCTGGGGCGCGTGGGAGGCGCCTCTGGTGCTCGCCGTCGAGCCCCGCCTCAAGGTGGGGATCTCGCTCACGGGAGGCCTGTGGGATGCCCGGTTTATGCCGGAGGTCGATCCGTTCAACTTTCTGGGTGCCGTGCGGGTCCCGTTCCTCCTGCTTGGCGGCGAGTGG
>JACORV010000107.1 GCA_016179225.1 Gemmatimonadota bacterium | reverse complement strand
CGGAGGGCGAGGGATTCGAACCCCCAAGGGCTTGCGCCCGGCGGTTTTCAAGACCGCTGCCTTACCAGTTAGGTCTAGCCCTCCAAGCCCTTCATTCGCCGCCGCCCGGGTCGCGCCACCCGGCCATGGCGGGCGCAGGGCGTAGCGAGAAATTAGCCACTTTCGGTTGCTCAGGCACGCCTCAAGGCTCTCCGGTCGCCCGCAAGAGAGAATCGTTCCGCTCCTCGGATTGAGCCGACAACAGGAGCGAGGAGGAAGGCTAGAGTGGCAGTCCCTGGCGAACATCGTCTGCGCGCAGGTTGCCGTCCTCCAACAGCTTAGCGTTCGCGATGGAAGCACCCCCAAAACAGGCGTGACGCTACGCTGACGCCTCCTGCCTACTTATCGGACGTGGGGTAGGTGGGTGCAAAGGGGGGATGGGAGTGCCAGACGCCATCGGGACGGTGGTCTCGAAGGCGAAGCCATGGCTTCCACAGGCTGGCATCGCCACGCTTGGGGTGCTGCTTGCATGCCTGGGATGGCTGCGACTACGTGACCTGCGCCACGAAGCGCTCGCCAGCTCCCAGGCTCGGCTGAGCGCCCTCGCCGACGCCAAGAAGCTCGGCATTGAGGCGTGGATCGCGCAGCGGCGCTCAGCTGCCGCGCCATCGTGGCTGAATACGCGGCCGGCGTGGATTCTGCGGTCCGTGATCGAGGCGGCTTTCGCGGGAGCGCGCTCGCCGGCGCCGCCCCACTCAGGACCGGCCGCTTCTGGTCCGCCGTCCAGGAGCTCTCGGGCTATTCGGCGCTGGTTGTCGTGTCTGCGGGCGGCGAGATCGTGGGCCAGTCCGTGATCTCGGACGGGACCGCCCGAGTTCTCCTGGACGCCGCCGTCCGAAGCGCGCGCGACGGCCGCTTCCGGATTCTCGGGCCGATCCGCGACGCCGACAGCACGCTTGTGGTGGGTTTCGTGGCGCCGGTGCTCGAGCCCGCGACCGCCGCTTCGGGCGGCGTCCCCCGGGCCACCGGCGCCGTGCTGGCGCTGCTCGATCCCGCCGATTTTCTCTATCCCGCCGTCGGGCACCAGCCGGCCGCCACCGAGACCGGCGACTGTTATCTCGTGGCACGCGAGCGCAGCGATCTGGTGCTGCTGTCGCCGAGGCGGTTCCCCGCGGCGGCGCCCCTCACCATCCGGCGGCCGTGGAGGCAGGCCTCGCTCCTCGAGCGGCTCGCCGTCGAAGGAGTACGCACCTTCGACACGTATACCGACACGGGGGAGGTCGCCGTCGTCGGTACACCGCGCCGGATTGCGGGCGCGGGCTGGGGGCTGGTCTGCCGCATCGACCGCTGGGAGGCGCTCGGCGCCTACAACAGGCGCGCCCGCGACGACATCCTGGCGATCCTGACGGTGTTCCTCGCGCTTGCGCTGGTCTGGACCTGGTATCGCCGCCGCGGCGAGCGGGCGCACGAGGCGGAGCGGCGGCGCGCGGCAGAGGCGCTCCACGCCGCCGAGCACAAATTCCGGACGCTCGTGGAGCAGTCGCTGGCCGGGATCTACATCATTCGCGAAGGCCGGTTCCGCTACGTCAATCCAACCTTCGCGCGCATCTTCGGGTACACGGTCGAGGAGATCCTCGCGCTCCCGTCCGTGCTGGACCTCGTCGTGGACGAGGACCGCGCGATGGTGCGGGACATGTTACGCCGGCGCGAGGACGGCACGGTCAAGAGCACCCGGTACAACTTCCGGGCGCGCCGCAAGGATGGGACGCCGCTCGAGATCGAGGTACATGGCACTCGCACCGACATCGACGGAATTCCGGGAATCATCGGGACGCTGCTCGACGTCACCGAACGGGGCCTGCTGGAGCATCAGCTTCGCCAGTCCCAGAAAATGGAGGCGGTCGGGCAGCTCGCGGGCGGCATGGCCCACGACTTCAACAACCTGCTCACCTCCATCCTGGCCACGGTCGAGGTGTTGGCGAGCGAAGTCCCGCCGGACTCCCCTCTGCACGCGGATCTCCGGAGCATCCAGCACGCCGGCCAGCGCGGCGCGGAGCTCACGCGCAAGCTGCTCGCCTTCAGCCGCCGGCAGCGCCTCGAGTTCTTGGCGGTCAACCTGTGCGACCTGGTCCGCGACTTCGCGAGTGTGATGCGCCGCGTGGTGCGCGAGGACATCGAGTTTCGCATGGAGCTGTCCGAGGCGCGGCTGCCGGTGCGCGCCGACGCCGGCGCCGTGGAGCAGATCCTGATGAACCTCGTGACCAACGCGCGCGACGCGATTCGCGGCAGCGGGCGGGTCGTGATCCGCGCCTCCCGCGTCGCGCTCGACCGGAGCAGCTGCGATGCCCTCGGCTGGGGCGAGCCGGGCGAATACGCGGCGCTCATGGTCACCGACACCGGAATCGGGATGGACGAGGCCACGCGCGCGCGGGTCTTCGAGCCGTTCTACACCACGAAGCCGGTCGGCAGCGGCACCGGCCTCGGCATGGCGACCGTGTACGGGCTCGTGAAGCAGCATCGCGGGTACGTCGAGGTCAGGAGCGCGGTGGGGCGGGGCACGACCGTGACCGTCTATCTGCCCCTCACGGAGGCCGGTCCGGCCGAGACCCACGTGAGCACGCCGGTTCCGGTCCTTGGCGGCCAGGAGACTGTGCTCCTCGTCGAGGACGAGGACTCTCTCCGCCTGATCGGCAAGCGCGTGCTGGAGAAGCACGGCTACGCCGTGGTGACGGCCTCCGACGGGGAGCGCGCGCTGGAAGTGTTCCGCACGCGAGACGGGGCCATCGACCTCGTGATCACCGACGTGATCATGCCGCGCCTTGGCGGCCCCGATCTCTACCGGGAGCTGCGCCGGGAAGGGCGTCGCGTGCGCGTGCTCTTCACCAGCGGATACGCCGACCGCGACATCGCGGGCGTAGGGCCGCTGGACCCCGATCTACCGCTGCTGACGAAGCCGTGGACGATCACCGAGTTGTTGAAGCGGGTGCGGGAGCTGCTGGACGCGCCCGTCCCGGAGTGATCGCGGTGCCTCCCTTCGGGCGCTGCACGGAACGCGGTGGCAGGAGCCCTTCGGCCACCAGGTAGTCCCGGATTCCCTCGGCCACGAGCCGGTGGCCGTTCGCCCGCCAGTGCTGGACCGTGTCGATGGCCTCCCCCCGCGCCACGGCTTCGGCGAAGCGCCGCCGCAGGAAGAGGCACCGGGCGCCCCGCTCGGCGCACCAGGTCGTCAGGAACCGCTCGTTCGCGGTCGCGCCCGGCGTCGTGTCCGCCACCTCGCCCAACGCCGGCAGGTAGACGAACACTGGTACCGCCCCGGCCTGCCGGGCGGTCTCGGCGATGCCATCGAGGACGGCGCGCGAGACTGGACCCATGCGCCGCTCGTTGATCCCGGTCGCCCACCGGATCCGCTCCAGCACCATCGTCACCAGATCCAAGGCCTTCGACCGGTATCGCTCCCGCGCCATGAGCGCTTGGGGCGCCGGCACCGGAACATGCGTGAGATGCAGCGCGCCGCCTACCAGCTCGAACTTCGGCTTCGCGTAGCTGTTGAACGTGAAGATGTTGCGGTACGTGTCGAACCGCACGTAGCCGAGGATCACCACGTCCGGGTGGTACTTGATGCCTTCTTCCCTCAGATACAGCAGCATCTGGTCCTGGCCGTACCCGTGCTCGCCCATGTTGAGCACGTCGGTATCCGGCAACAACTGCTCCAGGAAGTGGGAGTAGGTCTCCTCGTCGGAGACGTCGTCGCCGAAGGTGTACGAATCGCCGAAGACCAGGATGCGGCGGCGCGACGGGTCGCGGTCGTAGGTGTACTCGGTCCGGCCGCGCAGCCCCCTCGAGTTCGAGTTCAGGATCCTGCCGTCGAAGACCGGCACGTCGCGGAGCCCGGGCCACAGCGTCCAGCCGCGGGTCGGGTGGTACTTGTCGAACTTGTAGCCGAAACGCTCGCCGGCGTTGCGCCGCCGCACCCACTGCAGCCGGGATGACGCCTCGTCCCACCCCTTGATCCGGTAGAACACCCGGTCGTTCGAGAGCGCCACGCGCGAGGCGGCCTCGAGGATGAGGAGCAGAAGCAAGACGTACGTCAGCACCGCCGAGGTGCGGCGCGCCCAGCGCGGAGCCGTCATCGAATGGCCCGCGTCACCCAGCGGCAGACGGGAAGCTGGTCGCCCACCGGCGCCACGGCGCGGCGGGCCTGCGAGGCGACGCGCACGACCGCGCGCGGCTTCCAGGCGACCGGCGCCGAGATCGTGTAGTCCTGCCCGCGCCGCCGGATCCCCAGGATCCCCAGCTCGAAAGGCAGGTGCTGTGCCCACTTGAGGTTGAGCTGGCGCGTGGGCAGCAGCAGCGCGCCTGCCGAGACGCTGTCCCCGTCGATGGACGTCACCGTGTCGCCCACGAGGAGGCCTTGCGGGCGGAACGGGGAATCGTCCGCCATCCAGCCGACCACGGCTCGGTTCCTCGACACGCCAATCAGCGCGACGCCCGGCAGCGGGGCGGCGCGGCAGGTGTCGAGCGGCACCGAGTCCAGCGTGGCGCGCAGCTCGCCGGCGAACGCCGACAGGGTGGGGTAGCGCGTCCGCTGGCGCTCGTAGCGCGCCAGCGCGTCCTCGAGCCAAGGGATCAACGCCATGTTGGCGTTGAGCGCCTCGCTCCGCGCCGCCCACGTCACCGTCGGGCTCGTCGCGGCGAGCACCCGCACGGTGATCGCGCGCGCCAGCTGCTCGCCGAGCGCCTCGTCCCAGAAGAGCGAGGCGTAGCCGGAGCGCACCATCTCGCCCTCCACCGCACCGCGGAGAGCGGCGCTGCCCTCGAGCATCTCCGGACGCTCGGCGAGGAGCCGCCGGACCGCGGCGTGCGCCATCTGGTGCGAGAGGGCCAGCCACACGTAGTTCGGCGAGCGGTACGAGCGCGAGGGGAAAACGGGGTCCGGGGCGAGCAGGAGCCGCCAGTCGGGGCCGCGAGGCTCGGCGGGATCCACGGCCGGGCTGTTGAGCCCGGTCGCGAAGGTTCGCGCGAGGGTGACGTCGAACGTGAGGTCTTGGTAGCCGCTATAGGCGATCACCGCGCTGTCGAGGGCCTTCGAGCGCGTGAGCGCGACGTACGCGTCCGAGAGGTCCTGCCGCCTAGCGTCGGCATTCAATCCCTCGAGGATGACGGGCGCGGCCCGCGGCGCGAAGGCGCGCGCCGCCTCGATGAAGGCGCGGACCGAGCGCTTGAACGGCGCGTTGCCGGCGAAGCAGCGGCGCTCGCCTGCCAGGAGCCCGCACACCGAGTCGGGAAGGTCGGGGTGCGCGTAGGTCTCGAGCACCATGCCGACGGGCATCGGGCCGAGCGCCCGCGCGAGCACGAACGCCGAGTCGCCGAGCTCGGTGGTAAGTGCCTGGAGTCGGTGCCGGAACGGCCCCCGCGGGGGCACTTGCGCGGTGTCCGCGAGCTGGAAGACGAGCCCCACGATGTCGAGCGTGGAGTCGGTCCTCACGACCGTCCTACCCACCGTGAACGAGGCCGTGTTCTCGGGCAGCTCTCCTCCGCACCCGAGGAGCAACAGGCCAAGGGCGGCGATCGCCGCCCCTCGTCTCACCCCATCACCCATCACCCTGTCCGATCACTATCACCATTGCGCCTCAGTGCCTGAACTGCCGCACCCCTGTCATGATCATCGCGATGCCGTGCTCGTCGGCGGCCGCCACCACCTCGGCGTCGCGAACCGATCCGCCTGGCTGGATGATGGCACACACCCCCGCGGCCGCCGCGGCATCCACGCCGTCGCGGAACGGGAAGAACGCGTCCGATGCGAGCAGGCTGTCCTTGGTGTCGTGACCCGCCGCCCTTGCCTTGTGCACGGCCAGCATCGAGCTGTCCACGCGGCTCATCTGTCCCGCGCCGATGCCGATCGCTCGGCGTCCCTTCGCCAGGACGATCGCGTTCGACTTGACGCTCAGCACCGCCGCCCAGGCGAAGCGCAGGTCCACCAGCTCCTCGTCCGTCGGAGAGCGCTTGGTCGGCACCTTCCAGCCGCTCTCGTCGAGGTCGATTCGCAGGCGCTCCTGCACCAGGAATCCGCTCCGCACCCGCTTGAAGTCCAGGGCCGCCTCGTCCGAGCTCGGCACCTCGACGAGACGTAGGTTCTTCTTCTTGCCGAGGAGCGTCGCGGCCTCGGGCTGGAAGCGCGGCGCGACGACGACCTCGACGAAGAGACCGGCCATTGCCTCCGCCGCCTCGGCCGTCACGAGGGTGTTGAAGCCCACCACCGAGCCGAAGGCGGAGACCGGATCGGTCGCGGCGGCGCGCAGGTACGCCTCCGCGGCGTTGCGGCCGATCGCGATGCCGCACGGTGTGGTGTGCTTGATGATCGCGCAGGCAACCTCGCCCGAAAAGGCGTTCACCGCGGTCAGCGCGGCGTCTACGTCGAGGAGATTGTTGAACGACAGCTCCTTGCCGGAGAGCTGCGTGAAGGAGGCCAGCCCTCCGGGCTCGCCCGTGGCGTAGAAGGCGGCCCGCTGGTGCGGGTTCTCGCCGTAGCGCAGCGCCTGCCGGTGCTCGAGCACGAGCACAATGGTCGGCGGAAGCTCGCCGGCGCCCGCCAGGTACGCCGCGATGGCGCCGTCGTAGGCGGCGCTATGCGTGAACGCCTTCGCCGCAAGCTCCCGTCGCATCGCCGCGTCGGGCCCGCCGCTCCGGAGCGCGGCCAACACCCGGCGGTAATCGGTGGGGTCCACCACCACCGTGACGGACTCGTGGTTCTTGGCCGCCGAGCGCAGCATCGACGGCCCACCGACGTCGATCTGCTCGATCGCGTCGTCGAACGAGGTGTTGGGGCGCGCGATCGTCTCGCGGAACGGGTAGAGGTTGACCGCGACGAGATCGATCGGGCCGAACCCGTGCTGGGAAAGGGCCTCCATGTCGCCCTTCACCTTGCGCCGCGCCAGCAGGCCGCCGTGCACCGCGGGGTGGAGCGTCTTCACCCGGCCGTCCATCATCTCCGGGAAGCCGGTGATCTTCTCGACAGGGGTGACCGGGACCCCGTTCTTGGCGATGACGTGCGCCGTGCCGCCGGTGGAGAGGATCTCCCAGCCCAGCGAGGAGAGGCCCGCTGCGAACTCGATCGCGCCCCGCTTGTCGGAGACGGAGATCAGCGCGCGCGGCATTACCAGGCCTCCGCGATCGCGCGCGCCAGGTCGGCCAGCGCGACCAGGTCCACGAGGTCCATCACCTCGGCGGGGGAGTGCGAGTAGCGCAGCGGCCAGCCGATCGGCACGTCCGGGACGCCGAAGCGCGTGAACGTGGAGCCGTCGTTGCCACCATTCGTGGTGCCGATCTGGAGCGGGATGCGTCGGGCGCGCGCCAGCGCCGCGAGCGAGTCCACCAGCGCGGGCGGCGTCACGGAGCTGTTGTCCACCGCCCGCGCCACCGCTCCCCGGCCGAGGGGCGAGTTCGCGAAGGTCTTGATCTCGAGGGGCGCGTCGGATGACACGAAGGTGTCCAGCGCATGGACGCGGACGGGCTCGCCGCCCAGGCGCTGCGCGGCGAAGCGCGCGCCCTCGAGGCCCACTTCTTCGCGGGTCGAGAAGATGAAGAGCACGGCGTGCCGCAGGCGCCTCGGGTCGAGGCGCCGCAGCGCCAGGATCTGCGCCGCGCAGCCCACGCGGTCGTCGAAGGAGCGGCCCGTGGCGCGCGTCCCCGCCAGCGGAACGAATTGCTTCGGCATCGTCACCGCGTCACCCACGCGGATACCGAGCGCCTCGGTGCCGGCGCGGCTCCCGGTGCCCGGGTCCACGCGTAGTGCCGCCGGCGTACGCCGCGGGCTGGTGCCCACGCTGTCGCGCGGCACCAGCACGGCGGGCACGACGCCCTGCGCCGTGTGCACCAGTGCCGGCTCGGCTTCGAAGAGCGAGAGGAAGAAGCCGCCGCGCGTGCGCAGCTCGAGCTGCCCGTCGTCGCGGATCGCAGTCACCTCGAAGCCGATCTCGTCCATGTGCGCGACGAAGACGACGAGCGGCTGGCCCAGACCGACCCGCACGAGCACGTTGCCCGCCGAGTCGATGGTGGGGCTGGCCCAGTCCGGCAGCAGACGGATCACCGTTTCGCGCACCGGGCCCTCGTGGCCGGAGACGCCGTAGGACTCGACGAGCTGGCGCAGCACGTCGCGGGCCTCGGCGAGGCGGTCTTGGGCGGCCAGGCGGTCTTGGGCGGTAAGGCGGTCAGGCGGTAAGGCGGTCAGAAGGAACAGCGCCGTTACCAGGCCGCTGACCGCCTGACCGCCTGGCCGCCTGGCCGACTTGCTGACCGCCTGACCGCCTGACCGCCTGGCCGCCTTCATCGCGCACCTCCCAGAAACGCGGCGAGCCGCTGCTCGAGCTGGGCAACATCCGCAAGCGACACTGTTTCGACGGGCGTTCGCGCGTAGCGCGTGGGCAGCGTCCATGCCGTCACGGCGCGGAACCCGGACGCCACGCCGACGCTGTCGGTCGCCAGCTGGGGCCCGCTCCCGATCGCGCCGGCCGGCGCCGCGCCGCCGAGCAGCACGACGTTCGCGGCGGGAGCTGCGCCGCCCCGGTCGATCAGCAGGAAGGCCGCCCCGTCATTCGCATAGTGGCGACGCCGGGTGAAAGCGACGACGGTCGTGCCGTCGCCAGCAGGCGCGCGCCGCGCCGCGGACACCAGCGCCGCGCACGCCGCCCGCGCGGCGGCGGCGGGCGCCGCGATCAGCTGGCCGGCGGGGCCGTAACGGTGCGGCCGCTTGGCGCGCGTCACGGGCGCCAGGACCTCGATGCCGAGCCCCGCGACCCCCGCCGCTGCCGTGGCGCCGACGTCCACGTAGGCGCTGTCGAGCGAGAACGCCTCGTCGGGGCCGGGGCGGCGTCCCCGCCTGAGGTGCGTCGAACGCACGCCGACCACGCCAGCCACCGCGCCGCGGCGGCCGAAAACCGTGACCCGCTGGCCCTCGAGGAACTGGTCGTAGAGCGCACCGACCGCCGTGGCCCCGACGCGGCGCAGGGTGAGGTAGCCGTCCGCCGTCACCCCGCCGACCACGTACCCCACTTCGTCCATCGGGCAGATTGCGATCCGCACCGGGTCGCTGCTTCCACGCGTCCACACGACGTTGCCCGCGCGGTCGATGGTCGAGCCGGGAAGCGCGGCGAGCAGGCTCTCGGCCATCGCGTCCTCGAGGCCGGTCACGGCGCTCATCGCCGCCAGGCGGAGGACGAGCGAATCGGGCGTTTGCGCGGCGGCGGTGCCCGCGAGCGCGGCCATCACGGCGAAGACCAGGGAGCTAGGCGGTGGTGAGCGCATGATCGAGGCTGGGTGGTAGCGCGTCGGTGGGCACGAAGCCCTCGGAAACGAGCGAGAGGATCGGGAGACTCGGCAGGTCGCCGGTGGCGGCTAGCTGCGGCGCGTTCATCAGCTTGGCGCAGGCGCGCACCACCGCCGGCAGCAGCCGGTGCTCGACCGCGAGCACCCTCGCCGCGAGCGTCTCCGGCGTGTCGTCCACCATCACCGGGATCGGCCACTGCGCGAGGATGCGGCCGTGGTCGTATTGCTCGTCCACCAGGTGCACCGTGGCGCCGGTGATCCGCATGCCGCTGGCGAGCACCGCCAGGTGCACCCGGCGGCCATACATCCCGTGGCCCCCGAACGCGGGCAGCAGCGCGGGGTGCACGTTGAGGATCCGGTTGCGGTACCCGGCCACGACGGCGTCGGGAACGCGCTTCAGGTAGCCGGCCAGGACCACGAGATCGGCCGCGTGCGCGCGAAGCAGCTGCAGCAAGCCGCTGGCGTCCTGCCCGTCTTCCCGGGTGAGCGCGGTCGTAACCCCGGCCTGCCGGGCGCGCTCGAGCGCGCCCGCGTCCGGGCGGTTCGAGATGACGAGCGCCACTTCCGCTCCGGCGTCATCCTTGAGCGCCTCGAGCAGCGCCTGGAGATTGGAGCCGTGCCCGGACACGAGCACGGCGATGCGCACACGTGGCACGGGCCGAATGATAGGCGCCAAGGCGCCGGCACGCCAAGGCGCCAAGGAAAGACGGCCTTTCCCTGGCGCCTTGGCGCGTTGGCGCCTGTTATCTGCTATCTCAGGGTCAGCGTGTAGATCCCCGCGCGCCGGGTGTCACCAAAGTTGTTGACCACGAGCTGATACGTGCCCGTGGCGGGCAGCGTCCAGACGATGCGCGAGTCGAGGTCGCCCAGCGAGTCGTCATCCTCCGCGAGCCGGTTGCCGGCCGCGTCCAGCAGCTGCAGGTACGTGTCGAACTCCTCGGAGCGCAGCTCGAGCGTGACGGCCTGGCCAGCGAAGCCTTGGAACTGCCAGACGTCCGCCCACGTGCCGTCGTTCATCTGCTGGTCGCCCGTCTCCAGGCGTCCCTGCACGGTTGCCCCGACCTGGGCGGTGCCCACTTGGCCGGGCGCCGGGATGGCGCCAGTGATCGGGTAAGCCTGGGGCACTGCCGCGGGCAACGTAACACCGGGCTGCGGGATCGGCTGCGGGATCGGCGCGGGCTGCGGCGCCATCACCATCGCCGGCATCGCGGACTGCAACATCATGGTGTACTGCCCGGGCTGCGTGCTGGAGGTGTAGGTGGTCACCGCCAGCCGGTAGACACCCGCCATCGGGCACGCATAGTTAACGCGCGCGTTCAGGCCCTCGCCGGTGTCGTCGTCCCGCGCCACGACGTTCCCCATCGGGTCGAAGACCATCGCATAGTTGTCCCAGCTCGACAGGATGTCCATCTGGAACGCCTGGCCGGCCATGCACGAAAAGCTGTACGCCTGGAACGGCTTGCCGTCCCAGCGCGCGTCCATCACGGTGAGGTTGCCCGTCACCTGCTGGTTCGCGCTGATCGTGCCGATGACGCCCGTCGGGTTGGTCGGCACCGGCGCCACCGCTACAGGCATACCGCCTGAGCCCGCGAGCGACACGGTGAAGTTTCCGTACGCCCCCGAGCGATACGAGTTGACGACGATCCTGTACATCCCGGGGTAGGACAGGGTGCGGGTGATGCGGGCGTTCAGCCCTTCGCCGCTGTCGTCGTCACGGGCCAGCTCGTTGTTGTTCTGGTCGAGGAGCAGGCAGAAGGCGTCGAAGTCGCTCGACATCACGTCGATCTGGACGGTCTGCCCGGCCTGACCGTAGAAGAAGAACTGCTTGTAGTGCGTCCCGTCCGTGAACACGGGATCGGCCATCGTGAGGGTGCCACTCATCATCTGACCCACGGCGATTTGCTGAGCACTCGCGGGCCGCGCGGCCACGGCCACGAGCCCGAGGACTAGTGCCAGCGGGCGCGCGGCGGCCATGAGGGAAGGACGGGACATGGGAAGCGATCCTCCGCAGGCGTTGGAGAGAAACGGCGGGACCGGCAGTATGCTCAGTATATGCGTCGCCGCGTGGGGCAGCAAGCGCCGAAACCCCTCTCGCGGCGGTGATCCAGATCACCCTCCCGGGGCGCCGATCAGGGAGGCGGCGGCGAGCAGGTCGGTCACCCGGGCAACGCCAAGCGCCCCAGGGTCTTCCGCCTCCGCTTGCCGGCCCTCGAGCTGACGGACGAGGAGGCCGCGGCCGCCCAGCTTCGGCCCCGGCACCACGTCCCGAAGGCGGTCGCCGACGAACCAGGAGCGGGTGAGGTCGAGGACGTTCTCCCGGGCCGCACGCACGAACAGTTCGGTGCCCGGTTTCCGGCAACGGCACGGCCCGCTGATCTCGGGCAGGTGGGGGCAATAGTACGCGCCGAGGAAGCGCACTCCCTCGGGTGCGAGCAGCTCCTCGAGACGGCGGTTGACCGCCGCGAACGCCTCAGGGCCGTACAGCCCGCGCGCGATTCCCGACTGGTTGCTGACGATGACGAGCGGCCACCCCGCGCGCGCCATGTTCCCCAGTCCCTCGGCGGCTTTGGGGAGCAGCGAGACGCCGGACGGGTCGCTGAGGTACCCAGGGTCGCGGATGATCGTCCCGTCGCGGTCGAGAAAGATGGCGGGGCGCATCCTTCAGCCGAGCGCTTGGGCTAGGGCGCGCACGATCTCCGCTTCCTCGCCGGGTCGCACGGTCCTGACGTCGAGCGTCACCCGCCTGCGGCCCACGATCCCGACGACCGGGCTGGCGCGCCGGCGCAGGCGCTCCGCCAGCGCTCCGGGCTCGGGCGAGGGAATGGCGACGCCCGCGCTCGCCAATTCGGTGCCGGGAAAGGCACCGCCGCCGACCGCCGCCTGCGTCTCGACGACCTCGGCGCCGGCACTCGCCGGTAGCTGCGCGGCCAGGGCCCGTGCTCGCTCGCCGAGCTCGGCACGGTCGGCCGTCAGCATCCGGAGCACCGGGATCTCGCGGCGCGCACGAGCCGGGTCGCGGTAGATCGCCAGCGTCGCCGCGAGACCGGCCAGCGTGAGCTTGTCCGCGCGGACCGCGCGTGCCAGTGGGTGCGCGCGGCACCGCTTGACGAACGACGCCCCCCCGATGAGCAGGCCGGCCTGCGGCCCGCCCAGCAGCTTGTCTCCCGAGGCGACGACCGCGGTGGCGCCGGTCCGCACCGCCTCCCTGAGCGTGGGCTCGCCCGTGAGCCCGACGTCCGAGAGGTCGACCATGAGCCCGCCTCCCAGGTCGTAGAGCACGGGCTTCTTCCGTTTGCGCGCCAGAACAACCAGATCCTCGAGCGACGCCTCTTCGGTGAAGCCGATCATCGCGAAATTCGAGCGATGCACTTTCAGAATGGCGGTGCGCTCGGGAGGCGAGGTCTTCCGCGCGACGGCGGGCGCCCTGCGTGCGGTCCGACCGCCGGAGCGCGGAAGACCTCGCCGACCGAGCGCGCCCTCCCCGAGCGCGCGCTCGTAATCGCTCAGGCGCGTCCGATTCGTCGTTCCGACCTCGACCAGCCGGGCGCCGCTCTTCTCCATGATCTCGGGGATGCGGAACCCGCCGCCGATCTCGATCAACTCGCCGCGCGAGACGACGACGTTGCCGCCTTCGGCGGCGGTGGCGAGCGCGAGGAGGAGCGCGGAAGCCGCGTTGTTGACCACCATCGCGTCCTCGGCGCCGGTCAGCTCCGTGAGGAGATCGGCGCAGTGAACGTGCCGGCTGCCGCGCTGCCCGCGCTCCACGTCGTACTCGAGCGTGCCGTACCCTCTGGCCGCGCCTGCGATCGCCTCGATGGCTGCCTCGGCCAGCGGTGCCCGGCCAAGGTTGGTGTGGATCACGACGCCGGTCGCGTTGATGCAGGGACGGAGGGTCGGCGTCGTGGCGTCGGCGAGCGCGCGCGCGACCGCGGCCGCCCAGCCGGCATCATCGAGCGGCGCGGTCTGCGGCTGCTCACGCGCCTCGTCCACCGCGCGGCGGATCGCCCCGACCAACACGGTTCGCGGCTGGTCCGCGCCAAGGGCGGCCACGGCGGCCGTGCGGAGCAGCCGGTCCACGGAGGGCAAGGCTCGCCGGCGATCGGTCATGGGCGCACTCGAGTCGTGTCGCGGATGGCCCGGGTGGAGTCGGCGGCGGCGCGCGTCGTGTCCTCGGGCGCGCCTCGGCCGGCAGTCGCCTCGCGTCTCGGCCGCGGCACGCTGAGCTGCGCGCTCGCCGTCGCGGCGATGCCCGAGAGGCTGCGCGCGCCCTCCACGACAATGGTATAGCGTGACTCCGGCGTTAGCGGCTCGGCGAGCCGGACGAGGCGCGTGTCGGTCGGCGCAGGGCGTCGGGCGAGCATCCGCATCGCCGTCGTCGAGTCCCGGGACGTGCCTTGGGCGGGTGCGGCGGGCGCGCCGGGGGCGCCTGGAGCGGCGATCGGCGGCCCCGGCACGGGCTGCTGCTGACGGCGCGACGTGTCGGCGGCGGCACGCGCCGCGGCCTCCCCAGCCCGGAGCGAGTCGAGCGT
>JACORV010000105.1 GCA_016179225.1 Gemmatimonadota bacterium | reverse complement strand
TGTCCAGGAACCGCCAGGCCAGGTCGGCGTGACCGGCGTACACGAGATCCACCGCGTAGCCGTAGAGGTCCGCGGGCGGGTCGCCGCTCTCCCAGTCACCGCGCAGCTCGCGCGTCTTCGCCGCGAGGGCGGCTGCGTCGGGCGGGTCGTCGCGCATGAGGTCGCACGCCGGCCGGTAGGCGCCGTCCCGGAAGCGCAGGATCACCTCGGGGGCCTGGGTCTCCGCGAACGCGTAGTCACGCCAGTAGGCGAAGCGCCAATCCTGGAGCCGCACCTCCGGGATGCCGTCGCGGTCGAGGTCCTCGAAGGTGACGTCGCCGTCCGCGCCGTCAATGGTGCCGTGGACGCGCAGCGGGTCGCCGAGGCCGAGCACGACCACCTGGGTGCAGCAGTGCATCCCGCCGGTGAACTCCTCGATGACGAGGTCCGGCATGCCGTCGCCGGTGATGTCGCGCCCGATCTGATTGAGCTGGATCGTGACGGCGCGCGCGGCGTAAACGCGGCGGCCCGCCCGCTTGATGTCCACGATCCGCTCCTTTGCCGCCGTGTCGGCATACACCCGGAGCAGGTACTCGCCGACGCGGTGCTCTTCCTCGACCGGGCCGGTGAACTCGGAGTCCGGCGGCAGGGCTAGGAAGGGCGCGGCCGTGGGCTCGGGCGGGCGTGCCCGGCCGCGCTCCGCGGTCCCGCGGGCCAGCAGCAGGCCGCCGAGGACGAGGAGGGTGAAGGCGGCGCCGAGGCGCATGAGCTTGGCGGCCATCGGGAGCGATAATCTAGCGCAATCCGTTGACTCCTGGCGCAGCCGGCCCATTTTGTGGCGTGCGGTGCAGCGTCGTCCTCGCGCTCTCCTTCCTCGCGCCGGCCGCTCTGGCGCAGGGCCCGCGCCCCCGCGCCCGGGACATCGGCCTCGTCATCGGCGTGCTGCCCGCCGGCCCGCTCGACGCGATCACCGATGTCGCGGGCGTACGGGTGGGCCAGGTGACGGTCACCTCGGGCGATTCCATCAACACCGGCATCACCGCGATCCTCCCGCATGGTGGCGATGTCTTCCGCGAAAAGGTGCCGGCGGCCGTCAGCGTCGGGAACGGCTTCGGCAAGCTCACGGGCCTCGCCCAGGTGCGTGAGCTGGGCGAGCTCGAATCACCGATCGTGCTCACCTGCACGCTGTGCGTCCCGCGCGCGGCCGACGCCGTGCTCACGTGGGTGCTCGGTCTTCCCGGCAACGAGGACGTCCGATCGGTGAACGTCGTCGTGGGCGAGACGAACGACGGCTGGCTGAACGCGATCCGGCGACGCCCGGTCACCGAGGCCCACGTGCTCGAGGCGCTGCGAGCGGCGCGCGAGGGGCCGGTTGAAGAGGGGAGCGTTGGCGCCGGACGGGGCACGGTCGCCTTCGGCTGGAAGGGCGGGATCGGGACCGCCTCCCGGCGCCTCCCAGCGACGCTCGGCGGATGGACGGTCGGCGTGCTGGTGCAGACCAACTTCGGCGGCGTGCTGACGATCGGCGGCGCGCCGGTGGGACGGCGGCTCGGGCGGTACTACCTGCGGGACGAGATCGGCGCCGGGGGCTCCGGTGCCGGCCCGAGCGCGGGCGCGCCGGGCGCCGACGGCTCGATCATGATCGTCGTCGCGACGGACGCGCCGCTCGACGGCCGGCAGCTGGAGCGCCTGGCCCAGCGCGCCTTCCTCGGCGTGGGGCGCACCGGCTCGCCGATGACCAACGGCAGCGGCGACTTCGCGATCGCCTTCTCGACGGCGGCGTCCGCGCGCCTCGGCCCGCTGGGCGCGGGCCAGCGCACTCGCCAGGCCGAAGTCGTGGCGAACGACGCCTTGTCGCCGCTCTTCGAGGCCGTAGTCGAGGCGACTGAGGAGGCGATCGTGAACTCTCTCTTCCGCGCAGTGCCGGTGCGGGGCCCCCGAGGCACGGTGCCGGCGCTTCCGATAGATTCCGTGGTCACCGTTCTCCGCGAGCACCGGATCATTCCATGAGCAACGCCCTCTTCTCCCGCAACGTCGCCGCGCTCGCGCCGAGCGCCACCATCGCCGTCTCGCGTGAGGCCGCGCGCCTCACCGCCGAAGGCGTCAACGTGGTGGACCTGGGCGCGGGGGAGCCGGACTTCGCCACGCCGAAGCTCGTCGCGGACGCGGGCGCGAGGGCCATCGCCGCGGGCAAGACCAAGTACGCCCCCACGGAGGGTATCCTCGAGCTGCGCGCGGCCATCGCGCGGCGCCTCGCCCTCCTGTCGAGCGGCCGCGCGGTGAACGCCGACAACATCGTCGTCTCCAATGGCTCGAAGCAGGCGCTCTTCAACGCCTGCCTCTGCCTCTTCGGCCAGCGCGAGAAGGTGCTGATCCCGGCGCCCGCGTGGACCAGCTACCCGCAGATCGTGCACCTGGCGCGCGCCCTGCCGGCCCTGGTGCAGGGCGATCCGGAGTGGAGCCTGAAGGTCTCGGTGAATGAGCTGGACCGCGCGTACGACGAGTCGGTGAAGGGCCTCATCATCAACTCGCCGACCAACCCGACCGGCGCCGTTTACACCCTGGCGGAGCTGAAGACCATCGCGGAGTGGGCGAAGCGCAAGGGCCTGTGGATCATCTCGGACGAGATCTACCGGCAGATCCACTACGGGGTAGGTCCCGCGCCGTCGTTCCTCGATCTGCCGGACGAGCTGCTGGAGCGGGTGGTCGTGGTGGACGGCGCGAGCAAGGCGTTTGCGATGACCGGCTGGCGGATCGGCTTCGCGCTGGCCCCGCGCGAGCTGGCGCAGACGATGAACGCGCTGCAGTCGCACACCACCTCGGGCGCCAACACGATCGCGATGTGGGCCGCGGCCGAGGCGTTCGGCAACGACGCGGTGCAGGCGGAGGTGGTGGCGATGACGGCGGCGTTCCGCAAGCGGCGGGACTACCTGGTGCAGCGCTTCCGCACCGAGCTCGCGGGCGTGGAGTTCGTGGAGCCGTTGGGTGCCTTCTACCTTTTCTTCCGCGTCGACGACGTCTTCACCCGCCACGTCCCCACGGCGACCGAGTTCTGTCGCCGGCTGATCGCCGACGAAGCGCTCGCGCTGGTACCGGGCGCCGCCTTCGGCGACGACCGCTGGGTGCGGATGAGCTACGCCGCTTCGGACGAGATGCTGAAGGCAGGGATGGACCGGCTGGTGCGGGAATTCGCGCGCCTGCGTGCGGAGCAGGCGAGCGAAAACCCGTTGAGCCACCTCACGGCATAGGAACCCAACGGCGCCGGGCGGCGTTCCGTGTCAGGCAGTTGGCAGTGAGCAGGGCACAGTAGAGTTGCAGGGTTGCAGAGTTGCAGCGGTAGGCAGTATCAAGTAGGCAGGTTGCGTCGTGCCGCGCGCCGCGGGAGTACCTGTTCACTGGCTCCTGCAAGCCGCTGCAACTCTGCAACTCCGCAACTCTGTCCGACCCCTGCTTTCTGGAGCCTGCATGAGCGCTCTCTCGGATTCCGTCACCACCGTCGCCAGGAACCGTCTCGTCCTCGAGCTGCCCGCTCAGATCAAGGAATGTCTCGCCATTCTCTCCGACGAGCAGGTCTGGTGGCGTCCCAACGCCACCAGCAACTCGGTCGGCAACCTCGTCGTCCATCTTTGTGGCGCCACCAAGCACTTCCTGGGCCGTGGCGTGGGGGGCAGCGGCTACCTGCGCGACCGCGACGCCGAGTTCGCCGAGAAGGGGCCGATCCCCAAAGCCGAGCTCCTCACGATGCTGGACGAGACGACGGCCGAGACGGACCGGATCATCGGCGGGCTGGACGAGAAGGGGCTGATGGAGAACACGAAGAACATCGAGGCCACCATGACGGCGTTCGCGGTGCTGATGCGGATGAGCCACCACTGGGCCTACCACGTGGGCCAGATCGTCTACGTGGCCAAGTCGCTGCGCGAGGGGAGCGTGCAGGACCTGTTCAGGAAGACGATGGTGAAGTAGGGCCTACAGCTTCGCCGGCCGCCGGCTCATCACCTCGAACCCGTCCGCGGTAACGACGCAGTCGTCCTCGATGCGCACGCCCCACTCGTTCGGCAGGTAGATCCCGGGCTCGACCGTCACGACCATCCCTGGCTCGAGGGCGAGCGCATTGCCTTGCACGAGATAGGGCGGCTCGTGACCGTCCATCCCCATGCCGTGGCCGAGGCGGTGGGTGAAGTACTCCCCGAAGCCGGCCTCGCGGATCACGAGCCGCGCCGCGCGATCCATCTCCTGGCACGGCACGCCGGGCCGGCCCAGGGTCATCGCGGCGGTTTGCGCGTCGTAGACGGTGTTGTAGACCTGGACGAATCGCTCGGGCCGGGCGTCGCCGAACCACTGCGTCCGGGTGATGTCCGACGTGTAACCCTCCACCCGGCAGCCGACGTCGATCAGGACCGGCATGTTGGGCGCCAGGCTCCGATTCTCGGTGCCGCCGTGCGGCAGTGCCGAGGTCGGTCCGAACTGCACCAGGCCGCCGCCGCTCGCGCCGCGCTGGCTCATCTCGCGCGAGATCATCGTCGCGACCTCGCGGTCGGTGACGCCGGCGGTGAGCGCCGCAAAGGTAGCCGCGATGGCGTCCTCGGTGATACGTATCGCGGCGCGGATGAGCGTCAGCTCTTCCGGCTGCTTGATGATGCGCAGGCGCTCGAAGACCGGACCGCCGTTCTCGAGTCGCCGCCCGACCAGGGCGTCGGCCAGGCGGAGCACCGTCTGGTACTCGGTGCTCGGCTCGACCCCCACGCGTGGACCGCGCCAGGCGGACACGGTGCGCGCCACGAGGGCGAACGGGTCTTCCTGCTCTTCCCACCCGCGCACGTCCTGGATCGTGCCGCCGCGGCGCACCCGTTCCACCTCGAAGGACGGCGCGACGACGACCGCGTCGCCGGTGCGCGGCAGGAGGAGCGCGATCAGCCTCTCGCTCCGGCCGGGGTTGTAGCCGACCAGGTACTGAAAGTTCACGCTCGGGGTCGCGAGGAGCAGGTCCAGATCCCTTCGCGCCATCTCCTCCTGCGCGCGCTGCCGGCGGGCGCGGAAGATTTCCGGGCCGAGGCGGGCCGGCCTGCCCTGCGTGTGCCGGGATGCGCGAGGGAGAAGGTCGAGACGGGTGGTCACGAAGGTGGCCGCCGAAGCGGCGAGAAAGTCGCGTCGATGCACGGGGTTTGCTTCTCTGGCTGAGGTTGTGGGCGCGGCCTATATTAGCCGCCGCACGCCGTGCTACGATAGAGGGAGGCCGGATGCCGCTGGGAGCGCGCGTGGTCGAGCGCAAGGGCCTGGTGCCGCGCATCAGCTACCGCTGGGACCCGGAAACCGACATCCTCACCGGCGCCGTGAAGGGCGTCGAGAAGGGAGGCGCCGGTCTCACGGGCTCGGTGGAGCTGGAGGGGAGCGACGGCTCGTTCATCCTCCTCGACGTCGCCGGGGGCGCGATCTGCGGGGTCGAGGTGGTCGTCTGGCCGGACGTCCGTACGGTGCAGTCGCTCCAGCCGCCGGCCGACGTGAAGGAAGGGGAAGTCGTGCTCCCGACCCGTCGCTCGCAGCCGTCGGTGGCCGCGGTCGAGGTGGACACCGCGCTCACCATCGAGACCAATGCGGCGGAGTCCGTCTTCCATGTTCGGGTGGGCCCGGTGCGGCGGATCGACGTCGTGCGTGTCGCGGACGGGCTGCTGGTGGAAGTGGACGACCAGAACGAGCTCGCCGGGCTCTGGCTGACCAACGTGCCGCCATTCCCCGCGGACGAGCCGCCGGCATGATCACCGCCATCGTCCAGATCCGCTGCTCGCGCGACCTCATCCCCGAGACCGCCGAAGCGGTGGCCGAGATTCCCGGCATCGCGGAGGTGTACTCGGTTTCCGGCGACTACGACCTGATCGCGATCCTCAAGGTGAAGGAGTACGAGCAGATCGCGCAGGTGGTGACGGAGCAGCTGGTGAAGGTCCCGGGCATCGTCCGCACCAACACGATCAGCGCCTTCCGCGTCTACTCCAAGGCCGACCGCGAGGCCGGCTTCAGCGTCGGCCGGGGATGAGCGAGTCGCCCCCGGCCCGGCGGCCTACCACTGGATGAGCAGGGCCGTCGTGAGGGTGCGGTCGTCCTTGCTGAGCACGCCGGGCGCCGGCGTCGCGTCGCGGCTCCACGCGTAGCTGGTGCGGAAGCCGAGCTTGGTGGTGAGGGCGATCCGCAGCGAGACGTCCGCCTTCGCGAGGTAATCGCTGAACTCCGCCGTGGACGGCTGGTACTTGCCGTTCAGCTCGAAGACGACCCCGGGTCGAATCGTTCGAAGGAGCGCGAAACGCGAATGGAACCGGGTATCGGTCAGGGCCGTCGTTTCCGTCGACCGCTGTTCGTACTCCTCGACGAGCCCGAGGGCCAGCGTGGTGCGCTGGGTGTCGGAGTAGTCGAAGTTGATGTTGACGCCGGCGCCGCCCGCGACGCGCCCGTCGATCTTGCGGATCCGGTCGTGGTCCACGTCCAGGCCGAGGAAGGGCGCGACCAGGGCGCGCGGCGTCCGGTCGTAGCGGAGCCGGAAGGTCGCGCTCCGCGCCGCCTGCACTCCGTTGCTCTCGCCGTACCGCACCTCCAGCTTGGAGTCGATGGTGTAGGACTCCGGCCGCGTGTTGACCGCGG
>JACORV010000104.1 GCA_016179225.1 Gemmatimonadota bacterium | reverse complement strand
GCAGAAGGTCGCGCCGCTCGAGCCGGCGGAGCAGGTCGCGGCCCCGCCGGCGCTCAGCATCGGGCCGGCGACGTTGGCGGCGGGGGTCGAGGCGGTCGCGGCTGGGACGGCGGGCGCCGCGCCCGGCCGCTGCAGCCGTACGCGGATCACCGTCGTTACGCCGGGGAGCACTTCCCGGGCCAGGCGCACGGGCCGGTGCCCGTCCGCAGAGACCCGGATGGTGTGGATGCCGGCGGCGAGCGTCATCCGCTCGTCGGGCAGCGCCGTGGCGAGGCTGTCGATGACGGCCAGAAAGTTTACCGTGCCGCGCTGCACCCTGAGCACGCCGCGGCCCGGCGAGGTCTCGCCGGTAAACTCGTACGAGGTCTCGGCCAGGCTGTCGTCCGGCGTGGCACGTATGGCCGCGCGTGCGGCGAGGATGGCCGACGTGACGCGCGGCGGAAACGTGAGCGAGTCCACACCAAAGTCCGGCGCGACGCGGTTCGCCCAACGGAGCCAGACGTCGGCCAGGGAATCGTGCTGCAGCACGAGGAGTGCATCGGTCAGCTTGTGGACCGCGGCGATCCAGAGGCTGTCACGCGGACCGGCCGCCGGATCGAGTCCGATGGCGATCAGGCGCGCGGCGCCGGCGAAGTCGGCGCGGTCGTACGCGCGATGGCCGGAGACCAACGAGTCGCGCGCGCCCTGCGCGCGCAAACTCCCCGCCTGGCCAATGATCAGAAGAAGAAAGAGTGTTAGGACTGCGGGCAGCGCACGCGCGCGCCTCAGCCTCACGGGGTGCTCCGCTGGCGGATGGTGAAGCGGACGTCAGCCGCACGGCCCGCCCGAACGGTGACTCTGCGCGAGGCGGGTTCGGCTGTGAAGCCGTCACGCGTCACGGAGATCGTATGCGGGCCGGCGCTCAGAGAGTCGGCCCACGTCGGACCCTGCCAACGCTGCACGCCGTCGACGCTGATGTTCGCCCAGCCGCCCGACACTCTCACGAGGACGTAGCCCCGGCGCGCCCCTGCCGCCGGACGCGCGGGCGTCGTGTCGCGCGTCGCGGTCGTGGTCCGCGTGGTAGTGTCCCGCGCCGGGCGGCGCGCGGTGATGGCGGCCAGCGAGTCGCGGGTGCGTCGCGCCGCCGCGACCGAGTCAGCCCGGCGCCGGGTCGCCAGGTTGATCGAGTCCCGGCGCGCGGCGGCGGCTGCGGCGGAGGTCGTTGCGGTCGCGGGGGGCGGCGTCGGCACACGACGGGCCGAGAACCGCACCACGCTGGTGTCTCCCGCCGCCACCGTCACCGACTCGGTCGCGGGCTCGAAGCCGCTGGCCGTCATCCGCACGACGTGCCGCCCCGGCGTGAGCGCGAAGGACGTCCCCGTCGTATCGCGGTTGTCGAGCGCGACCTTCCCACCCGTCGGCAGGCTCTCGATCACGAGGCTGCCGGTCGCCGGCCGTGGCGCCCCGGCGACCGCCGTGCTCTCGGCCCCGGGCGCGGCTGCGAGCGGCTGCGATGCGACGGGCGGCGTGCTCCTCTGGGTCCGGGTGGCGAGCCACACGCTCCCGGCGACCAGGGCACCCACCGCCACGACCCCGACCGCGATCTGGCCGAGGGACTTGAGCTTCGGCGCCGCCCCGCCGCCCGTCACCAGCGAGTTCAGCCGCTGCTTCACCGACGCGCGCCGGTGCAGGATCAGCGTGATCTCGTCGCCGGCCGGCGCGCCCTTCATGGCATTGATGAAGGCCGTCACCGTCGGGTAGCGCTCCTCGGCGCCCTTCGCCATCGCCCGGTTCACCGCGCTGATCACGTGCTTGGGCAGCGCGGGCAGGAGCGCGTCGAGCGGTGGCGGAGGCTCTATGCAGTGCTTGTGGAGGAGATCGATGGCCGAATCGGCCTCGAACGGCAGGTGGCCGCTCAGCATCTGGTACGCCATCACACCCAGCGAGTACTGGTCAGCGGCGCCAGTGAGCTGGCCGCCGCGGCACTGCTCCGGCGACATGTAGTACGGCGTCCCCAGGATCGCGCCCGAGCCGGTTAGCGCGCCGCTCTGCAGCTCCTTCGCGATCCCGAAGTCGGTGACGATCACGCGCCCGCGCGCGTCCAGCATGACGTTGCCGGGCTTCACGTCGCGGTGGATCACGCTGCGCTGGTGCGCGTAGTCGAGCGCTTCGGCCACCTGCTCCAGGATGCCGAGCGTTTCCGCGACCGTCAGCAGCCCCTTCTCCTCGAGGATGTCGGCGAGCGAGCGCCCCTCGAGGAATTTCATGGCGTACCAGAAGAGCCGGCCGCCCGGGGTGATGCGGTAGATCGGGATGATGTTCGGGTGGTCGAGCGCGGCGGCGGTTTTGGCCTCGCGCTTGAACCGCTCGATGGCGCCCTTGCCGAAGGTCAGCTCGGGGGGGAGGACCTTGATGGCGACGTCACGCGCGAGATGGACCTCGCGCGCCCTGAAGACGATCGCCATGCCGCCGCGACCCAGTTCTTCCTCGACCTCGTATTCCCCCTTGGTCTCTTCCAGGAGCAGGACCTTGAGCTGGACGGCGCCGGAGTCGCTCAGGCGAGCCCCGGGACCGCTGGTTCCCGGGTCCGTGACCGCCGCCCCGCAACTCGAGCAAAAACGGCTCGTTTCCGGGACCGCCGCATTGCAGCGCGGGCACTTGAGCTCGGTGGTCATGGGGGTCGTTCATTCTACAGTCGGGTGCTGAGGCAGGGAAGGGCGGCGATCACATTTCGGCAGGGGTGACTCGTGTCACCGTGCCAGCGCCTCCAAGCGATGGCGTGTCTTGGCTATCCGCCGTCTCCATCGTAGCTTAGTGCCACCTCTTCCCAAGTGGTTCCCGGTCATGGCAGAAACGCAGTACGTGATTGTGGGGGGCGGTCTGGCCGCCGCCAGCGCCATCGAGGGCATCCGCGAGCTCGACAAGGACGGGCCGATCACCGTCCTCACGTCCGAGCGCGAGCTGCCCTACCACCGGCCTCCGCTGTCCAAGACCTTCCTCGCCGGCAAGGACCGGGTCGAGGCGGTGCGGGTCCACGAGGCGGCGTGGTACCCGAAGAATCGGGTCACCGTGCGGCTCGGCCAGACGGCCAAATCCGTACACATCGCCAAGCAGGGGGTGACGCTCGAGTCCGGCGACCGCGTCCCTTACGACCGGCTCCTCCTCGCGACCGGATGCCGCGCCCGGAAGCTGAACGCCCCGGGCGTCGACACACCAGGTGTGTTCTATCTTCGCACCTTGCAGGACTGCTACGCGCTTCGGAGCGCGCTCAAGCCCGGTACGAAGGCGATCGCCGTCGGGGGCTCGTTCATCGGCATGGAGGTCGCGGCCACGGCTCGGCACCTGGGCTCCGAAGTCACGGTTCTCGAGGTGGGCCCTACAGTCTACCCCCGTTTCGCCGACCCTTCGCTTTCGGCCTTCTTCGCGCGGATCCTGGAGAGCCAGGGCATCACGGTGCGGACCGGCACACGGGTCGCGCGGTTCCGGGCGCAGGACGGGAAGCTCGCCGCGGTGGTCACCGAGGACGGCGGGCAGATCGCCGCCAACGTCGCCGTGGTCGGGGTGGGCGCGGAGCCAAATACCGACTGGCTGGCGACCTCGGGTTTCTCGATCGACCGGGGCGGGGTGATCGTGAACGTGCGCCTGGAAACGGCGGGCAAGAACGTGTGGGCTGCGGGCGACATCGCCCGGTTCCCCGACCCGGTGACCAAGCAGCCGAGGCGGCTCGAGCACTGGGACAACGCCCAGGCGCAGGGGAAGCAGGCGGGACGCAACATGGCGGGCGCCGCGGAGCCGTACACGCACCAGTCGGCGTTCTTCTCGGACCTGCTCGACATCACGATCAACGTGCTGGGCGAAACTGACAACCCGGACAGCGTGGACATCCGCGGCTCGACCGACGTGCAGGCGCCCAACCTCACGGCGCTCTACGTGCGCGGGTTCCGCCTAACCGGCGCGGTGACGGTGAACCTGAATTCGGTCGATCGATCGGCGGAGCTGGAGAAGCTGCAGAAGAGCATCGCCGCTGGCACCGTGCCGGAGAGTTAGCAGGCGAAGAGCGTTCAGGCAGAGTTGCAGAGTTGCAGGGTTGCAGCGGGGCGCAGGAGCAAGTGAGCAGGAGCATAGTGCCACGCCGCCGCGACGCCCCTGCTCACTGGCCCCTGTCGACCGCTGCAACTCTGCAACCCTGCAACTCTGCTGCCACCTGCCTCCTGCTACCTGACTCGATTGACGAGCATCCTGAGACTATCCGCCGACATCGTCCCCGACAGGCTCAGCCAGAAGTACTTCCGGTCCAGCCACCGAATGCGCACGCCGCCGTTTGGGGTCGTCGTGACCAGCGTGTCGCCGGGCGCGAGGCCGAGCCCCTCAACGGCCGCCAGGGCCGTGTCGGCGCTCGTGTCCGTGGGTGCGGGGGCCGGGATCCGCTGTTGGTCGAGGATGAGCGGGCGCCCGCCGTCGTCGAAATAGTACACCCGCACCACGTCGAGCGTCCGGTCAGCGCCGGGCACCAGGCGGCCCGGTCCAACCTCGACGTGGTCCCACGGCCGGCCGTCAATAAGGCGGATCGCGCCGGAGAGCCGGCGCGCCGCCTGGTCGAGGCTGATGCGGCGGAACGTGGTGAGCGGCACGGCGCGGGATGAGTCCGCCGGGGTCGTGCGCGTCAGGTGGCGCGCCGTCCGATCCGGGCCGGCCGGCGCGGCAGTGGGAGCCGCGGGCGCGCCAGCCGAGGGCGCGGGGAAAGCGGGTGGGGGCGCTTGGCGGGGTGACGGCCGTGCAGGCGACGGGGTGACCGGAAGCGCGCCGATCGCCACGGACGGCGTCTGCTGACGCGCCGTGGGTGGCGTGGATGGCGCCGCACCCACGCCCGCGCCCCCGGCGAGGTTCGCGCGGTCCTGCGCCGCCAGCTCCCGACCCGGGACGGCGGCGCCGGGGCGGAGCGGGATGGCGTCCTCTGCTGCTGCCGCCGGCCGTGGCTTGGTCCCGCGCGCGGTGGGCGGCTTGGTGGCGACGGAGCGTGGAACGACGGGCGCCGGGCTGCGCTCGCGCTCGGTGGCACGCGTGGCGGCGGGTCCCGCGGCCAGGGAATCGCGGGCCGCAGGCGCTCTCGCCGCACCCTCCTCTGCCGGCGCCTCGGCGAGATCCGACTCCAGGCGACGCGCGTGCTGGAGCTCGTTCACCATGTAGCCGACACTTACCGCGAGCACGACGGTTGCCGCCCACGCGAGCTGCGACCAGTCGACGCGCCGGCCGGGCGGTCCTGCCTTCGCGCCCTCGTCCGCGGCGCGGCGAAGGGCCTCGCGCGGGAAGATCGGCCGGATGGCGGGGCTCTTCTGCGTGCTCCCGTCGATGTCCACGGCCACTTCTTTCGCGGTCTTCGAAACGCGCCGCTCTGGGCCCGGGATGGGCGTCGGCACGGAGGCGGCGGGCGCCGCGCCGGCCGCCGGCGCGGCTTCGGACCGCGCCGCTGAGCGCTCCGGCGGCACGAGCACGTCGAGCAGACTCGAGGCTTCGGCCAGGAACTGCTTGGCCTCCTCCAGCCGCTTGGTGCACAGGGCGCACGAGGCGAGGTGCGTCTCGATCGCCCGCGCGTCGGCGGGCTCGAGCTCGCCGTCCAAGAGCGCGTTCAGCTGGCCGTCGTCAACGTGCGACATCCTTCACCTTTCCCCGCGCGCGGTAGGCCTCCACCAGGCGGCGTCGCGCGCGCGCCAGCGTCGTCCCTATCGCACCCTTGCTGAGACCCAGGGCCGACGCGATCTCATCGTAGCTGAACCCCTCCGCCTTGAGCAGCAGCGCCTCGCGGTCGTTGTCCGACAGCTGGTCCAATGCCGCCCGCACCGCCTCGACCTTCTCCTGCCGCTCGACGTCCTGATCCGCAGAGGGTGCGGCGCTCCCTTCTTGCTCCGCCTTCAGCAACTCGAGCTTCCGGCCCTGCCGGGCGGCGCGACGGCCGTCGTCACGCACCAGGTTCAGGGCCACCGCGAAGAGCCACGGCTTCGGGTTCTGCGGCGGCGCCTCGAGCGCCCGCACGAACACTTCCTGGGCCAGGTCCTCCGCACGGTCATGGTCGCCCGTCCGGCGGTACAGCAGCCGGACGAGCGAACCGTGATACCGCAGGTACAGCTCGGCGATGTCGGTCGTTTACGCCCCCCGGAATGCCCTCACCACCGCGTCCAGATGACCGGGCCGCCAGGTGGTGGCTCCCGTCGCGGTCAGTTTCACGCTGGCGCGACGGCCGGCGATCAGTACCTCGTCACCGATCCCGAGGTACGGAGCGAGCTGAGGCAGCGCGCGCACCAGCTGGAAGTACGCCTCGCTGAACGGGGCCACTTCCACCACTCTCAAGCTGTCCTGGTGTGCCGCGTCCGTCCAGACGTTGCCGATCCGCACGAACAACTTGCCGCCCACGCGGCGGACGCTGCGGCGGGCTCCGGAGTAACCCTCGGTCAGCTCTCCCAGCCTGGTGTCGGCGGCGGCGTCGGCGGCGGCCAGTGAACGCGCGCCCATCATCGACGCGCTCGCCCGCGCCCGCTCGAAGGCCTCGCGGCCCGTCTGCAGGCCCGCCGCGCCTGCACCACCCCGCAGCTCGGCCGGCATGGCGGAGGGCGCCTGGTTCGGCATCACGTCGGGGCGCATCGGCCGCCCAATCGGCACCGGTTCTTGCACCAGGTACGAAGTGTACTCGGTCAGGATGCCATACCTGAGTCCGAGGTCGCGCACTTCCTGCACCAGCGCCGGGGTGGCGCCCTCGATTCGGATCTGGCGTGTCAGCTCGCCGATCCGGCGCGACGCCCACAGCCGCGGAATGAACGCGTTGTCCGTCTCGCTCACCGGGAACGCGGCGTCGGTCGTGAAGCGCTCGGTGCGGCCGTTCCGCTGGCCGACCACCGTGAGGTGTCCGTTCGCCTGGCCGCGGAAACGTCCGAAGATCGCCAGCTCCTCGCCGTAGAAGACGTCGGGCAACCGGGAGGGATAGGTCTGCACCAGCTCGACTGGTGCGCCCTCGATCCGCAAGTTGGTGAGCGCGGGATGCGCGATCTTGCCCAGCAGCGAGCCCATGGCGGTCTCGACATCGGCGTCGGGCGCCACGTACTCGGCCGTGCCGCGCCCTTCGGTCGCCAGCCGGTCCAGCAGGTACGTGTTGACGTCGCTGCCGACGCCGACGGTGAAGATGCGCGCGCGGCCGATGCGGCCGCCGGCGGTCTGCGCGATGCGCTCGGGAGCCTGCTCCCCGACCGACGGGATGCCGTCCGTCACGAAGACGACTATCGGTAGGCGCTCCTCGGCGACTGTCGCGCCCAGGGCCGCGTCCAAGGCGCCGGCGATGTTGGTGCCGCCGTCGGCGACCAGCTGGTCCACGAAGGTGCGCGCCGCCGCGACGTTCTCGGGCGTGGCGGGCGCGAAGCCGTCGCGGAAGTTCACCACCCGGTTCGAGAAGCTGATGAGCCGGAACCGGTCTGCCGGCCGCAGGGTGCCGATGGCCTGCCGAAGCGCCGCCTTCGCCTGCTCCATCTTGTCGCCGGACATGGACCCGGAGACGTCCACCACGAGCGTGAGGTCGCGCGGCAGGGCGACGCCGTCCTCGGCCTGCGGCGGCGAGACGAGCAACATGAAGTAGCCATCCTCGCCGCCGGGAGCGTGCGCGACGAGGCTCGTGCCCACCAGCCCGCGACGGACCGGGATGAAGAGCTCGACGTCGCCGGTCGCGTTGGAGTCGAGGGTGATGAGCAGCTCGTCGCCGGAGCGACGGGAGGTGATCCCATGGGTGGGCGAGTAGGGCGTGCCGTACGCGTCGGCGTCGGGGACCGTCACGCGGAAACGGAAGTTGTCCCGGAGGCCGTCGGGCTCGTTGAGCAGCCCGCGGCCCGAGCCGGCGTCCCGGCTGCCGATGGCGTAGCGCATTCGGAGTGCGTCGCCGCTGCGCTGGAGCAGCTGGGTGTAGCGGAGCACGACGCGGCGGGTCTCCCCGGGCTGGATGGGGAACACCCGGGCGCGGATGAGCCCGTGCCCCTCGAGCGTGAGCAGGGCGGGGTCGCGCAGGCGGCGGACGATCTCCTCGTAGATGCCGCGCGCCTGCTCGGCATTCATCATCTCGCCGCGCACCTCGTTCTCGCCCATCCACAGCGAGAAGTTCTGGAACACCGCCTCGCCCGGCATCGGGTAGAGGTAGGTCCCCTCGGCGATCCAGCCGCCGGTGTTGCGGAACTGCTCTTCGACCTCGACGCTCGCGACGCGGCCTTCGATCCGCGTGCGGACGTTGGAGCTGATGCGCACGACCGAGCCGGAAACGATTCCCGGCCGGATCGGCCGCTCGATTTCGATCCAGCCTTGCGCGTGAAGCACCCCGGCGGAGCCTACGGCCAGGGCGGTGGACAGCAGCAGACGTCGGAACACGGACTGCCTCCCAGTTGGGGTTCTGGAAGGGGGACGTCTGACAGGACAAGACTTGCACAAGACGAAGCGTGATGGGTCACCTATCACTCATCACGCATCACGCTTATCTTGGCCCGGACCCTAACCGGCCACGCCCATGTCGACCAAGGACCGCCTCTTCTCGGAATACGCCGGCTATCATACGGACTCCCGCAACAGGGCCACGCACTTCGCTGGCATCCCGCTCATCGTGGGATCGTTGATCGGGCTCCTGTTGCGCTGGGACTTCTTCGTGGTGGGTCCCATCGGCGTCAGCGCCGGTCACGTCGTGCTGGCGGCCGGCATCCTGTTCTACCTGGCCGTGGCACCGTCACTCGCGCTGCCGATGTTGGCGGCCGTGGGCTTCCTCGCCGCCATCGGCCGGGCGCTGCCGGTCTGGCTGGCGGTGGCGCTCTTCGTCCTCGGCTGGATCCTGCAGTTCGTCGGCCACCTGAAGTACGAGGGCAAGAGCCCCGCGTTCCTCAAGAACGTGACGCACTTCCTGATCGGGCCGTTGTGGGTGCTGGAAGAAGCGATGGGATTGGGGAAAGCGTGATAGGTGATAGGTGATGGGTGATAGGTGATAGGTGATAGGTGATGAGGCGCGACAGCCCATCACGCGTCACTCCTCACGCATCACGCCTCATCAGTAGTTCACGCTCACCGTCCCATCACTCCTCACCCATCACCCGTCACTCCTCACGCATCACATATCACGCCTCATCAGTAGTTTACGCTCACCGTCCCCACATCCACGGTCTTCCGAGCCGGATCCAGCCGGAACACGCCGGGATCCCCGCGGACCTGCAGGTCCGTTAGGTCGGCGACGCTGGTGTTCTCGGGCGAGAGCAGCGCGAGAATGTAGTACCCGTCGCGCAGCCCGGTGAAGGAGAAACGTCCATCGTGCCCGATGTCCGCGGCCGTGACCATCGTGGAGAGCACGGAGCCTTCCGTCCGTGGGGCGAGGAGGGATGGATCGAGGCCGGTGCTCGGATCGTCGGCGATGAGAAGCCCGACCCGCCAGCCGCTCCGCGCGGAGGCGAGGCGACCGCTGACGGTGCCGTCCATGTAGGCGGGACGGGGCCGGAGCGTGGCCAGGTCGGCGGAGCCGGTCGGTTGGATCACCCGCTGGCGCCACGCCGCCTCGGTCGCGGTGTCGCCCGCGAGGCGGGCGTAGTTCGCGAACCGTGTGGCGGCCTCGCTTCCGTGCTGGAAGCGCGTCTGGTCGGCCAGTGCCCCGAGAATGCGCCTCAGCGCGGCGGGCTTGGGGCTCCCGAGGCCGGACATCGCGAACAGGTACGTGAGCGGGCCGATGCGCTCAGGGCGATCGAAGAGGAAGACGCTCGCGCGCGCCGCCTCCGGGTCCCAGCGCAGCGCCAGGAGCGCCGTGCGGCAGCTCGCCACGCGGATCGCCATGCCGGTCACTTCGTCGCGGTGGGCGTCGAGCCACGCCGTCAGCTTCTGCACGTTGGCAAGGGTCGCGGCGGGCATCAGGCGGTCGTCGCCGGCCTCGCTGTGGGCACAGTCGTCCGCGGTCGCCGTCGGCGAAGTCTGGGTGCGCGTCACCAGGCGCCGGGACACCGGGAGGTTCTGGCCCGCCAGGACGATCGGCGTCCGGGTGGGCGCCCGCGTGTCGAGCCCGAGGGCCGCGACCACGTTGACGCTTACATCCTCCGAGCGGCGCTTGGAGGTGCTGTACGTGGTGAGCGCTACCACGGCGAGGAAGGCGCCGAGGATCGCAGCCACGACGGTGCTGCCTCGGCGATTTCCAGGCCCCAGCGATTGCGGCGCGGTCACCACGAGGAGCGCGCCCGCCACGGCCATCGCGACGCCCGCCGTCAGCACGTCCGACGACACGGCCCAGCCCGCGGTGGCGCCGGGGCTGCCGCCCGCGGCGTCGATGGTGAGAAGCGTGTAGAAGGTGTCGAGCGAGCTGGAAAGGAAGCTGCGCGGCTGGCTCGAGAGCAGGGTCGCGAAGGTGATCGCGGCCCACACGCCGAGGCCGCCGAGCGCGCCGTGGGAGATCCGGAGCGGAATGCGCCGCCCGAAGTCCTTGGGGCCTATGAACGACCAGAAGCCGCCGAAAAGCAGCGCGGAGATGGCGCCGAGCCCGACGAGCTCGCGGCGCGCCTTGTCCGGATCCTGGACGAGGTCGGTCGAGAAGAGTCCGTCGATGACCAGAGTGCCCCGGAAGAGGAGGAACGCCAGGACGAAGGCGATCGCGACCGTGGTGATGCGCCTCGCGGGCGAGACGTACTGCGGGCCTTGCCGCGAGAGGATGTCCGGGTGCATGACGACCACGAGGGCGATGGCCATGACCACCGTGGCGGCCACGGCCAGGGTCGTCTCCAGGCCGGCCGCGGCGACCCGGCTGGGCCAGGTGGCCGACCCGCTCCAGAACGCGGGCGCGATGCCCCATCCCCTTGGGAAGGCGAAGCCGAAGACCACGTCCGTGGAGGCGGAGAGGTCCGGCGGCACGGCGGCGGCGGCGCGGGCCAGCGCGTACAGCACCCCGAACACGAGGAAGAACGCGGCGACGACCGCCGCGCGCTTGGCCTCGCGGGCCGGGGTGGACGGGTTCAGGACTGGAAGGTCGGCAAGCGTCATGGAGACTCCGGTGGATGCCCTGGTGACGGCTCTGTAGCTGGGACGCAGGAGAATGCGGTTTGGCGGGCCGGCCGTCAACCGTATAGCTTCACGCCAACCAACGCCAAGCCGCCATGCCGACACCCGGATCGCCCGATCAGCAGCTCGCCGAGGTCCGCCGCCGCCTCCTCACCGCGGCAGCCGGCACGTTCATCGTGTTCCTGGTCGGCGTGGTGGGGTACACGATCATCGGCCGCGGCCAGCACCGGTTCCTCGACAGTCTCTACATGACCGTGATCACCCTCACCACGGTCGGTTACGGCGAGATCATCCCGATGGACGACAACCCGGCGGGCCGGGTCTTCACCATGGTCCTGCTGGTCTTCGGGATGGGGATCCTGGTGTACTTCGCCTCGACGGTGACGGCGTTCTTCGTCGAAGGGCAGCTCGAGCAGGTGTTCTGGAGGAAGCGCATGCACAAGGCGATCGGGGAACTCAAGGAGCACGTCATCGTGTGCGGCGACCGGGTGGTGGCGGCACACGTGATCGACGAGATGCGCCGCGTGCGGCGCTCCGTCGTCTCCGTCCATCCGGTGGGGACCGCGCCGCCGCCGGTCAGCACCGAGGGCGAGCTGCTCCACGTCGAGGGCGACCCGTCGGACGAAGAGGTGCTGCGCGAAGCGGGGATCATGCGGGCCGCGGGCCTCGTGGCGGCCATGGAGTCGGACCGGGAGAACGTGCTGGTCACCCTGACTGCCCGCCAGACCAACCCCATCATGCGCATCGTCTCGATGCTCGTGGACCCCCGCACCGAGTCCAAGCTGCGGCGCGCGGGAGCCGACAGCGTGGTCTCGCCGTTCTCGATCGGCGGCCTGCGCATGGCGTCGGAGATGCTCCGTCCCGCCGTCGTCACGTTCCTCGACCAGATGCTCCGCGACCGCGACCGCAACCTCCGCATCGAGGAGATCACCGTCGGACGCGGCTCGCCCGCGATCGGCAAGCGGCTCGGCGCGCTTCACCTGAACGTGATCCCCGGCCTGCTCCTGCTGGCGCTCGTCGAGGCGAAGGAAGGACGGTACCACTTCAAGCCGACCGACGACCTGGTCGTGGCGGAAGAAGCGACGCTCATCGTGATGGGGGACCCCGCCGCGGTCGGCCAGCTGCGCGAGCGCTACGGCGGGCAGGCCTACGGGGCAGTTCCCGCTACGATGGAGCGGCCGGCCCCAGGGCGGTCCTGAGCCGGTCCCCCACCGCGAAGAGGGCCACGCCCAGCACCGCACCGGCGAGCGCGTCCACCGCGTAGTGGAACTGGCCGTACACGGTGCCGGCCGCCAGCCCGACGGCAACCGGCGCCAGCGCGAGGCGCAGCCGCCGCGCGTCCCGCCACAGCGCCAGCACCGCGCACCACGCCACCGCCACGTGTGACGAGGGGAACGCCGTCCCGTAGGACGATCCGCTCTCGAGGATGCCGCGGACCACCCGCGCGGGCAGCACGGCGGCGATCGGCCCCGTGGCGTTGCCGTAGAAGTACCGCGGCCCCGCCACCGGCAGCAGCGCGAAGGTCAGGTAGCAGACGTAGAACGCCAGGGTGACCAGAAACATCCCGCGCTCATAGGACTCCCGCGGGGCCCGGAAAAAGAGCCAGAACGGCGTCAGCACCACTATCCCGTAGTACGACCCGTAGCAGGCGTGCAGGACCCAGGAGAGGGCGAGGCCGGGCATCCGCTCGTGCCAGGTCACGCTCACCTGGCCCCCGAACAGCGCCGCCTCCCAGCGCTGGACGAGCGCGTCGTTGAGGTGCGCCGTGTCGAGCGCGATCACCCCGAGCTGCGTGTAGTAGGCGAGGGTGAGGACGATGCCGTAGCCCCCGCCGATGAACGCCGCGAACCGGGTGAGGGGAGCGCGCGCCAGCAGCCCGATCAGGACCAGCGTGAGCGCGTTGCCGAGGAGGAGCCAGGGAAAGGCGTGGACCACCGGCGCGCGCCAGAGCACTATAGCGGTGTTCGCCGCCAGGAAGCCGAGCATCAGGCGGTCGGTCGCCGTGACGCCTCGGCGCCCGGTCAGGCGAGGAGTCTCTGCGTCCGGTACCACTCTGCGGTCTCGCGCGTGCCGGCGTCGACGTCGTGTGCAGCGCGCCACCCCAGCTCGCGCTCGGCCTTGTCCACGGCGATCAGCCATGCGGGTGCTCGGAACTCGTCGAGGCGGTCCACGCTGACGACCGACCGCCGTCCGGCCGCGCCTGCGGCGCCTTCCATCGCCCAGATGATCGCCGCCGCCACCGGAATGGGCACCGGAACGGTGTGGGGCGTGCGGCCCAGGGCCCGGCCGATGGCGAGACCGAGACCGCGGTAGCTGACCCCCTGCCCGTGGGCCGCGTGATAGACCTGGCCTGTGGCCTTGGCCACCGTGCCGGCGCGCACGATCGCCTCCGCGAGATCCGGCGCGTAGACGATGGAGATCTCCTGGTCGCCGCGGCCGAACACCGGGTTGAGGCCGCGGCGCACCAAGCGGAACAGCCTGAGAAACTCCCGGTCGCGCGGGCCGTATACCACCGGCGGCCGGACTATGACCCACGGCACGTCGCTCCCGAGGACCACCGCTTCTCCTGCGAGCTTGCTGCGTCCGTACGCGCTGAGGGGATGACACGGGGCGTCCTCCGGCAGGTACTGGCCGGGCGGCGAGGGTCCGAGGGCGGCCTGCGTCGACACGTACACGAAGCGGGCGCCGGGAGCCGCACGCCGGACTGCCTGCAGGAGCCGCCGGGTCCCTTGCTCGTTCACCGCGTAGAACTCGGCCTCGGAGAAGGCCGCGGTCAGCCCCGCCACGTGATAGACGGCCTCGACGCCTTGGGCGGCGCGCTCAAGGCTGGCGGTGTCGTGGAGGGAGCCGGGGATCACCTGCGCCCCGCGCGCGGCGAGCGCGGCGGCGCGATCGGGGTTGCGGGCGAGACAGACGACAATGTCGCCACGCGCCAGGAGGGCTTCGGCCACGTGGCTGCCGACGAACCCGGTGGCGCCGGTGACGAGGGCTCTCACACGAGTCGGTCGTACATCCGGTAGGTCTTATACGGCCTGAAGCCCATTCGCTCCATCCCGTTGCGGATGGCGTGGTTGGTCTCGAGGAGCCAGCTCGCCTCGCACCAGAAGAGGCCGTGGGCGTTCCCGTGCCGCCACGTCCACTCGTACAGCAGCGCGTCGGCGCCGGTGCGCCGGTACTTCGGCACCACGCCGAGCGTGAGGGTGCGCGCCCGGCTGATCTTGCGCTTGTGCCAGAGGATCTTGAAGAGCCCGAACGGGAAGAGCCGTCCCGACGGGTTGTGCTTGAGCGCCTGGTTGTAGTCCGGAAGCGTCAGGGCGAAGCCGATCGGCTCGCCGTCCATTTCCGCGAAGACTACGAGGTCGGGGACCACCACCGGCTTGAGCTGCTTCGCCAAGTGGTTCATCTCCGCGTCGGTCATCGGGATGAAGCCCCAGTTCTTCTCCCACGCGCCGTTGTAGAGCTTCTTCACCAGCTCCACTTCCTCCCAGAACCGGCCCATGTCGAGAGGTCGGAGCGTGATCTTGTGCCGCTGGGCGAGCTTTTTCGCGCCCTCCACGAGGCGCGCGGGAGGCGCGTCGCCAGAGCCCTGGTACGCCAGCAGGTCCATCGCCTTCACGAAGCCTGCCCGCTCCACGAGCTCCGCGTAGTACGCAGGATTATGTGGCATCATGATGGTGGGCGGAGTGTCGAACCCCTGGACCAGGAGGCCGCACTCGTCGTTGGTCGAGAAGCTCGCGGGGCCGCGCATCACCGTGAGGCCGCGGGCCCGGAGCCAGTCGGCCGCCGCCGCGAAGAGGGCGTCCGCCAACGCCTGGTCGTTCACGCACTCGAGGAAGCCGAAGAACCCAACCGTGCGCTCGTTCTCATGGAAGTTGGCGTGCGCGTCGTTCTTGATCGCCGCGATGCGTCCCACGACCGCGCCGTTGCGCTCGGCCAGGAAGTAGTCCGCCTCGGCGTGCTGGAAGAACGGGTTCTTGGTTCTCGAGAGCAGCGTCCTCACGTCCAGACGCAGCGGGGCGACCCACATGGGGTCGCCCCGGTGCAGGCGGTACGGAAGGTCGATGAAACGGTTGAGGTCCCCGGGCGACTCGACGCGCCGGACGGTGACCGCCTCGGTCAGGAGATCACCCCGAGCTCGCGGCCGATCGCGGCGAAGGCGTCGAGCGCGAAGTCCACCTGGTCGGCCGTGTGCGTCGCCATCACGCTCGCGCGGAGACGGCACTGCGAGGGCGGCACCGCCGGAGGCACGACCGGGTTGGTGAACACGCCGGCCTCGAAGAGCTTGCGCCAGTACACGAACGTCTTCTCCAGCGGCCCGATCAGGACCGGCACGATCGGCGTCTCGGTGTGCCCGATGTCGAACTTGAGGTTGCGCAGCCCCTCCTGAAGGCGCCGGGTGTTGTCCCACAACGCGGCGCGCCGCTCAGGCTCGCGCCGCAGGATCTCGAGCGCCGCCAGCACGCCGGCGGTGTTCGAGGCCGGGAGCGCGGCGGTGAAGATGAGCGGCCGCGCGTGGTGCTTGAGGTAGTGGATGACGTACTCGGCACCGGCGACGAACCCGCCGATGGACGCCAGCGACTTGGAGAAGGTGCCGACGATGAGGTCCACCTCGTCCGTCATGCCGAAATGCTCGGCGGTGCCGGCACCGGTGGGGCCGAGCACGCCGACCGAGTGCGCGTCGTCCACCGCCAGAGCCACGCCGAAACGTTGCGCGATCGGCGCCAGGCGCGGCACGTCGGCGATGTCACCCTCCATCGAGTACACGCCGTCGACGATGATCATCGCGCCCCTGGGCCGGTCGTCGCGCGAGAGCTTGCGCTCCAGGCCTGCGAGGTCGCCGTGATTGAAGCGCACCACGTCGCCGTGCGAGAGCTTCGCGCCGTCCACGATGGAGGCGTGGTCGAGCTTGTCGAGGTAAACGTTCTCGCCGCGGCCCACCAGGCCCGAGACGACGCCGAGGTTGGCCTGATAGCCGGTCGAGAAGACGAGGCAGGCTTCCTTGTTGAAGAACTCCGCGAGCTGTGCCTCGAGGATCTCGTGAAGATCGAGGTTGCCGTTGAGGAACCGGCTCCCGGTGCAGCCGGAGCCGTACTTCCTCAGCGCGGCCTGTGCGGCATCGAGCACCTTGGGGTGATGGGTGAGGCCGAGGTAGTTGTTCGACCCCATCATCACCTTCGTTTTGCCGTCGATCTTGACGACGGTATCTTCGGACTCGGCGATCGGGGTGAAGTACGGATAGAGCCCCATCGCCTGGACTTCGCGCGCCCGGGTGAAATTTCGGCACTTCTCGAACAGCGCGACGTCCCGCGCGACTTGTGTCGTGGCCACAGGCTCCTCCCCCGATGAACGGGCTGGGCGGATTGTACCGATGATCAACGGCTTTATCAAGTTACGGCTCGCGATCGCGAGCGGTTTCGCGGGCGCGGCGCTCCTCGGGCAACCCCTCCGGGCGCAACAGGTTCCGGCGCCGGTGCGATTCGAGGTACACACGTGGCCGGACGCGGCCATCATGGGCGCGGGAACCGCCGCGCTGGTTCTGCGGAGTGTCCTCCGTGATCGGCTCCCGCGCGTCACCTGCGCGCCCTGCAATCTGTCCGGCATCTGGGGAGTCGACCGGGCCGCGGTGGGACTTCCGCGGCTCCCGGCGCAGCGCGCGAGCAACCTGCTGCGCGGCGGAGCCTCCTGGGGAGCTGGTACCCTGATCGTGCTCGCCCGCGGCCGAGGAGCGTGGGTCGCCCGGTTGGAGGACCTGGTGGTGTTCGCGGAGGTACTGAACACGACGAATGCCGCGACGACCTGGATGAAGGTTCTGGTGCGGCGACCTCGGCCGGAGCGCTACGTCGTCGGCGCACCGGACTCGACCACGCGAGATGACAGCTTCGGGTTACCCTCGGGTCACGCGAGCCAGGCCTTCGCCGCGGCGGCGGCGTACGCGTCGATCCTCCATCGGCGCGGCGCCCTGGGCCGGCACAAGACGGAAATCGCGGCGCTCTTCGCCCTCGCCGCCGCGACCGGGGCGATGCGCGTCGCCGCGCACAAGCACTTTCCGACCGACGTCATCGCGGGAGCCGCGCTCGGCACCGCGATCGGCTGGACCCTCCCCGCGATCCACGCCACGCGCTAGGATGAGCGGGTGATCGAGCGGTTTCTCGGGTTGGGACGCGCCCTCGCCACCGGCTTCGCGTGCGCCTCGCTGGCGGTTTCCGGTGCGGCGGGGCAGCAAGCGCCCTCGCCGCTGCGCTTCGAGCTGCGCGCGTGGCCGGACGCCGCGATCCTGGGTGGCGCGACGGTGGCGACGCTGGTGCCGACGCTCTACAGGGGCAACCTGCCGCACGCGACGTGTGCTCCGTGCGACCCGTCCCGCCTCTGGGGAATCGACCGCGGAGCGGTGGGCCCGCTGCGCACCACCCCGAACCGGCTGAGCTACGCGCTCCTCGCCGGGGCGACGGTGGGAGGTGGGCTGCTGGTGGCCCTGGGCCGGCGTGGCGAGGGCGGCGACGCGCAGCGAGAGGACCTCGAGGTTTTTCTCGAGGCTCTCGGTCTCACTTCCGCGACTACGGACTGGATGAAGGTGCTCGTCCACCGGCCGAGGCCGCTCCGCTACAGCGCCGCCGCGCTCGACTACCTGTCGTCCCGCGAAGGACTCTCGTTCCCCTCGGGCCACGCCAGCCAGACCTTCGCCGCGGCGGCCGCCTACGCGTCCATCCTGCACCGTCGCGGCGTCGCGGGCCGCCACCGCGTCGAGATCGCCGCGCTCTTCGGGGCCGCCGCGGCGACGGGCGTGTTACGCGTGGCGGCGCGCAAGCACTTCCCCACGGACGTCGTCGCCGGCGCGGTGCTAGGCACGGCGATCGGCTGGGCGATCCCCGCCATCCACGCCACGCGGTAGCGGCCCGCACCCGGGCGGCCGGTTCGCCGTCGCGAGGCTCCCTGCCGGCGCTGCACGGGACAACTCCGCAGCGATCCCTCCCCATTCCTTGGGTCATTCCGCCCCCGTCCGATCGCCCTGCGTCTTTCCCGGGGCGGACTTTCCCGCGGCACGCCCTGTGCAACGATTGAGGACGAGAATCATTCGGGAGGTCCGTGGGCGCCGCCTGCCATGCCGCCGGAACGGAGCGAACGGCGCAGGGAAGGGTTCGCTGGCTGCTCGTCGGGGCGCCGAACGTGGGCAAGAGTGCGCTGTTCGGGCAGCTGACGGGGATCTACACGACGGTCTCGAACTACCCGGGGACGTCGGTCGAGATCACGCGCGGCCGCCGCCTCGTGGGCGGCCACGAGGTCGAGATCGTCGACACGCCGGGCGCGTACAGCCTCCTGGCGGTTACCGAGGACGAGCTCGTCGCGCGCCGTGCCATGGTGGAGGGCGGCGCGGACACCATCGTGCACGTGGTGGACGCCTCCCACCTCGAGCGGGCCATCCCGGTCACGCTCCAGCTTCTTACCCTCGGCCGGCCGGTCGTCGTCGCCTGCAATCTCATGGACGAGGCGCGCGCCCGCCGCGCGGCGCCCGACGTGGCGCTCCTCGCCGAACGCCTCGGCGTGGCGGTCGTCGGGACGGTGGCGACTACCGGGCAAGGCCTGCCTGGGCTCGTCGCGGCCGCCGCCTGCGCGCAAGTGCCGAAGGACGGTTGGGCGATACCGACGCCGTTTGCCGAGATAGTCGGCCGGCTTGCCGAATCGCTTGGCAGGACCGATGGTAGCGGCCCGGACATCCTGACGTCCGAGCTCGCGCTGGCGGGCGACGCCGAGTGCGAGCAGGTCGTCAGCGAACGCGTTACCGATCGGTGGGCTGAGGTCGTGGCCGGGCGCAATGCGCGGTGGGAGAGCGCGGAGGGCTTCGCGCTCGCGCTCGCCACGAGTCGGCGCATGATGGCGGTGGCGTTGCTCGACGGCGTCGTGCCGCCGCCAGACCGCGCGCGCAGCGGGAGCACCCGCGAGTTCGATCGCTTCCTGCTCTCGCCCTGGACCGGGTTCCCCATCGCGCTGCTCGTCCTGTACGCCGGATTCTACCAGTTCGTGGGGAAGCTCGGCGCCGGCACCGCGGTGGACTGGATCGAGCGCGTGGTCTTCGGTCGGTGGCTGACGCCCGCCGCCACGACGACGGCGCTCGCGCTTGTCCCGTGGCCCGCGGTGCGGGACCTCCTCGTAGGCCCGTACGGCCTCTTCACCTTGGGCGTGCGGTACGCGGTGGCCATCGTCCTGCCGATCGTCACCGCCTTCTTCTTGGTGTTCGCGCTCCTCGAGGACCTGGGCTACTTGCCGCGACTCGCCCTCATGCTGGACCGGACGCTCAAGCGGATCGGACTCTCCGGGCGCGCCGTGATCCCGCTCATTCTGGGCTTCGGCTGCAACACGATGGCGACGCTCGTCACCCGCACCCTGGAGACGCGGCGAGAGCGGGTCATCGCCACCCTCCTCCTCGCGCTCGCCATCCCATGCTCGGCGCAGCTCGGCGTCGTGCTCGGCATCCTGAGCGTGTCGTCGCAGGCGGTCGCGGTGTGGGCGCTCGTGCTGGTCGCGGTCTTCCTCGGGGTCGGCCGTCTGGCGGCGGTCCTGGTGCCTGGCGGTGCGCCGACCTTTTACCTGGAGCTGCCGCCGCTCCGCCGGCCGAGTCTACGCAACGTGCTGGTCAAGACCGGCACGCGCATGCGGTGGTACTTCGCCGAGATCTTCCCGCTGTTTCTCCTGGCGAGCGTGCTGCTGTGGGTGGGCGACCTCACCGGCGTGCTCGGGCGGGCGACGGCGGCGCTCGAGCCTGTGGTGCGACTCCTGGGGCTGCCGCCCGCGGCGGCGTCCGCTTTCCTCTACGGTTTCTTCCGCCGCGACTTCGGGGCGGCGGGCCTCTACGACCTCGCGCGGAGCGGTGCGCTGGGTACCGCGGCCCTCACGACGGCCGCGGTGACGATCACGCTGTTCGTGCCGTGCATTGCGCAGTTCCTGATGATGGCGAAGGAGCGCGGCCTCAAGGTGGCGACGACCGTGCTGGTGGTGGCGACGGCGGTGGCGTTCGTCGTGGGCGGGCTGGTGGGTTGGATGCTGCGCACGATCGGAGGCTGGTCGTGAAGTGCACGATGTGCGGCTCGAGCGCCGGCTGCGACGGCTGCCCGATCGGCGCCGGGTTTTTCGTGTGTCGCTCGCTGGCGACGCTGGAGGCGGGAGAGCGGGGGACCGTGCACCGTCTCGCGGCGGCGAGCGGCGCTGAGCTGCGCAAGCTGCTCGCGCTGGGCCTCCTGCCCGGCGCCGAGGTGGAGGTGGAGCGGCGATGGCCCGCGATCGTGGTGCGGATGGGGCACGCACGGCTCGCGGTGGACGCTGCCCTTGCCGAAGCGGTACTGGTGGGCCGTGTGGCGTGACACCGTGAGAGGGTGACGCCGGTTACAGCCGGAGAGGCGATCGCCGGAGAGTTTGGGGTCGGGGGGCGGCGCGCGCTTGTTGAGCGCGCGCCGCCTGCGCTATGTTGCCGGTCGCATCGTCCTTCGCGCGGGAGCGTTCTTGAATCGACGACTGGTCCTGGTGGTGGTCCTTGCAGCGCTGGCCGTGCCCGGACACGACGCGCTCGCCCAAGGCGCTCAGGACGCGCGCCGGCGTGAGCCGCCTGGTTTTGACTTCAGTCCGGACGGCGTCTGGCGCGTCCGAGCGCGGCAAGTGCGCGCCCAGCGGGCTCGCGCGCTGTCGCGCGGTGATTTCGCGGCGCTCAACGCACCGGTCGCAATGCGCGCGGCCGTGCCTTCTCCCCTGGCCGTAACTGGTGTTCTGCGAACGCCGGTTCTCCTGGTCCGCTACCGCAACACCGATACGACCACTCTGCGCGCCCCGTCGCAGTATGCGGACGTTCTGGTTGGTGCCACGGCGCCGTCGGGAATGCCCTACACGCTGCGGACGTTTTACGAGGAGCTGTCGAGCGGGTTGTTCAGCGTGCAGGGCCAGGTGATTGGCTGGACCACCCTCGACAGCAACGACACGTTCTATGAGGGCGCTTGTAACGGGCTCCGGGGTTACTGCACGAACCCGAGAACAGGCAACCTGATGCAGGAGGCGCTCACCCGGGCGGATTCCACGTTGGACTTTGGTCAGTTCGACAACGATGGTCCCGATGGGGTTCCAAACTCGGGAGACGATAATGGGACTGTCGACCTCGCAACGTTCATCTTCCCGGAGGTGGACGGCGCCTGCGGCACGACCAACATCTGGGCTCATAAGGACCAGTACCGTTTCTGGTTCGGCGGCGTGCCCTTTGCCACCAATGATGCGCGAGCAGGCGGCGGGTTTATCCAGGTAAACGACTACACGATCCAGAGCGGATTGGGCAGCCCGGCGAGCGACAGATTCGGGTGCGCAGGGACCGATATAATGGGGCTCGGGACGATTGGGCACGAGTTCGGACACGGGTTAGGACTGCCTGACCTGTACGACACCAACCCGAATGACGAGGACGATTCGGAGGGAATCGGCGAGTGGGGCCTCATGGGTAGCGGAGGGTACGCGGTCAGCCGGAGCCCGGCGCACATGGAAAGCTGGTCTCGCAATCAGCTTGGCTGGGTGACCCTGCGAGCCCTCACGAGCAACGGGACGTTCACATTCGGTCCGACGACCAGCATGGACACGGTGCTGCTCGTCCGCCCCGGGGTGCTCAACACTCGCGGCGAGTTCTTTTTGCTGGAGAACCGCCAAAGCGTCCTCTCCGATACAGGTCTCATCCGGCTGAAGGGCCCGGGCCTGCTCATCTGGCACGTGGACTCCACCAAGTACGCGCAGAACTTCTTCTCCAACACGGTGAACTCGGGCTCGATCCACGCCGTGTGGCTGATGCAAGCCGACGGGTTCGACCAGCTTCGCAGCAGCACCCAGGGCATACGAAACCGCGGGGACGCCGGTGACCCGTATCCCGGTACGTCGGGCAATGTCACGTTCAGCTTCTTCACCAGCCCGTCGGCGACCCTCAATGCGAACGGCGCCTTCGTCGGCTTTGCCGTGGACTCCATCCGTCAGGTGGTGGCGGGCGGCGAAATGGCATTCCGCCTCCGCTTCGGCGGGAGCTTCGTCGCGAGCGCGTCCGACACGAACGCGCAGATCCGGGTGCGCGGCACCGCGCTCAACACCTATCGCGACGTCCTCCCGGCCGGCGACACCGTCACCGTCTCGGCCGATTCCGTGCAGGCGGACGCGGCCGGCCGCACCCAGTACGTGTTCACCGGCTGGAGCGACGCTGGCGCGCGGACCCACGTCGTCACGGGGAGCGGCGCGAACCTCACCCTGACCGCGCAGATCACGCGCCGGTTCCTGGTGAGCGCCACGGTGGTCGGCTCCGGGGCGATCGCCGCTAGCCCGTCCATCGATCTCGCATCGGGCACGCTGGTGAGCGAGCCAGACAGCGTAGTGCTCACGGCGACGCCGAGCGCCGGCAACGTCTTCGCGGGATGGACCGGCGACACGACCGCCTTCCGGCCGCGCCTGGTTCTGCGCGCGCGCCGGCCGTTCGCGGTCACCGCCAGCTTCGCCCTCCTGGCGCTCGACAGTGTGGTGGCGCAGCTCACCCGAGGCACCGGGCTCACCCTGGGCCTCCAGACGACGCTCGATCGGCAGGGCAACGACAACGGCTCCTTCGACCTGGGCGACGTCGTCGCCTGGCTAGACCAGTCCCGCACCGCCGTCTCGGCGGAGGTCCGGGCGCGGCTGCTTGGGAGGGCAGGGCCATGAGCACTCGCGGTGCGTTCCTCGGGCTGGCGCTCCTCGGCTCGCTCGCGGGCTGCGGTGACAGCAGCGGCCCCGTGGCCGGCGAGCTGGAGATCCGGCTCGTATCGCCGAACGCTGATGATCGCGCGATCCTCTTCCAGGTCGTCGGCGCCCAGACCGGCGTCACCGCCGCCGCGGGACAGCGCGTGTTCGCGACGAGCCTGCCCGGGGACACGACCCGCATCGTGGTCGTCGCGCCTGCGGGCGGCGTCCTGAGCGGCGCCGTCGCGCGGCTAAGGGTGACGGACACGCGGCGCGCCGGCTCGTACGCGGCGACCCTCACCCAGGTCGCGGCGGCCGACTACACGCCCCGCGACACCACCGGGTACCGTCTCTCCATCGTGAAGCCGTGAATCCGCGGAGGCATTCATGCGAGTCGTGAAGCTGGGCGCGATTGCGATAGCGGCGATCGCGCCTTTCCCGTCCCTGTCCGCCCAGAACAGCTCGCCGGCCCCCGCCCTTCGCCCCGCCCCCTTCGACCTCACCATCGACAACATCATGCGCGGTCCTGAGCTCTACGGCACGGCGCCCAGCCGCGTCCGCTTCTCGGACGACTCGCGCTACGTCTATTTCCGGTGGCGGAGGCCGGGCGTCGATACCGCCGAGACGTCCTACCGGGTGAGCGTGGCGGGCGGCGAGCCCGAGCGGCTCGCGTCCCCGGCGGACAGCGCGTACCCGCAACCGGGGGAGTGGTCGCGCGACCGGCGCACCAAGGTGTTCCTGTTCCGCGGCGACGTGTACTTGTGGGACGCAGCCCGCGGCGTGCGGCGACAACTCACCGACACGCCGGGCGCCGAGAGCAGCGTCCAGCTTTCGGGCGACGCGCGTACGGTGTACTTCGTGCGCGACAACAACCTCTACGCGATCTCCCTCGACGGCGGACCCCTGCGGCAGCTGACCGACGTCCGCCGCGGACCCGCGCCCGCGCAGTCGGGGCGCGACACGACCGGCCAGCGCGGCTTCCTGCGGGCCCAGCAGCGGCGGCTGTTCGACTTCATCCAGCGGCCGCCCCGCACCGACACCGATCCGTTCGCGGCGCGCGCGGACTCCGATACCACCCGCCCGCGCCCGTTCTACCTGAGCGAGGGTCGGAACATCCAGGCCTGGGACGTCTCACCGGACGGTCGCTACCTCCTCATCACGGAGAGCGACGGCGCTAAGGCGGCGCAGGTGCAGACACTGCCGATCTGGGTGACCGCGACCGGCTACCTCGAGACGCGGCCCAACCGCACCAAGGTGGGCGACGAGCAGACCAGGACGCGCGCCGCGATCATGGAGCTCGCCACCGGGGCGGTGAACTGGGTGGATCCCGGCCTCGGCGCACGGGTGGCGAACCTCGGCGGCGTGGGCTGGTCGGCGGGGAGCCACCACGCGCTGGTGCGCGGCCAGTCGGCGGACTTCAGCGACCGCTGGCTCTGGGTCGTGGACGTGCCGGGCTTCGCGGTGCGGCAGGTGGACTCGCTGCACGACAGCGCGTGGGTGGGGCAGCTCTCTCGCACCGCGGGCTGGCTGCCGGACGGCGAGACGGTCTACTTCTCCTCCGAGGCTTCGGGATGGGCGCACCTCTACACGGTCCCTGCGTCCGGCGGCTCGCCGCGGGCGCTCACCAGCGGGCGGTGGGAGGTGCGGGACGTGGATCTCTCGCCCGACGGCCGGCGGTTCTATTTCCACTCCGGCGAAGCGCACTGGGGCGAGCATCACGCCTACACGATGGGCACCGACGGGAGCGGCAGGACGCAGCTCACGCGAGGCGAGGGGCGTCACGACGTCGTCGTGAGCCCGGACGACCGCTGGCTCGCGATCCTCTACTCCACGGCGAACCACCCACCCGAGCTCTACGTCCAGCCCAACCGGCCGGGCGCCTTGTGGCGCCGGGTGACCGAGTCCACCACGGAGGAATTCCGGCGCTACGCGTGGCGCTTGCCCGAGCTCGTCATGGTGCCGGCACGCGACGGCGCTGAGGTGCCAGCGCGACTTTACCGGCCGACCGGAACCCCCAACGGCGCCGGTGTCATTTTCGTGCATGGCGCCGGGTACCTGCAGAACGCGCACAAGTGGTGGTCGTCGTACTCGCGCGAGTATATGTTTCATCACTTCCTCGCCGAGCACGGGTACACGGTCCTCGATATGGATTATCGGGCGAGCGCGGGGCACGGCCGCGACTGGCGCGCGGCGATCTTCCGACACATGGGGGGCCCCGACCTCGACGACAACGTCGATGGCGCCCGGTGGATGGTCCGCGCGCTGGGCGTCGACTCGGCCCGCATCGGAATCTACGGTGGCTCGTACGGCGGGTTCATCACCCTGATGGCCATGTTCACGGCGCCGGGCGTCTTCCGCGCCGGGGCGGCGCTGCGACCGGTCACCGACTGGGCGCACTACAACCACGGCTACACCGCCGCCATCCTCAACGAGCCGCAAGAAGACAGCATCGCATACATCCAGTCCTCCCCGATCTATCACGCCGAAGGGCTCCGGGGGGCGCTGTTGATCTGCCATGGCATGGTTGACGACAATGTCAATTTTCAGGACGCCGTGCGACTGGTGCAGCGCCTGATCGAGCTCCGAAAAGAGAACTGGGAAGTTGCCATCTATCCCGTTGAGCCGCACGGCTTTAGGATGGCTTCGAGCTGGGCGGACGAATACAAGCGCATCTACCGGCTGTTTGGAACGAACCTTGCGCCACAGGGGGTGAACGCGGGAGGGGCGAACCACTAAGCAGGTCACCGACGCTCACTTACCACCAGGGATGGTGGAGGGAGTGAAGCAACTGCGTCAGACAACCCCGCTGATCCTCCTCGCTGCGGCAGTCTTGAGCGGCTGCGGGGAAGTGCGCCCGGTGAGGATCGGCGTCGCGCTTCCGGAGGCCGCGTTGCGGTGCGCGTGGTAGTGGGACCCCACTTGTGCGCGCCGATCGTTGCACTCCTCGCCGGACTCACCGGGTGCGGCCGAGAGCGCGGACCGATCAAGATCGGCGTCGCCTTCCCGACCCGCAACGCGGCGGTCGCGTTCATGGCCGCCGACGAGATCAACGCCACGGGCGGCGTAAGTGGCCGCTTCGTGCAGATTGTGCGCGACACGATCCCGGTGGAGGCCGAGCCGGCGGACGTGGAGATCCAGCGGGCGCAGAGCCTCCTGGCGCGCGGGCCACTGGCGGGCGTGGTGGGGCACGGTGGGAGCCGGGGCAGCCTCGCCGCGGCCCCGGTCTACAACGACGCCGAAGTGCTTCAGATCGTGCCTACGGGGACCAGCCGGCTGCTGGCGCGCGCGGGCCCGTGGACGCTGCCGCTCCCGCCCAATGACTCGGTCGAGGGAGCGTTCCTTGCGGACTTCGTGCGGGACCGCCTGCGGGCTCGATCCGTCGCGATCTTCTACGTGAGCGACGAGTACGGTGTCGGATTGCGCGACGGGGTGCGGGCGGCGCTGGAGGGCGGCGAGACCCGTGTGGCGCGTGAGCAGCGCTACGACCTTGAGAGCGATTTGCGCGCGCTGGTGGACGCGGCCCTCCACGCGGGCGTTCCCGACGCGATCGTGGTCGCCGGGCGCTATCAGGCGACGGCCATCATCGCCCGGTGGCTCGCCGAGCGGGGCGTGCCGACGCGGGTCGTGGCGGGCGACGGCGCCGTCGTGCTGCCGGACGTGGCCGACATGGCCGGCGCTGGTGTCACCGGCGAGCGGATCTTCATCGCGACCTTCTGGCTGCCGTCCGCGCCGGACACGGCCAGTCAGCGCTTCGCGCGCACGCTGCAGCAGCGCTTGCTGCGCGAAGCGACCGCCTCGGACGCCCTGATCTACGACGCCGTCAAGCTGCTCGCTCGGGCCGTAGAGGAAGTGGGCACGAATCCCGAGCGCGTTCGCAAATACGTGCTGAGCCTCGGCCGCTCCCGCCCACGCTACCAGGGCGTCTCGGGTGCGATCGCCTTCGGCGACGCGGCGGGGCCGCCGCGGCTGGTGATGGGCGTGCTCCGCGGGCGCAGCCTGGTGCCGGTGGACTCGACGCGATGAAGGCGCTCCGGCTGCGGACCATTGCCTGGCTGCTCTTCTCGCTGGTCGTGCTCAACGTGGTGGGCGCGGGCCTGTACGGCGCGCTGCGCGTGCTGCCCGCCGTGCGCGAGGTGCGGGTGGCCACGACGTCGCTGCAACGGCTCTACGGCCGTCTGGCGGAGGACGACCGCTGGATCGGCGCGTCGCACACGGCGGCGACCCGGGCTGTTACGGCGGGCGACGCTGCGGCGGTGGCCCGGCTGCGCGAGTCGCTCGCCAACCGCGACCGGCTGGTCTCGGAGCTGCCGCTGGCGGACGTCCCGCAGCCGGTGCGCGTGCCGATCGCCCGCGCCGAGGACCTAGCGTCGCGGCTGGTGGTCACGTTCGACGAGATTGCTGCGCTCCTGGAGCTGGGCCGGCGCGAGGACGCGGTGCAGCGCCTTGGCGTCGCGGACTCGCTCCGGGATCGGTTCGACCGGGTCCTCGCGGACACGCAGGCCCGCGGTCTGGACAACCTTCTCCAGCGGGAGAACGGTCTTCAGGACGTCAGCCGGCAGATGTACCTGATGTTCGGCGCCTGGCTGGCGGTAACGCTGGCGCTGGCGTCCATAGTGCTGGTGCTGATCAAGAAACGGGTGACGGGTCCCATGGGGGCGCTCCACACGGGGCTCGAGCAGGTGCAGGGCGGGCAGCTCTCCGTCACACTCCCGCTGCCTGCTTCGGACGAGATCGGCGAGCTGATCCATCATTTCAACCAGATGACGGCGGTGCTCCGGGACCGCGCCGAGCGGCAGGGGCGCGTGGCAGCGGTCGGCGAGCTGCTCGCGGGCGTGGCGCACGAAGTCAACAACCCGCTGATGGCGATCGCGGCCCTGGCGGAGACGCGTCTCGCGGAGCCGGGCCTGCCCGAGGTGGAGCGGACCGATCTCGAGAGCATCGTGGGCCAAGCCCACCGGGCCGGCCAGCTGCTTCAGGGGATCATCCGTCTCATACGGCCGGCCGCAGGGGAGCCGCGGGCGGTGGACCTCAACGAAGTCGTCCGCGACACATGGGATCTGATCGGGTTCCAGTTCAAGGCGGACGGCGTGCAGGGACGCCTGGAGCTGGTTTCCGGGCGGCTGCCGGTGATCGCGGTGCCGCAGAAACTGGAGCAGGCGTTCGTCAACCTCCTAGGCAATGCCCATCAGGCGGTCATGCGCCAGCAGCCGCCGCGCAAGATCGTCGTGCGTACGCTGGTGGAGGACGAGCGCGCGACCGCGCTGGTGTGTGACAATGGGCCGGGCGTGCCCGAAGGCGTTTGCGACCAGCTCTTCCGTCCGTTCTTCAGCACTCTGCCCGACGGCCGCGCCGGTCTCGGCCTGTACACCTCGCGCCTGATCGCGCGCGAGCTTGGGGGCGAGGTGGCCTATCGGCCGACGACGGAGCCCGGCGCGACGTTCGCGGTGTCGCTACCGCTGGCGCCGGCGGACGCCCTCGCCCCGGTGCGGGTCGAGCGGCCCTCGGGTCAGCGTCGCGCGCTCGAGGGGCTCAGCATCCTGGTGGT
>JACORV010000113.1 GCA_016179225.1 Gemmatimonadota bacterium | reverse complement strand
GACGCGACGGCGTTCTGGCGGGCATCGCGAACGTCCGCTGTGGCCGTCTTCGATTGGCCGAGCCAGTAGAGCCGAACGGTGTCGGTGGCCGAAAGCGTGGCGGGCCGCTGCCGGACGGGAACGGAGACGAGCGCCTCGGCCGTGTCCACGAACGCCTCGAAGCTTGCGGAACCGTCCGCCGCGGCGCGCACCCGGCCCACCGTGCTGTCCAGCACGGTCACGGCTCCGCTCGTGGGGGCCTGCCGCCACTGGATGTCCACGCCCGGAATCGTCACGCCGGAGCGCGTGAGTGCGACTGCGATGGTGTCGAGCAGCACTGTGTCGCCGATGCTCCTGAGGGTGTCAAGGGACCGCACCCCGATCCGCGGCACCACGCCGCGCACCGTGACCGTGTCCACGATCTCGGTGTCGCCCGGCAGCGCCGCGCTGAGGGGGCGGACCTCGAGCTTCGCGACCCCCCGCGCGAGGACGATGAGCCGGCCCGCCGAGTCCACCCGCACCACGCCCTGGCCCGAGAGCACGGTGAGGCCGAGGCGGTGCGTGACCTGCCGCCCGTCGGCGGTTAGCGCGCTCGTGAAGGTGGTGGCGAGGGTGTCGCCGATGTTGAGGTCGGTGGAGTCGGGGCTGACGCCGAACACGAACGCCGGGTGCTCCGGCGTCGTGACCAGGTCCTGAACACACTCGAGGAAAACCAGCGCCAGGCTGACGGACAGCGCTGCGCGCAAGCCTCGTCGGGCGGCACCACGCCCAGCGGGGTGGAGGTCTCGACCAGAGGGGGCCGAACCTGCCACAGACGACTCCGGGCTGACCCGAAACTCAACGAACGGAGAAAGCCCAGCCGGTCCCGGCCTCGCCGCCGGGGTCCCGGCCGCAGCCCGACCACGGATGACGCGAGATTACCCGACCATTATGCAGGCAAATTTTGGGCCGCGTCAATGCTTACAGCCAGGTGCGTACTGAGGCCGAATGGGCAAGGATTTGTAGGTCAGATCACCGTTCTGCTCGGCCTGAGCGCTGCAACCCCGCCACGCTGTGTCTGCAACCCTGCAAACTTCTGGACATCACGGCGTATCGGGCGTTGGACCCTCCCATCACTTCATCACTTCATCACTTCATCACCTCATTATGCGTGATGAAGTGATGTGGTGATGTGGTGATGTGGTGATGTGGCGATGAGGTGATGAGCGTGATGAGGGTGATGAGGTTAGTACGTCCCCAGATACCTCCTCACCTCCCACTCGCTCACCTGCGAGATGTACTCCTGCCACTCCGCCCGCTTCGCCTCGATGAACCGCCCGGCGATGTGCTCGCCGAGCGCGCCCATGATCACCTCGTCCTTCTCCAGACAGTCCAGGGCCTCGTGGAGGTCCCGCGGCAGGTCGTCGATGCGGTAATGCCGCCGCTCGCGGTAGGTCATCTTGAAGATGTTCTTGTTCACCGGCTCCGGCGGCTCGAGCCCCCGCTCGATGCCGTCCAGCCCCGCCGCCAGCTGCACCGCGAGCGCCAGGTAGGGATTCGCCGAGGGATCGGGGAGCCGGACCTCGCATCGGCTGCCCATCCCCCGCCGGTCGGGTATGCGGATCAGGGGCGAGCGGTTGCGCGTGCTCCACGCCACGTTGACCGGCGCCTCGTAGCCCGGCACCAGACGCTTGTAGCTGTTGACCAGCGGGTTCGTGACCGCGCAGAAGCCGCGCGCGTGCTCGAGGAGGCCCGCGACGTAGGAGAGCGCGACCTTCGAGAGTCCCCACTGACCCTTGGCGTCGTCGAACGCGTTCCGGCCGCCCTCGAGCAGGCTGGGGTGGGTGTGCATGCCGGAGCCCTGCCGCCCGGAAATCGGCTTCGGCATGAAGGTGGCGACCAGGTCGTACCGCTCGGCGGCGCTCCGGACCACCAGGCGGAAGGTCGCCAGGTCGTCGGCCGTCTTGAGCGCGTCGGCGTAACGGAAGTCCACCTCGTGCTGGCCCGGCGCGTCCTCGTGGTGCGCCGCCTCCACCTCGAAGCCCATCTCCTCGAGGTCCGCGACGATGAGGCGCCGCGCCTGCTCGCCGCGGTCGGCCGGTCCCACGTCGAAGTAGCCGGCCACGTCGTGGGTCACCGTGGTGGGGTCGCCCTGCGCGTCCTTGTAGAACAAGAAGAACTCGGCCTCGCACCCGGCCATCATCTCGTATCCGAGCGCCGCCGCCCGCGCGATCTGGCGCTTGAGCGTCGTGCGGGGGCACCCCACGAACGGGGTGCCGTCGGTGTTGCAGATGTCGCAGATCAGTCGCGCGACCAGCCCGTCCTCCGCCCCCCAAGGAAAGATCCGGAAGGTGTCGAGGTCCGGGCAGAGCAGCATGTCGGACTCCTCGATCCGCACGAAGCCCTCGATCGAGGAGCCGTCGAACATGATCTGGCCGTCCAAGGCCTTCTCGAACTGGCTCCGCGGCACCTCGACGTTCTTGTTGATGCCGAGGATGTCGGTGAACTGGAGCCGCAGGAAGCGCACGTCGAGCCGGTCCACCATGGCCAGGATGTCGGCCTTGGTGATGCGCGTGCCCTCCATGAGCGCGCGGTACTCGGGGTCGCGCGACATGGGCAGCGTCGGCCGCGCCGGCCCGGGGACGGCGGGAGACGAAACGGGCGCGGCGTGCGCCGCGCCCGCGTTCGCGACGCCGTGCCGCCTAGGCGTCATAGTACAGGAAGAACTCGTACGGATGCGGCCTCAAGGCCATCGGCTTCACTTCCTTCTCCCGCTTGTACTCGATCCACGTCTCGATCAGGTCCGGCGTGAAGACATCGCCCTTCAGTAGGAAGTCGTGGTCGGCTTCCAGCGCCGCCAACACCTCGCCCAGCGACCCCGGCGTGTTCTTCACGCGGCGGCGCTCGGCCGGCTCGAGGTCGTAGAGGTCCTTGTCGATGGGCGCGGGCGGCTCGATCCGATTCTTGACGCCGTCCAAGCCGGCCATGAGCAGCGCCGCGAACGTCAGGTACGGGTTGCACGACGGGTCGGGCGCGCGGAACTCGATCCGCTTGGATTTGGGCGAGGTCGAGTACACCGGGATGCGCACCACGGCGCTGCGGTTGCGCTGCGAGTAGATGAGGTTGATGGGCGCCTCGAAGCCCGGCACCAGGCGCCGGTAGCTGTTGGTGGTCGGCGCCGCGAAGGCCAGCAGCGCGGAGGCGTGCTTGATCAGCCCGCCGATGTAGAAGCGCGCCAGGTCCGAAATGAGCCCGTAGCCCTTGGGCGAGTAGAACAGGTTCTCGCCGTTCTTCCACAGGCTCATGTGCACGTGCATGCCGGAGCCGTTGTCACCGAAGAGCGGCTTGGGCATGAAGGTCGCCGTGTAGCCGTTCTCGTTGGCGACGTTCTTGACGATGTACTTGTACATCATCACTTGGTCGGCCATGCGCACCAGAGTGTCGAAGCGCATGTCGATCTCGAATTGGCCCGCCGTGCCCACCTCGTGGTGCTGGACCTCCACGTCTACCCCCGAGGCCTCGAGCGCGAGCATGATCCTGGAGCGCAGGTCCTGCTGCTTGTCCACCGGCGGCACCGGGAAGTAGCCCTCCTTGTGCCGCGGCCGGTGCCCGAGGTTCGGCGCCCCGCCGTTGTGGCCCGAGTTCCAGATTCCCTCTTCCGAGTCGATGTGGTAGTAGCCCTCGTGCGCGTTCTGGTCGAAGCGCACCGAGCTGAAGAGGTACCCCTCCGCTTCGGGCCCCCAGTACGACGTCGTCGCCACGCCGCTCTTGACCAGGTACTCCTCGGCTTTGCGCGCCACGTAGCGCGGGTCGCGGCTGTAGCGCTCGCCCGTGACTGGATCCTTCACGTCGCAGACGATCGCCAGCGTGGGGACCTTGAGGCACGGGTCCACGAAGGCCGTCGCGGGGTCCGGCATCAAGAGCATGTCGCTCTCGTTGATCGCCTGGAAGCCGCGGATGCTCGAGCCGTCGAAACCG
>JACORV010000101.1 GCA_016179225.1 Gemmatimonadota bacterium | reverse complement strand
TGAACACGGAAAGAAGATGGTGCGTGGTGCGTGGTGCGTGGGCGCATTTGTGTGGCAGCGCGGAGCTTCTTCGCGCGGCCCTCACCCCACGTACCACTCACCACGCACTACGCACCACGCACCGCCTTCTACCGCACCAGCGCGAGCGCCAACCGGCCTACATTGGCCAGGGACCCGGCCGAGAGCTTGTCGGGCGTGTCGGCGGTGGTGTGCCAGGGGGCGTAGTCGAAGTCGATCACGTCGATCGCGTGGATCCCTGCTTCGAGGAGCGGCACGTGGTCGTCGGTGAGGTAGAGCCCGCGGCGCGGCCGGAACACGCGGCCCAGGCCCAGGTCCTCGGCCGTCCGCCACACCCGCTCGACCACTTCGGGGGCGCGGTCGAGCGAGTAGCCCTCCTGCTCGAACTGCTGGTCGCGGTCGCCGACCAGGTCCCACACGACGCCGAAGAGGGGGCGGTAGCCTTGGGGGAGGTGCCGCGCGAAATACCGCGAGCCGATGAGCGCGTCCTCGCCGTCGAAGCTTCCGTAGTCCTCGCCGTCCACGACGACGATGTCCACGCCGACGGCCGGCGGTTGGCGCTTGAGCTCGGCGGCGACGCCAAGCATCACGGCGACGCCGGAGGCGCCGTCGTTGGCGCCGGGAATCGGCATGTCGCGCTTCGTGGGGTCTGGGTCCTGGTCCGCTGTGGGGCGCGTGTCCCAGTGCGCCACGTAGAGGACGCGGCTGGGGTCCTGCGGCCGGAACCTCGCGATGATGTTCCGCAGGTGCAAAGTGTCCCCTCGTGCCGTCACGTGGTCGAACTCCTGGACCTCGACGGAGTCGGCGCTCTTCCGCAGCTCGGTCTCGATCCACTCGCCGATGGCCCGGTGGGCGGCGGTGCCCGGCACCCGCGGCCCTGCGGCGACCTGATGCTCCACCCAGCGCATCGCCTGGGCGCCGTCGAAGCGCTGGGCAGCCTCTGACGACCGGCCGCGGCAGGCGACCACGAGGGCCAGGAGGACCAGCATCGCGCTGCGCGTCATCGGATCTCTCCCGCGGAGAACGACACCGTCACGTTCGCCGTGACGACGAACTGCGAGAACTTGCGGTTGGCGTGGGCGTCTTCGTTCAGTACGTACGACACCGACAACCCGGCCGAGACGTTCGGCGGCATGTCGGTGTCCATGTTCAGATTGTACTCCCGCCGGCGGGAGTCCGAGACGGGGACGCAGTCGGTCGCGCCCGCCCGTTGGATACATACCCTGCTCGTGTTGGTCTGGAAGCGCACGGTGGCCCGGATGTCCGACGGGAGCGGGAGCAGCTCCTGCGGGGTGCGGAACGAGAACGTGAGGTCCGCCCCCGTTTGCCGGCGGCTGTTGAGGGTCAGATTGTTCGACCGTTCGCTGCGCGTCCGGTCGGCGGTCGTCGAGAAGTTCGTCACGATCCGCGCGGCCCAGCTGATCCCGAGGGTGAGCGGCCGCGCGCGCGACTCCTGGCTCGTGCGCACCCCGCCCGCGGTCGCCTCGGCGCCGCCGACCGTGAGGCTGAGCGGCGGCTGGACGGTCTTGCTGCGGCTCACGTTCACGCCTCCGGTGGCGTTCACACTGGTGACCAGGTTCCTGAGCCGGCTGCGCGGCGTGTACACCCACTGCCCCGTGAGCTGGGGCCACCGTGTCTCCGTGGTGCGCGTTTCCTGCTGTCCCGCGCCGCGCAGGGACCAGGCGATCGCGGTGCGGTCCTCGTAGGCGCCGTTCACCGAGAAGCCGAGCGGGAGTCTGAGCTGCGAGCTGGCCCGCTTCTGGCGGGACTCCGCCGCCGAGGTCGCGAGCCGGCCCTGCTGGCGCCGGAAGGCGGACGGTCCGCCGAAGCCGAGCTGGTAGGAGAAATCGGGATCGAACCCCGGCCGGTCGAACTGCGAGCGCCGCTCCAGGTGGCTGCTCAATTCCAGTGGCCGCAGGCGGTCCACGACGCGCAGGGTCGTCGAATCGTGGATCAGCCCGCGGAGGAACCGTGAGATGTCGAGCGAGACCCCGTAGTCCGTCGCGCGCCGGTTGCTGAACGCGGTGGGCAGGCGGAAGGCGCCGGTGGAATCCCCGGAGCGCTCCGGCTCCCGGGCGTTGGGATCGCGGGTAATGCCGAAGCTGGACGACATGCCGATGCGCGGCGACAGCCACGAGAGGAGTCGCGGCGCGTAGTTGAAGCGAGTCGCCAGGGTGCGGGAGCGCTCGAACCCGACGTCTAGACCCAGAAACCGGCTGCGGCGCTGCCGCGCGAGCACGCCGATCGTGGTGGTGTCGCCGTAGCTCTTTAGGTCGCGGTCGGAGGTGAGGTCGAAGCCCAAGGAGGAGACGCCCGCGAAGGGGCGGGTGTCGAGCCGCGCGGTGGTGCGCAGGGCCGCGGTCTGCGTCACAATGGCCGGGTTAAGCGTGTCGCCGGGGGTACGGATCGGGACGCGGAAGGTCTGGCGCGTGGCGCGGGTGCGCACCAGGTTCGAGGAGAGCTGGATCGTGGTCGGCGTCCAGCGGAGCCGCCCATCCTGGAGCCCGCGGACCATGTCCGTCCGACGGAGGAAGGGCGGCAGGCCGTTCAGCAGACGCCGTACGAACCCGGGGACGTAGCGCACGCCGCGATCGGCGGGCTGCACTGCGTAGTCGCCGTGCACGTTCACCTGACGGCTGCCCGACTCGGAGAGCTCGCTCCTGGAGGAGCCCGATGCGAAGCTGCCGTTCAGGGCGACGTTGTCTACGAAGGCGCGCTGCCACCATTCGGTGCCGCGCCGGGTGCGCCGGAGCGCGAGGCTGTACGACGCGCTCGACTGGCGCGGGCGCCGGAGGTCACCGAGGCCGCTCGCCAGCACGTCGGTGCGGTTCAGGAAAAAGGGATCGCTGCCCGAGCGGTCGCTGCGGAACGTGAACGGCGCGGCCACGCCGAGCCGCTCGAGCCCCAGCCGCTCGAGGCGCACAGTGCCGCTCATCGCGAGGTTATTGGTCGTGACGTAAGACGGGTCCTCGCCGAGCTGGCGGAACTGCGCGTCGCGGCGCGTCGCCGCCACGGTGAGCTCGGCCACGTCGGCGGCGACGATGCGGACGTTCACGGCGCCGGCGTAGCCCGCGTCACTAACCACCTGGGTGAGCCGGATGTCGTCCACCCAGATCTCCGCGCTGTCCTGCGCGGCGCCGCTGACGAACCCGACCGCCAGCTCCTGCACCCGCGAGAGATTGGGCGGCGCCACGCCCGGGTTGCCAACGTGTACCAGGTACCCCAAAAGCGTGTCGCACGCGACGTAGGGGAGGGTGGCGCCGACGTAGGCGAGGGTGTCGAGGCCGCAGGCGCGGGCATCCCTGGCCTTGCGGGCCTGGATGCTGTCGGCGGTTAGGGTATCGGCCAGATCGCGCAGGTAGCGCGCCTCGAGCTCCGCGCGCAGTCGGAACCACCGGTTGAAGTCCACCACGACCTCCGGCTCCCAGGTCGTGTCGCGCGCCGTCCGGTACAGGTAGAAGTTGTTCTCATCCTGGGCGACCTTGACGTAGAAGGACAGCTCGCCCCGGTCCCACGCCAAGCCCCGGCCCCGCGCCCAGACCCGTAGCTGCCGGTAGCCGAGGAAGTTCCGGTTGCCTTCGGGGAACCGGAGGAAGGCCTCGGCGCGCTCGCCGGCGCGGACGTCGTAGCCGATGAGCCGCAGCGACTTCTCGTTGATCTGCGTCGTGCCGATCTGGAAGGAGCCGCCCCGGCTCGCTCCCTCGTCGACCACGCCGGGCGGCGAAAAGTAGCCCTCGTCGCTGTTTTCCGTCGAGATGACGCTTGCGATGACCTCGCCGCGCCCCGTGCCGCGCGAGCCGGCGAGGCCGGCGATGGGCGTGCCGGCCCGCTTCACCCACGGCGCCCCGACGAGCTTCATGCGAGCCAGGGCGAGGAAGACGCGCTGCTCGGCCTCTTGGGACTCCGGCACGATCATCGTCATCCGCAGCGCCTGGATCCGGCCGATTTTCGGATCGCCGACCGTGTCGGTGGCGGCGCGGAACGGGATGCGGTACAGCTTCCACGTGCCTCCCGCAACGGCGCCGCCGGGGCGCACGAAGTAGGGGCTGTCGCGGAGCCGGAACACGTAGCGGAAGTAGTTCTCCTCCTGCTTCCTGATCAGGGTGTCGAGGTTCTGGTCGTTGTCGAGGTCCTCGGTGTCCACGGTGCCGTTCCGGCGCGTGCAGTGGACGGCGAGGTTCCCCCAGTCGTACACCACCAGCGACCGCCCCTGCAGCGACCGGCAGATCGGCAGGTCGCGGACCAGCTCGCTGGCCTCGTTGCGGATGGTGTCGGCGACGTCGCCCAGGATCCCGTTGTCGTCGAGCGCGGCGTTGAAGGCGTTGGTGAGCGTGTTGCGTTCGGTGTCGAGGCGACCTTCCCCGGCGCGGCGGCGGCCGGTGTACACGGTGTCCCGCCCGCTCACCTGGAATTCGGTCGGCAGGAAGTCCACCGCGTCCTCGAACACCGTGCCGAAATCGAGGGCGATGGTGGCGCCCACGGCGCTGGCCGAGTCGCCGGGGTCGAGCACCCAGAACTCGAGGAACTCGGTGCGCGAGAGGTCGAGGCCGGTGGTCGAAAGCGCCTGGGACATGGAGCGCCAGCGAGGGCCCTTCGTGTGGTCCACGAACCACCGGGGACGCCCCAGGCTGTCGGCCGCGCCGCCCACGATGTCCGGGTGCATCGCCAGCCAGAGCACCGTCTCGGCGGCCTCGCCGGTCCCCTGCACCACGATGGAGGGGTCGATATCACGCGCACGGAGCTGGAGGGTGCGGTCGCCGCTGACGCCGATCAGGTTCTGCCAGATGAGCGGCACTGCGTCCAAGGCGGCGAAGCCGGTGTCGACGCCGAGGCCGAGGCCGGCGAGCCCGCGCGCTGAGGCCGGACGGCTCCCGTACTCCCAGAGGTTCTCGCCGAGCGGCACGAAGGTGCCGCCCTCGCCCTCGAAGGTCTCGACGTAGGCGACGCCCAGTTGGTTGGGGGATGGCCGCGAGGTGGCCAGCTCCACGTCCACCGTGATCCGCGACGGCGCCTCGGTCTCGACCAAGGGGAGCGCGTCGATGAGGCGGGTGAGGCGCCGTGGCTCGAAGCGGAAGTTGCCGGAGACGCCCGCGATGAAGCTGGACGACGGCTCGAAGCCGAGGGGAGGCCGCGTGAAGGTCGTCCGCTCGCGCTGGAGCAGCCCGATCAGGGAGACCGCGCCGTGGTCGCCGAAGTCGTACCGCGTCTGCAGCCCGTAGATGGACGTCGGCGCGATGGCGAAGGCGGGGTTCTCCTCGTACTGGACCGTCACCTGGGTCGGCTGGCGGAAGAGGGCGTCGGGCGAGGAGAACCGGACCTCACCGATCTCGTAGTTGATGGTGTAGTCGGTGTTGCGGACCAGCGTGCGCCCGCCGGCCGTGACCTTCTCGCTCCCCTCCCGGATCTGGAAGCCTCCGAGCGACAGGACGCTGCGATCGTCGCCGCCGCGGGCGTTGTAGTGGAGGCGCATGACGTAGAGCGGCGTGGGGCCCTGGGTGCGCAACAGGTACGTGGGCGTGCGGTAGAGCGAGTCGTTGCGGAACTGCGCCTCCAGCCTGGTGCTGTCGGCGAACGGCGTGAGGTGCGGGAACACCACGAACAGGTCGCGCACCGGCGCGCCGCCGCCCGGGTCGCGCTGGCGCGGGAAGAGGCGGTTGTACTGGTCGAACGTCGTGGGGTCGCTCTCCAGGGCCAGCCCCAGCAGCGCGAGGAAGGTCGCCGCGCCCGAGGCCGGCCGCTCCGACTCGCTCACCACGACCTCAAGCCGCGCCGACTCGCGCACCACGTCGTCCACGCCTCCCACGCGGTAAACGTTCCGCATCTCGTAACGAAAGGTCGGCACGTCCGCGGCGCGGCGCGGCTCGTAGATCAGCCGCAGCGTGTCCACCCTTCCCTCCGCCGCCACCGCCGGGAAGGTACCGACCGTGTCGCCGGCGGCCGTCACGTACGAGAGCGCCAGGAAATCATCCAGGTCGAGCCGGTTGGTGAGCGCGAACCAGAGCCCCGACGGATCGAGATAGTAGTCCCGGCCCTCCTGGAGCTGCTCCCACGGGAACGGGCCGGCGCGCTGCAGGCTGTCGTCCCCCAGAGCCACCGCCTGGATCCCGCCCAGGTTCTGCTCGGCGGCGGTGCGGCCGAGGGTGCTGCGCCGGCGGTAGACACGCACTTGCGTCACCCGCTGGGCCTGCGTAAGCGCGGCGAGGTTCAGGTTGAGGGCATCGAGCGCGGGGTAGCCGGGCAGCGACGCGGGGTCCACCACGAAGAAGAAGCGCAGCGGCTCGAAGTCCCGGTCCACGACCTCACGGTCCAGCGGCTGCACGGTGCGGTCGCCCACCGTGAAGGTTCGTCCGCGCACCACGTTGCCCTTTTGCTGGGCGAAGATCGCGCTCCAGTCCATCGCCCCGATCTGGCCCTCGAGCTGGAAGCCGAAGTTGTTCGCCGGGATGCCGCCCGTGATGAACCGCGAGCTGGGCGCGGTGAAAGTCACGTTGCCGACCTGCACACGCTGCAGGACCTCGTCCTCGAGGCCCTGATAGTAGACCTGGATGTTGTTCGACGCCTCGAACTCGCGCTCCGAGTCGTAGTCCACGTTCACGTGCACGCGCTCGCCGACCACGCCGCCGGTGCGCACGTTGAACTGCGGCTCGATCTTGGGTGGCGTGAACCCGCCGCGGCAGCCGGACGCGATCTGGTTCGCCTCGGCCGCGGTGCACCGCAGGTTGCGCAAGCGGTCCAGTCTCATCTCGAAGCGCGCGTTGAGCTGCATGCCCAGGTCGGCGTACCGCTGGAGGATGGTCGGGCGCCGCCCGCCCTCGGCTGCGAACCCGGGCACGGGCCGCTCGCCGGGCGACGGCGGCCGCGGCACCAGGAGCAGGCTGCTGTCGCCGCCGGACACGCCGAGCCGCCACCGCGCCGCGGCACGGGCCGCCAGCCGCTCCGTCACCGAGTCTGCCCACCCGCGGGCGAGGGCGGCGGGATCGGGTCGCGGTGCCGCCAGCCGGCCGGCCCCCACCAGGGCGGCGGGAACGGCCACGCGCAGCGTGTCCCGTCTCAGCCGCATCGCACGCACACCCGGCACGGAATCCGGCTGTTGCGCAAAGGCTGGGGGGGCGGCGAGGGAAGCGAGAAGGGTGATCGCGACGAGGGTGCGCGTCACTTTTTCCGGTGATGGGGTATTATTTTCGCCGGCTCTCGGTCCGAAGTATAAGGGCGCCCATGGAGCGCCTCAACCCCGAACGGGGCGGTCCGCCACGCGGTGAAGATTCTTTCCCGGTACCTGCTCAAGGAGCACCTCGCGCCGTTCCTGTTCGCGCTGGGGGCGCTGACAGGGCTGATGCTCGCCAACCAGGTCGCCCGGCAGTTCGGCAGCCTGGTGGGCAAAGGTCTGCCCTGGAGCGTCGTCTCCGAAGTGTTCGGCCTCTCGATCCCCTTCATCGTCGCGATGACCCTCCCGATGGCGGTGCTGATGGCGGTGCTGTACGCCTTCACCCGCCTGGGCTCCGACAACGAGGTCACCGCCCTCAAGGCCGGCGGCGTCAACCTGGCCCGCCTGATGCGACCCGTCCTGGTCGCCGGGTGCGCTCTGGCCCTCGTCACGTTCCTGTTCATCGACCAGGTGCTGCCGCGCGCCAACCACCGCCTCAAGACGCTGCTGGTGGACATCGCGCGCAAGAAGCCGACGTTCGACCTCAAGGAGCAGATGATCAACGAGGTCCTGCCCGGCCAATTCTTCCTGCGCGCCAGCCGCATCGACCAGGCCACCGACCGGCTCAAGGACGTGGTGATCTACGACCTGGGCAACGTGGACCGGCGCCGCACGATCTACGCCGACAGCGGGTATATGCGCTTCAGCGCCGACCGCACCGACCTCCACCTGACGCTCTTTGACGGGTACGTTCACGACTACGACCGCGCGCAGGCCACCACCTTCCGTCGCGTCTTCTTCCATACAGACCTCGTGAGGGTGCACGGCGTCTCAAACCAGTTGGAGCGCACGGGGGAGGACCAGTTCAAGGGCGACCGCGAGATGAGCACCTGCGAAATGGAAGCGGTCGTGGCGGGCGACGCCCGGTCGCTCGCCGCGATCCGCCGGGAGCGCCTCGCCCTGCTCGAGAACGACGCGCGCGCGCTGCTCGGCGCGCCCCCGCTGCCGGCGCCACCCAGCCCCGCGCCGGACGTGCGCCCCTCCCGCTTCGCCTCGGTGTACTGCGGGGCGCTGGCGCGCCTCGGCCGGCTGCTCGCGCCCGGAGCGGCACAGGCGCAGACCCCGACGCGCCGCCCCGCGGCCCTGGCCGACTCCCTGCGCCACCTCGTCGGGATCGCGCCGCGGCCCGCGGCGACGCGCGCCGATCCCGACCCCACCGGTGACCGGCTGCGCGGGCAGCTCGCCGTGCTCGAGTCGCGGCACCGCAACGCGCGCCAGCACGCGGCCAGCTACCAGGTCGAGATCCACAAGAAGCTCTCGATCGCCGCCTCGTGCCTGGTTTTCGTGCTGATCGGCGCGCCGATGGCGCTGCGCTTCCCGCGCGGCGGCGTCGGGCTCGTCATCGGCGCGAGCGTCGGCATCTTCGGCCTCTACTACGTCGGCCTCATCGGCGGCGAGACCCTCGCCGACCAGCTCATCATCCCGGCGTTCTGGGCGATGTGGACCCCGAACCTCCTCATGACCGCGGTCGGCCTCTGGATCTTCCTCCGGCTGGGCCGCGAGCACGCCACCAGCCGCGGCGACGGCTGGTCGGAGACGCTGGATAGGCTGCGCCGCTGGCTCCCGGGTGCCGAGGCCGCTCGGTGAGGCGGCGCGTCCTTCGGGTCCTCGACGCCTACCTGGCGGGCGAGTTCCTCAAGATCTTCGGCGTCACCGTGATCGGCTTCCCGCTGGTCACCATCATGTTCAATCTGACCGACAACATCGACCGGTACCTGAGTCGCAACATCGCGGGGAAGAACATCGCGCTCGCGTACGTCTACTTTTTTCCCGAGCAGATCTTCCTGATCACGCCTGCCGCCGTGCTCTTCGCGACCGTCTTCTCGATCGGCGCCTTCGCGCGCCACTCGGAGATCATCGCGGCGAAGGCGTCGGGGGTCTCCTTCCACCGGCTGGTCGCCCCGGTCTTCGGCCTGGCCGCGCTCGCCAGCGTCCTCACGTTCTTCCTGGGCGAGATCGCGCCGCTCGCCAACGAGCGCCGCTCGGAGTACCTGGGCGAGCGCGAGCTCCGGTCCACCTCCGCGCGCTACAACTTCGTCTACCGCGCCGACGGCGGGCGCGTGTACGCGATCCGCACCCTCAACGTGCCGCAGCGCGAGATGCTCGACGTGCAGATCGAGCGCGAGGGCACCGGCCCCGAGTTCCCCGGCTATTTCCTCACCGCCACCCGCGCGGCCTGGAAGCCCGGGACCGGCTGGACCCTCGGCGCCGGCACGATGCGGCTCTTCCTCGGGCCGGATCGCGAGATCGCGTTCAGCTTCGACTCGCTGCGGCAGAAGGCCATGACCGAACGCCCCAGGGACCTCCTCATCGAGCCCAAGGCGCCGGAGCAGATGCGCTACGCCGAGCTGGGCCGCTACGTCGGGACGCTGGAGCGCTCGGGCAGTGACGCCAACAAGCTCCACGTCGAGCGCGCGCTCAAGATCGCGATCCCCCTCACCTGCATCATCATCGCCCTGTTCGGCGCGCCGCTGGGCCTCACCGGCGCCCGCAGCGGGCCCACCTACGGCGTCGCCGTGAGCCTCGCCACGACCATCGTCTTCCTCATCGTCATCCAGATCTCCAGGGCGGTCGGCGCGGGCGGCGTGATCCCGCCGCTTCTGGCGGCCTGGTTGCCCAACGGGATCTTCGGCCTGGCCGGACTCGTCCTCTTCGCGAAGGCACGCACCTAGCCCGCCCGTTCCCCGCTCCGTGCCCGGGCTTGCCCCCGGCCCGGGCCGCGCAGCACTTTAGGGGCACCCATGAACACCGCAGGCATGTACATCCTCGGCGTGTGCGCCGCCGGCGGGGTCATCGCGTGCACCGCGTTCTGGTGGGCGCTCAAGAGCGGCGAGTTCAAAGGCGCCGATGACGCGCGCTGGCTGGTGTTCGACGACGAAGACGACGTGGTACGGCCCGAGGCGCCGCGCGAAGGCCCGGCGCCGCCGTGACCGCGACGCCGCTCGTCTACGAGGACAGCCCGCAGCCCGACGTCGCCCTCACCGAGCGCGTCGCCGCGGACCGGAGCACGCGAGGTCCCGTGCTGCTCTTCTTCCACTCCGCCG
>JACORV010000017.1 GCA_016179225.1 Gemmatimonadota bacterium | reverse complement strand
GCCTCCGCCGCGGTCAGGGTGACGCCCCAGGCGCGCGCCGCCTCCTCCGGCGCCGCCCCCGACGCCCTCGCCGAGTCGAGGGCCGCGAAGAACTGCACCACCGCGCGCGACCCGGCCGCCCTCTCCGCGGGGCGGTAGCGCACGATCGGCTTCACGGTGACCGCCAGGGCCTCGGCTTCCCGGGCCCGCTCCGCCTCGTCCTTCAGCACCAGGAAGCGCATCGGCGCGATCACGTCCGCCGCCGCGACCCGGCCCACCTCGACCCGCGCGGGCGCCGTCGTCTCGGAGCCGGGGAACGCCGTCCAGGTCAGGAACGCTACCAGAGGCGCGAGCGCGACCCGCGGGAGATGGAAGGCCGGGAGCTCCAAGGCGGTCATCTCAACCGGTGGCGTCCTCTTGGTACGCCTTGATGATCTCCCGCACCAGCCGATGCCGGACCACGTCCGCGTCCTCGAGGTAGCAGAACCCGATCCCGTCGATCCCCGGCAGCACCCGCTCGACCTGGAGGATACCCGACTCCTCGCGCATGGGGAGATCGATCTGCGTCTTGTCCGCCGTCACGACGGCGCGCGAGTTCACCCCCAGGCGCGTGAGGAACATCTTCATCTGCATGCCGGTGGTGTTTTGCGCCTCGTCGAGGATGACGAACGCGTCGCCGAGGGTGCGCCCCCGCATGTAGGCGAGGGGCGCGATCTCGATCGTTCGTGTCTCGAGCGCGCGCTGGACCTTCTCGTGCGGCATCATGTCCTCGAGCGCGTCGTAGAGTGGCCGAAGGTACGGGTCCACCTTGGCCTGGAGGTCACCGGGGAGGAAGCCGAGGCGCTCGCCCGCCTCCACCGCCGGCCGCGCGAGGATGATCCGCTTCACCCGCTTCTTCTGGAGCATGTCCACGGCCACGGCGACGGCTAGGTACGTCTTCCCCGTGCCGGCCGGGCCGATGCTCACCACGATCTCGTGGTCGTACATCGCCTGCACGTAGGCGCGCTGGCCCGCCGTCTTGGGCGCGATGATCCGGCGCAGGCCCGGCAGCACGATCTTGAGGTCGCCATTCCTACCCGTCTCGGCACGGCCCCTGCCCACGTCGTCGGCCAGGCGCCGCACATCCTCGGCGTTCATCGGCTCGCCCATCCGCGCCAGCTCGATCATCCCCTGCGCGATCGGTGCCGCATGCTCCACCGCCTCGAGCGGCCCGGCGAGCGAGAGCTGGTCGCCGCGCAGCGAGACGCGCACCCCGGCGAGCCGGGCCAGCTCGTGCAGGTTGGCGTCGTTCACGCCGGAGAGCGCGAGCGGGTCCGCGCCCTCGACGTTGATCCGGTGGACCACGTCCTCCGGCGACGTCACTTCGCCACCCCGAGGCGCAACACGTCGAGGTCCTCCTTTCGCGCCGGCACCGGCGCACCCTCGAAGAGCGCGCGGGCGGCGGTCGTCTTCGGAAACGCGATCACGTCGCGCAGCGACTCCGCACCGGCCAGCAGCATGGCGATCCGGTCGAAACCGAGCGCGATGCCGCCGTGCGGCGGCGCCCCGGCCCTGAGTCCCTCGAGCAGGAACCCGAAGCGCTGCTGCACCTCCTCGGGAGTCAGGCCGAGCCGGTCGAATACCTGCTGTTGCAGCGCCGGATCCACGATGCGGATCGAGCCGCTGCCGAGCTCCACGCCGTTGTACACCGGGTCGTAGTGCATCGAGCGCACCCGCTCGGGGTCGCTCGCGAGGAAGGCGCGGTCGTCAGGGTGAGGCGCGGTGAACGGGTGATGCATCGGCACCAGGACGCCGGTCTCGGGATCACGCTCGAACATCGGGAACTGCTCGATCCACACGAACGCGTGACGCGTTGCGGGCGGGAGCTTGAGGCGGCGCGCCAGCTCCAGACGCACCCGCCCCAGGGCCGGCAGCACCACGGCGTCCGCGCCGACGCAGCCCAGCACCGCCTCCCCGTCGGCCAGTCCGAGCGCCGAAGCCATCGTGGGACCGAGCGCCTTCGCGCCCGGTCCAGTCACGCCGTCCGGACTCCGCTTCGCCCAGAGCAGCCCCGCGGCGCGCATCGTCTTCGCGTCTTCGGTGAGCTGGTCGAAGTCCTTGCGCGAGAGCGCCGCGCCCCCCGGCGCCACGATCGCGCGCACCCGCTCTCCACGCTGGGCGGCCGCGCGCAGGAACTCCCCGCTCTCCGGTCCGATCAGGCCCGTGATGTCGCGGATCTCGAGGCCGATGCGCAGATCCGGCTTGTCGGACCCATATCGCTCCATCGCGTCCCGGTACGGCATCCGCGGAAAGGGCGCGGTCACCTCGTGCCCCGCCTCGCGCCACAGCGCGACGAGCACCGCCTCGGTGACGGCGTAGACGTCCTCCACCCCTATGAACGAGGCCTCGACGTCTATCTGGGTGAACTCCGGCTGCCGGTCGGCGCGGAGATCCTCGTCACGGAAGCACCGCGCGATCTGGAAGTAGCGGTCGAAGCCCGCGACCATCAGGAGCTGCTTGTAGATCTGCGGCGACTGCGGCAGGGCGTAGAACTCGCCCGGATGGACGCGCGAGGGCACCAGATAATCCCGCGCGCCCTCGGGCGTGGGCTTGGTCAGGATCGGCGTCTCGATTTCCAGGAAGCCCAGCGCCGCCAGCTCGGCGCGCGCCCGCTGGAGCAGGCGATGCCGCAGCTCCAGGTTACGGAAAAGCTCCGGCCGCCTCAGGTCCAAGTGCCGGTGGCGCAGGCGCAGCTCCTCGGCCGCCAACTCTTCGCCCTTGCCGCGCGCGACCGGGATCGCCGGCGTCGCCGCCGGGCCAAGGACCTCTACGGCGGTCGCCCGCACCTCGATCTCGCCCGTGGGCATCTCTGGATTGGCCTGCCCCACCGGCCGCGCCGCAACCAGGCCGCGTACCGACACGACGGTTTCCGGCGTCAGGCTCGCCGCCACGGCGAGAACCTCGGGCGCGTCGGGACCGAACGCCACCTGCGCGATCCCGTCGCGATCCCGCAGGTCCACGAACACCAGCCCCCCCAGGTCACGGCGCCGATGGACCCAGCCGCCCAGCTTCACCTCCTGCCCGACGTGCACCTTCCTGAGCTCGCCGCACCGATGCGTCCGCATCGACGTCCGCCCTCCCGCACCCACGGTCGTTATGGTCCCTCCGAGTCACGCAGGATCCGATGAAACTCTTCGGCCGTCCCCGCCTTGAGCAGCCGCTCTCGCACCGTGTCGCGCCGCACCAACCGCGCGATTCGCGCCAGCGCGCGCACTTGCGCGCCCGCGGCCGATTCCGGTCCCACCACCAGGAAGAGCAGCCGTACCGGCTGCCCGTCGAGGGCATCGAACTCGAGCGCCTCGGCCGCTACGCCAGCGACCATCGCCAGCCCTTCCAACGTCGGCGTGCGGGCGTGCGGGATCGCTACCCCGTAGCCAAAGCCCGTGGACTGGCAGTCTTCACGGTCGCGCACGGAATGGAGAATGTCGTCGGCATCCCCACCGGCGGTGCCCACGAGAAGATCGACCAGTTCGCGGAGGACGCTCGACTTGTCCCGGGATGTGAGGGGGACTCTGACGCGTTCGGGGGCCAGCAGCTGGCTCAGCAACACTGCGGCTGGACAAGCCTCATGATGCGCGGAAGTTAATGGCGTTTCAGAACTTGAGCAAGAAAAGGGCTCGCTTGACACGGTCCCTGCCCGGGGGTGATGCTTCGCCGATGAGGCAGACGCGAGGGGGCGGGCGTCAAGCGGCCAAGGCACTAAGCCAGCAGGCAAAGGCGCGTTTCTCCTTGCCGCCCTGGCGCCCTGGTGCCTTGGCACCTGGCATTCTGCGATTGTGCGTCGGGGTATCCTGCATCCTCGCCCCGCGGCCCGCCCCCGCCCAAGACGCCGCCATCGCCTCTGACCTCTGGCGCGTGGCTGCCGGGACGCTCGTCGAGCCTGACGCCGTGGCTTCGAACGGCGCGGCGGCCCTCTGGACGCCGGCGGTCGTTCTCAACGCGTCGGGGGCGTCCCTGCGGGTCGGCATCGAGACGATCCACACCCCCTCGGACATCGGCGTGAACGGCGGGATCGCGGCGGTGTCGATCCGGGTGGGCAGCCTCGGCACGCTCAACGCGGTCTACGCGCGCATCGGACTCGACGACCTCGTGCGTACGGAGACCAGCCCCGAAGGTCTGGAGGGATCGATTCCCGTCTATGCGCAGGTCCTCTCCGTCGGCGGCGCACGCGGCGTCACGCCCGCGCTCCTGGTGGGCGCGGCACTACGCTTTGAGAGCGGCCGACTCGCGGACCTGGAGCGCTCGCAGGTTGGGCTCGACGTCGGGATCGTCTACACGGGGATCACGGGATTCCGTCTCGGCGCGACGACCAGGTTCTGGGACCCCACGCTCGGCGCGTCCGAGCAGGCCTCCGGCTACGCCTTCGGCGGGCAGTACCGCACGGAGGATTTCCCGCTCTGGGGCACGCGCGGCACGCTGGTCGCCCGCTACGGCCTCACCCTGCTGCACGGCGAGTCGCCGCAGCAGCTCCTCGCCGGTGGCCTCGTCCTCGGCGAGGTGGTCGAGCTCGACGTCGGCGCGGCGCACGAGAAAACCGACGCCGAAGCCGTCTGGCGCGCCCGTTTCGGGCTCTCCGTCCGCGCGGGCCGGTATCGTATCGTCGTCGCCCGCGACGCCGGCGTGAACGACTTCGGCGCCACGTACCGGTTCGGCCTTTCGGCGGTGCTCCGGTGAGCGACCTTCTCGACCTTCCCCCGCGCGAGGCCGCGACGGCGCTGGGCCAATGGTTGGTCGCGCGCGGCGAGCCCGCGTACCGCCTGAACCAGGTTCTCCCGCGACTCTGGCAGCGGCCTGTGGCGAGCTGGGCGGATGCCTTGGAGCTCCCCGCCCCACTGCGACGGGCGCTCGAGGTCGAGTGGCCATTCGGACGTCTGGGG
>JACORV010000103.1 GCA_016179225.1 Gemmatimonadota bacterium | reverse complement strand
GATGGTGCGGTTCGACGCGTTCTGCGAGCGTCACGGGGTGACGGCGGCGCTGCGCACGGCGGGCGTCACCCGCCCGCCGGCGGCCGCCGCGGCGCGGCTCTCCTGGTGGCTGATCGTGTTCGTGTTCCTGATGTTCTCGCTCGCCGCGCTCAACGTCGCGCCGATGACCGACATGGTCTCCCGGCTGTTCCTGCTGCTGCCGCAGGTCATCGCCGCCCTGGTGATCCTGCTGCTCGGCTACCTGGTGAGCGCGTTCCTCCACCGGGCCGCCCTGCTTGCCGCCGTCAACGCGGGACTGCCGCGGGCCCGGCTGATGGCCAGCACGACGCAGGTCCTGGTAATGCTGTTCGCGGTGGCGGTGGCGCTGGAGCAAGTGGGCATCGGGCGCAACATCGTCCTGGCGACCTTCAGCATCGCGCTCGGCTCCCTCGGCCTGGCGGCCGCGCTGGCCTTCGGCCACGCGGCCCGCGACCTCGCGCGCACCGTCCTGGAACGGCAGTTCGCCCCAGCCGACCGCACCGACCTGGGCGAGATCGCGCACCTGTAGCCGCAGCTCTGGGCGGGGCCCCGGCCGGCTCAGCGGCGCGCCGCCGCTTCCACCAGAGCGGTCACGGCGCGCGCCCAGCCGGCCGGCCCCGGCGCCGGTGCGATCGGGGCCTGCGGCATCCGCCGCCGCAGGCTGGCGTCGGGGCGCCCGTCGGGTCGCGGGACGATCACCGGCAGGTCGGCGGCTGCGAGCAGCGGCGCGTCGAGCGGGCTGTCACCGAGCGCGGCCACCGCGAGCGGTCCGCGCTCGCGCTCCAGCAGCGCCCGCACCAGCCGGACCGCGCGGCCTTTGTCGAATGGCCCGTGGAGATGGTTGAACCGCCCGCCGCGCGTCACCACCAGTCCGCGTCGCTCCGCGAAGCGCCGCACCATCCCGCGCCATCGGCGCTCCTGGCCCGCGGCGAACACGAACGGCTCGTCGAACTCCCGCAGCGCCGCGCGCCGGGCCGCCGCCCGGTCCAGCCCGGTCACGGCGGCGATATCCTCCGTGGTCATGTCGCCGAACCCGCGGACCGCGCCCCGGGTGAGCGCGCGCAGTCGCTGGAAGGCCCGCCGCACCTCGGCGTACGGGCGCGCCAGGCTCAGCAGGCGCCCCTGTGCGGTCTGCCGCGCGCCAGGGAGCCGCGCCCGCAGGGCGCCGGCCGGCACCAGCACGCCACCGCCGTCCTCGACGATCGCCACATGCCGGGAGCCGAGGGCGCGGAACAGCGCCGCCAGCTCGGCGCGCGTCTTGGTGGTGCACAGCACCAGCGGCACGCCGCGCCGGCGCAGCAGCGCGAGTGTCGGCCGCGCGGGCGCGAAGTCGTAGGTCCGGGCGTCCAGCAGGCAGCCGTCGAGGTCGGTTACGACCGCGAGGGCCCGGCGCCGCTCAGTGATTGTCCGCCTCGACGGCCGCGCTCAGCTCCTCGAGAATGTCCGGCAGCGCGGACGTGACTCGCGCCCACTGCGGGATCGTGGGGGAGCCGAGGGGATCCTGGAGGACCTCGCCGGCCGCCAGCTCGATGGCCTTGGCAAAGATCTCGACCGCAGTCCCCTCCTCGTGGCGGTCGAACTTGAGGTGGTTGACGGCGGCGTCATCCGCGTAGCGGCGTACCTGGTCCTGCGCCATCCGGAGATATGCCGCGCGCAGGCTGCGGAAGAACCCTTCCGAGATCTCGACACCCTCCTGGGCCAGCGTGACGAACAGCGACTTCGCGATGTCCACCGCCATCTTGAACAGGCCCGACTCCGGCCAGTCCGCCGCGAGCGTCTTGTGCTTGTGCTCGTAGGCGTCGGCGACGTCCACCTCGCACACGCGGCGCGTGGCCAGGTTCCGGAATACTTCGCCCAGCAGACCGATTTCGAGCCCCCAGTCCGACGGGATCCGCATCACGCGCGCTAGGTCCTCGTCCATCGCGAATTCGCCGGCCAAGGGGTAGCGGAACGAGTCCAGGAACACGAGGTACGGGTGGTAGCCGACCGACTTGAGCAGGGTGCGGATCAGCGGGGTGACGAACAGCCGCGCGACGCGGCCGTACATGCGGTCGGTGATGCGCGCGTAGAAGCCCTTCGCGTATTCGTAGCCGAGGGAGGGGTTCATCACCGGATAGCAGAGCCGCGCCAGCAGGTCGCGCTGGTAGGTGACGATGTCCGCGTCGTGCAGGGCGATGGTCCGGGAGTGCGGGTCCGCGAGCACGCATCCCAACGCCATCCACACGATGCGGCCCTTGCCGGGCGTGCCCGTGAAGATGTTGGCGGCGTCGAGCTGCCGGTAGAGCTTCTGGATCCGCTCGCCGTCGCGCCACAGGATGTCCACCCGCTGCGGCAGAGCGCCGAAGAAGGTTCGCGCGCGCTCGAAGTCGGCGCGGCTCGCCGCGTCGAGCCCGATCACGACGCGGTAGACGTATGGCACCTCGCGCAGCACCCGGACGACGCCCTGCAATGCCGGGCCGTCCATCTCCGAAGCGAGCGCCGGGATCACCAACGTGAGCGGGCGCGTCTGGGCGAACTCGACCAGCTCGCCCTCGATCTCCTCGATCCGCTGCTCGCCGAGCCGGTGCAGGGTGGTGATGACACCGGTCTGGTAGAAGTCCGCCATGGCGCCCAGATTGCCACCTTGGACCGAGGTTGCGCAAGCCGTTGCGGGACTTCGTCCCGAATCCCGTAGGCTGCCACTCTGGTTTTTTGAGCTGGATCGGCTGTAGACTGTTTACTGTCGTGCGCGACTGCTAACGGTCAACAGTCAACGGTCAACCGCTTTTCCCCGGGGTGTGGCGCAGTCCGGTAGCGCGCCTGGTTTGGGACCAGGAGGTCGCCGGTTCGAATCCGGCCGCCCCGACTTCAACGCCTTGACTGCTTCAACTTTTCAACTCTTCGACTTTTCAACCCCTTCTGTCCGGACCCTCAGTACACATCCAAATCATTCCCAAACACCACCCGTCCACCGAAGCTGCGGCGGATGTCGCCAATCACATCTTGTTCGGTGCCGCTCCACAGGAGCTGGTGGTAGAGCACCAGCAGCCCCGGTTGCGCCCGCGCCGCGATCCTGCCAAGGTCGGGCGCGGAGGTGTGGAAACTGGCGTGATAGCGTTGCCACCGGGCCTCGCGCCTCTGCCACCCCGTCTGGGAGTAGACCTCGTGAACGAGGACGTCGCACCCGTGGCAGGCGTCCACGATGGCGTCCGTAGCGCGGGTGTCGCCGGAGACCACGATCGAGCGGTCGGCGGTGTCGAACCGGTAGCCGTACGCTTCGCGCCAGCCGCCGTGCTCCACCAGGAAGGCGGTGACGCGCACGTTGCTGTCCGCGTACACGAGCCCCGGCCGGATCTCGTGCGCCTCGACCTGGTAGCCTTCGGGGTTCGCCTGCTCGAGGCCTTCCGTGCGGATCCGGATGTCTTCCCTGAAGGCCGTCACGAGGTGGACGGTCATCGCGCGGATGCCCCGAGGGCCGTACACCGCGAGCGGCACGCTCCGCTCGAGCACCCAGGGTGTGAAGATGAGGTCCGTGAGGCCGACCGTGTGGTCCGAGTGGAGGTGGGTGATGAACACGATCTTGAGGTTGGGAGGCGCGAGCGCCGCGATGCCTCGCCGCTGGGCGGCGGCGGCCCGGCGCACCACGCCCGGGCCGGCGTCGACGAGATACGCACTGCCGTTCACGACGACCGCGATCGCGGGACCCGAACGGTCGGGATCGGCGTTCGGCGTGCCAGTGCCGAGGAGCACGACCTGCGTGCGCTGCGCGGCGGCCGAGCCCGCGAGCAGGGCGGCCAGCACCAGCGCGGCAATCGGAGGGCGCAGCATGGAGCCTATCGTACGCGGCGGCCCTCCCCCAGGCAAACGGCTGCGCTGCGCTTTTAACGCCTTCCTCTCTTCAACTTTTCAACCTTCGACTTTCAACGCCCTTGCGCCTCGCTTGCGGCCCCGCCGTTTATGCCCGACTATTGCCGGACACTCGCGGCGCCGGAGGTGACCCATTCCGCGCGAGCTGCTCCCGATGGTGCGGCAGGCCCTGGGCGACCGCTACACGGTTGATCGCGAGATAGCGGCGGGTGGTGCGGCGCGGATTTTCCTTGCGCGGGACGCGAGCGGTCGGCAGGTGGCCTTAAAGGTGTTGCGCCCCGAGCTCTTGCCGAGCATCACAGCGCAGCGGTTTCTCCGCGAGATCAGCGTCCTCCAGAAGCTCGATCATCCGCTCATCGCCAGGCTCCTAGACTACGGAGAGGCGGACTGGTTCGTCTACTACGCGATGGAGTACGTGGACGGCCCGACGCTGCGGCAGTTCCTGGACAAACACAAGCAGGCGCCCATCGAGCCCACGCTTCGGAACGCGCGGGAGATTCTCGACGCGGTAGCGCACGCGCACGCCAACGGCATCGTGCACCGCGACGTCAAGCCGGAGAATATCGTGCTCGCGCCGAAGGGCGCCATGCTGGTGGACTTCGGGATCGCGCGCGCCATCCAGGTCTCGGAGGGCGAGCGCGTGACGCGCTCGGGCTTCACGGTCGGTACGTCCCACTACATGAGCCCGGAGCAGGCGGCGGGGAGCAGCGAGATCGACCATCGGAGCGACCTTTACTCCCTGGGGTGCGTGCTCTTCGAGTGCCTCGCCGGGCGGCCGCCGTACGAGCACAAGAGCGAAGCGGTGGTCCTGGAGCTTCACCAGAAGGGCCCGATCCCCGACGTACGCGACTTCCGGCGGGAGGTCTCGAAACCACTCGCGAAGGTAATCGCCAAAGCGCTGCGGAAGGACCCGAAGGATCGCTGGCAGTCGGCGTCTGAGCTCCGGGCGGCCATGGAAGGGGTGGCGGGCTGACCCCGTGCCATCTCCGCTTTAGATTGAGTGCCTGCCGCGACGTCGTTTTCCTAGGTGTCTGGGCGTCTGCGGCGTCTGCCAACCGTCTTGGTTGCGCCAGTAGCTCAGTTGGATAGAGCGGCAGCCTTCTAAGCTGCGGGTCGGGGGTTCGAGTCCCTCCTGGCGCGTTTCCCTGCGACGTGAAGCCTCGCGCTCAGTTCCAGGATGCGGTGCTTCGTGTGATGCCGACGCCCTTGCGACCGACGGCGTCCGCACGCAAGTTGGGCAGCACTCGGACCCTTACAACTTACCGGCACCGATTGGCTGGGGGTTCTTGGCAACGGACGCGGTGTGGTGACGGAGCAGTGATGGCGGGGCGGAGGACTCCAATGAGGTGGCCGCGTTGGGCCATCGTGGGCTTCGGGCTGGGGGCGGGTACCGCTTTTCTTTCGGCGTGCGGGGACGGAACGGCCCCCGTCAGACCAGCCTCTCTCGCCGTGACTACCGGCGATGCGCAGACCGGGCCGGCAGCTGGCACCCTTGCCCTCCCGCTAACGGTCACCGTCACCGGTTCGGACGGGCGCCCCTTCCGCGGGGCCACCGTCACCTGGCAGGTGGTGTCCGGGGGCGGGACCGTGAACCCGTCCACATCGGCCAGCGATTCACTGGGCCAGGCCGGCACCGAGCTCACTCTGGGACTCGCCTTCGGCGTGAACACGGTCACCGCCACGGTCGCGGGCGTTCCGCCCGTCACTTTCACGGCCCAGGCAATCGACCCATGTCTGTACAACGCGCCCTACACTGACGGCACCACTCTCACGGCGGCGCTCAGCACGATCGACTGCCGATTTGTGGACGGTTCGTACATTGATTACTACCGCCTGAATGCCGCGAGCCAGCTGTCGGTGCAGGTCTCCGAGACAGCGCCGGCGTTCGACGCGTTTCTCTGGCTGTTTGACAATGTCGACTTCGCGCTTGCGGCGGACGACGACGGCGGCGGCGGAACCAACGCTACGATGCGTCTCATACTTGGGCCGGGCACGTATCGGATCGGCGCGAACTCGTTCATGCCCGATGAGACCGGCGCCTATACCTTGTCATCGTCGGCCCTCCCTGTGGACGCGGGTGGGTGCGCCGAGGTGTGGGTCACGGCTGGGATTGTGACGAGCCAGCAGATCCTGGCCTCGGATTGCACTGATGGGGCGGGCAGTTACGCGGACGCGTTCCTGCTCGCGCTTCCCTCGGGGCGAAGCGTCACGATCACTGAGCGCTCGTCCGGCTTCGATGCCTATCTGCTTCTGTTTTTCGCCGACGGTACGCTGGTGGCTTTTGATGATGACAGCGGCGGCGGCTCCGATGCGAGGCTGAGCTACACCGCCTCAGAGAGCGGGCCGTACATCATCATTGCGGCGACCTATTCGCCCGGGGAGACCGGGGCGTATACGCTCAGCATTCAGTAAGGGCGAGGTTCACATGAGAGCTGCACTCATCGGCGGCCTGCTGCTCGCGCTCGGCGTGGGATCGGCGAGCGCGCAGGGGGCGCCCTCCGCGGCGCCCGAAGTCGCGGCCACCCCCCGACCGGCAACGGCGGAGGTGGCCGTTCGGGTCAAGGCGCTGTACTCCAAGGGACCCAACAGCGCGCGAGCCGTGCGCCCCAGGCCGGCGGCGTTGCTGGCCAGCCTGCCACCGCGGCCACCCAAGCGCCGTCCGTGATGCGGGCGCTCGGCGGGATGGCCCGACCGCTGTCAAGTCACCGTCGTTCAGCGATTTGTGGGGAGTTGACTTGCCCCCGCGGGCCGTCTATTTTGACTGTCTCGCCGCGAGGTTTTGCGCGCGGCCCGTTCTTTGATAATCGAATCGGAGAGTGCGGAACTCGTGTGGCCCCGCTCTTACCGGACTGCTCTCAGATGCGGGCCGGGAGGGGAAACGATTCTGAGTTTCGGTGAAGTGATTCGGACAGCTGAAGAACAGTTGTTCGGACGAGCTACTTCAAACTCTTGGAGAGTTTGATCCTGGCTCAGGACGAACGCTGGCGGCGTGCCTAACACATGCAAGTCGTACGGGCCTGGGGGCAACTCCAGGTCAGTGGCGGACGGGTGCGTAACACGTAAGCAACATGTCCGACGGTGGGGGATAGCCGGCCCATCGGCCGGGTAATACCGCATGAAGTCCCTGGGGGCATCCCTGGGGACGAAAGTGGGGGCAACCTCACGCCGACGGAGTGGCTTGCGG
>JACORV010000106.1 GCA_016179225.1 Gemmatimonadota bacterium | reverse complement strand
GTTGCCGAGATGGTCGATGTCGTCCGTGTAGCCGCGCCCCTCGTGCAGCTCGATGAGGTAGCGGACGATGGCCACGAAGTCGTCCTCCGTGAGGACCGTGTGGTCCGGCGGGAGGTTCACGCCCAGCCGCTGGTTGATCTTGTAGCGGCCCACCCGGCCCAGGTCGTAGCGCTTGGGCGAGAAGAAGAGCCGCTCCAGCGCCGAGCGCGCCGTCTCGAGGTTCGGCGCTTCGCCGGGCCGGAGCAGCGAGTAGATCTGCGCCAAGGCCTCGGCTTCGTTGCCGGTCGGGTCCTTGCCCAGGGTGTTCTTGATGAGCGGCGACTCGCCGCGGCCCCCGGGGAGGAAGACGTCCACCCGGGTGACCCCGGCCTTCCGGAGCCTCTTGCGCAGGGTCTCGGTCAGCTCCTTGCCGCGCTCGGCCAGCACCTCGCCCGTGGAGCGGTCCGCGACGTCAAACGCGAGGACGTGCTTCTGCTCACGCTCGCGCAGGGTGGCGGGCTGCTCCTCCTCGTCGCGCAGGTTGAGCTGCGTGTAGCCCGCGAACACCGTCACCGTGGAGAGGCCGGCGCGCCGCAACGCCTGGAGGAGGTCGAGCGTCAGCTCGTCGCCCACGCGCGCCAGCGGCTCGCCCTTCTTGTCCTCCGGGTTCGGCACGTCCGCCGCGAGCAGCGTGCCCAGGATCTCCCGCCGCTGGCTGCGCGCCTGAAGGTTGCCCGTGATGTCGAGCTCCTTCTTGGCGTAGAAGAGCTCGAGGATGTCGGAGTTCGACGAGTACCCGAACGCCCGCAGCAGGGCGGTGGCGGGGAACTTCTTCTTCTTGTCGATGTGCACGAACACAACGTCGTGGATGTCGATGGTGAACTCGACCCACGAGCCGCGGAACGGGATGATGCGCGCCGAAAAGAGCCGCTGCCCGTTGGGGTGGATCGTCTCCTCGAACACCACGCCCGGCGACCGGTGCAGCTGCGACACGATGACCCGCTCGGCCCCGTTGATGACGAAGGTGCCCAGCGGCGTGAGCAGCGGCAGCTCCCCGAGGTAGACCTCCTTCTCGAGGATGTTCTTCGGGCGCTTGGTCCCCGGCGTGACCTCCTCCATGATGACGAGGCGGAGGGTCGCCTTGAGCGGCGCCGAGTACGTCATGTCGCGCTCGATGCACTCCTCGACGGAGTACTTCGGCTCGCCGATGGCGTATTTCACGAACTCCAGGGAGTAGTTCTCGTTGACGTCCGTGATGGGGAACAAATCCCGGAAGACGCGATCCAGCCCGACGTCGGGCCGCTCGGCCCGCTCGTCCTGGGTCAGGAGGGCCTGGAACGCCCTCGTCTGGATGTCCAGCAGATGCGGCATCGGCATCCCTTCGCCCAGCTTGGCGAACGAGATCACCGGAAGATTGTCACTCATCGCTTATCCTTCGCGCAGCGCAAAAGGCCCCGGGTGGGAGGGGCAAAACCGACCGTGAACCGAGTTGCTCGTGCGTACCGCCGACTACTTCAGCTCGACGGTGGCACCCTGCTCTTCAAGCTTCGCTTTCATCGCCGCCGCTTCGGCCTTGCTTACGCCTTCCTTGATGGTGCCCGGCGCGCCGTCGACCAGGTCCTTCGCCTCCTTGAGGCCGAGGCTTGTCAGCTCGCGGACCACCTTGATCACCTGGATCTTCTTGGCGCCCACTTCCTTGAGCACGACGGTGAACTCCGTCTGCTCCTCTTCGGCCGGGACAGCCGCGGCGCCCGCGCCGCCGGCGCCCGGCCCGGCGGCCGGCGCCACGGCGGCGATCGTGACGTTGAACTTCGCCTTGAACGCCTCGATCAGGTCCGCCAGCTCGACGACCGTCTTGTTCCCGATCGCCTCGAGGATCTCCTCGTTGGACAGCGTGGTGTGCGTAGCCATTGACTTGCGTTCCCCCTACAGGATCAGGCAGCGCCCTCGCGCTGCGTCTTGAGCGCCTCGAGGGCGCCAGCAAACGACGACAGGAGCGCCGACAGCGCCCCCGCGAACCCGGCCAGCGGCGCCTGCATCGCGGCGCCAAGCTCGGCCAGCAACTGCTCCCGCGGCGGCAACGACGCCAGCCGCTTGACCTGGTCGGGCGTGACCGCCCGCCCCTCGACCACCGCCGCCTTCACCGAGGGTTTCTGGAACTCCTTCGCGAACTCGGTGAGCACCTTCGCTGCCGCCGCCGGATCCTGCGCGGTCAGCGCGAGCGCCGTGGCCCCGTGCAGGTGGTCGGCCAGGCCCGGCACCGCGGCGTCGTGAAGCGCCCGCTTCGCCAGGGTGTTCTTGACCACGACGTAGTCGACCCCCGCCCTCCGCAGCCGGCGGCGCAGGTCGCTCACCCGCGCGACGTCCAGCCCGGAGAAATCCGTCACGTAGATCGTGCGCGCCTTCCTGAGCCTGGCGCCCAGGTCCGTGACGATCGTCTGCTTCTGGGTCTTGTTCATCAGTGATACAGCCCCGTGTCGATCCGGAAGCCGGGGCCCATCGTGCTCGAAACGGCGACGGTCCTCACGTAGGTCCCCTTGGCCGCCGCGGGCTTCGCCCGGACGATCGTGTCCATGAACGCCTGGTAATTCTGCTCCAGCGCTTCCACGCTGAAGCTCATTTTCCCGATGGGCGCGTGCACGTTCCCCGTCTTGTCGACACGGAACTCGATCTTGCCGGCCTTGATATCGCGGACCGCTTTCGTCACATCCATCGTGACCGTCCCGGCCTTCGGGTTCGGCATCAAGCCGCGCGGCCCCAGCACTCGGCCCAGCTGGCCGAGCTGCCCCATCACATCCGGCGTCGCGACGATCGCGTCCACGTCGAGCCAGCCGTCCTTGATCTTCTGGACGTACTCGGTCCCCACGTAGTCGGCGCCGGCCGCCTCGGCCTCTTTGACCCTCTCGCCCTGCGCGATGACCAGCACGCGGACCTTCTTCCCGGTACCGTGCGGTAGCACCACGGTGCCGCGCACGATCTGGTCGGCGTGGCGGGGGTCCACGCCCAGCCGGACCGCGATGTCCACGGTCTCGTCGAACTTGGCGGGCTGGGCGCTCTTGAGCTTCTCGATCGCCTCGCGCGGCTGGAAGCGGGCGGCGGGATCGAGGCCCGCGATCGCGGCGCGATACCGCTTGCCGTTCCTAGCCATCAGCCCACCACCTCGATGCCCATCGAGCGCGCCGTCCCGGCGATCATCGCCATCGCGCCGTCCAGGTCATTGGCGTTGAGATCGGGCATCTTGAGCTCCGCGATCCTCCTGACCTGGGCCTTCGTGACCTTCCCCACCTTCTGCCGGTTGCTGGTGGGCGAGCCCTTCTCGATGCCGGCCTCCTTGCGCAGCAGCACCGCCGCCGGCGGGGTCTTGGTGACGAAGGTGAACGAGCGGTCGTGGTAGACCGTCACGATCACGGGGATCACCATCCCCGGCTGGCTCGCCGTCTTGGCGTTGAACTGCTTGCAGAACTCCATGATGTTGAGCCCGTGCGGACCCAACGCCGAGCCGACGGGCGGCGCGGGCGTCGCCGCGCCGGCGCTGATCTGGAGCTTGACGACGGCTTGGACCTTTTTGGGTGGCATCCTTCCCTCTCGTTAGCGCCGCGGCGTCACGCCCGCCGCCGGCTGCCGCGATGACCCGCGCGGTCGCGGAAAAAGCGAAAGCGGTTTAGCTCTTAGGTGTTAGGTTTTAGGTGTTAGGTGTTAGGTCCCTAACACCTAACACCCAAGACCTAACACCGCCTTTTTCAATGCGCCCTCAACTGCAAGTAATCCAGCTCCACCGTCGTGGGCCGCCCGAACAGACTGACCGATACCCGTACCTTCCCTTTGTCAGGAAGCACTTCCTCCACCGAGCCGCTGAAGTCGGTGAAGGGCCCTTCCACGATC
>JACORV010000097.1 GCA_016179225.1 Gemmatimonadota bacterium | reverse complement strand
CGCGCCTCGAGGCGCCGGCCGTGGCCACGCCCATCGCCATCTACGAGGGACGGCCACGCACCGCGCTTACCGCGCCGCCCGCGCTGGTCGCCAATCCGCGCAGCACCGCCGAGTACGGCGCCGACTCGTTGCGCTTCTATGTGGAGTCCTACGACCTGCCCGCGGGCACCGCGATGGTCTTCTCCGCGCTCGACGGGGCCGGCAACGTCTCCTGGCGGGACACCGCCCGCGTGGGGGCGGCGGCCGCGCCGCTCCTGGGGACCGTGGTCTCCGTGCCGCCGGCACGCCTCTCGATCGGGCGCTACGACCTACAGGTCACCCTCGGCGGCAACGTCATCGCGACCGCGCCGTTCCTGGTAGCGTTCTCGGACCGCTGGGTCGTATCCAACGTGCAGGAAGTCGTCTCGCTCCTCCGCTACTTCACGTCCCCCGACACCCTGCGTGCCCTGGTGCAGGCGTCGCCGGAGGAGCGTGGGGCGGCCTGGGACCGCTTCTGGCATGCGACGGACCCCAACCCGCTGACGCCGGAAAACGAGGCCCTGGACCGGTACTTCGCGCGAGTGCAGGCGGCCAACGAGCAGTTCCGCGAGGAAGGCGTGCCCGGCTGGCTGACCGATCGCGGCGAGGTGCTCATCACCCTGGGCGAGCCGGATGACGTGGTCGACCGGCGCTCGGACTTGCAGGGCCGCACGCGCGTCGTGTACTGGGTATACAACGAGTACCGCCTGACGCTGAGCTTCATCGACGACACCGGCTTTGGTCGCTACCGCCTCGATCCCCGCTCGCGGTCGGAGTACCTCCGCGTCCTCAACCGCGTCCGCCGCCCGACGTGAGCGGCCTCGCGCGGCGCGAGCCGTGGCGCCGCGTCCTTCACCTCGCGTCGGGGATCCTCGGTCTTGCGGCACCGCTATTGCCCTCCAGCGTCGCCGGGCTCGGGTTCCTTGGACTGGTCGTCCTGGCCCTCCTGCTCGAGGCCGCGCGGCTGCGGGTGAGCGCCGCACGCGCCTTCGCCGAGCGCCGTTTGGGCGACCTCTTTCGACCGGCGGAGCGGGACCGAGTGAGCGGCGCTACCGCCCTCGCCTTGGGCTACGCGCTCGCCTGGTGGATCTTTCCCGCGAGGGCAGCCGCGCTAGCGATCGTGGTGACCGCCGTCGCGGATCCGGCCGGCGCCGCGGCCGGCAGCTGGTTCTCGCCCGGCGCGGACCGGAAAACGTGGATCGGCTCCGGCGCCGTGTTCGGTGCGGCGGCGCTGGTCCTGTTCCTTTGGCGCGTCGAGCCGTTCACGGCGCTCCTGGCGGCGGCGGCGACTGCCGGGGCCGAGCGGACGCCCGGACGGGCCATGGACAACGTCGCCGTGCCGCTCGCCGCGGGCCTGGTGCTCACGGTCCTGCGGTGATCTTCGTGGTCCCATCTCGCTAATGGCCGATCGCCGCCGCCTCTTCTTGGTCGACGGGTACGCGCTCATCTACCGCGCGTTCTTCGCCATGCTCTCCCGGCCGCTCACCACCAGCCGGGGTGAAAACACCTCGGTCGCGTGGGGCATCGCGAACTTCCTTCTGCGCCTGCGCGAGAAGCACCGGCCCGACTACGTGGCCTGGGTCCACGACGCTGGCACGAGCTTCCGCCACGAGACGTACGCGGAGTACAAAGCGACGCGCCAGAAGCTCGACGACGAGCTCCAGCAGGACTTCGACCAGTCGGTGACGCGGGTGGAGGCGCTGCTGCGCGCCTTTGGCGTGCCGCTGGTCGCGGTGGACGGGTACGAGGCCGACGACGTCATCGCGACGCTCGCCACCCGCGCGGCGCGCCAGGGCCTCGACAGCGTCATCGTCTCGGGCGACAAGGACTTCTATCAGCTGATCGCGGAGCACGTCTCGCTGCTCAACCCCGGTCGCGGCGGACCGGCGGCGGTCGAGGAGCAGCTGGTGACCACCGCCAACGCCGCCGAGCGTTTCGGCGTGTCGCCGGATCAGACCGTGGACTACCTGGCACTGGTGGGCGACACTGCCGACAACGTCCCGGGCGTGACGGGCGTCGGCGAGAAGACCGCGCAGAAACTGCTGGCGCAGTACGGCACGCTCGACGCCGTGCTGGCGCACTCCTCGGAGGTCTCTGCCAAGCGCGTGCGCGAGGCGCTGGAGCGCGAGGCGGATCGGGCGCGACTATCACGCGCGTTGGTGACGCTGCATCGCGACGTGCCGGTGGAGTTGGACCTCGAGACGCTAGCGATGGGGGAGCCGGACTGGCCGGCCCTCCTCGAGTTGATGAGCGAGCTGGAGTTCCATTCGCTCGTCCGCTCGCTGGGCCCGCGCGCCGCTTCGTCTGCGGTGACGGCCCCAGCTGCGGCCGCCAGGACGTCCTACGCCGTCGCGGACACGCCGGAACAGGTTCGCGACGTCGCTCGGCGGGCCCGCGCGGCCGGCGGGTTCGCGCTCGATGGGCGCGCCGGCAGGCCCGATCCGATCAGCGCCGACCTGGTCGGTCTCTCCATCGCCACGGGCGGGGAGCGGGCGTGGTACCTCCCCTTCGGCCATCGCTCGCCCGGGGACGTGTTCGAGGGGACCGCGGTGCGCAACCTCCCGCCCTTGAGCGACCCGGCGCTCGCGCCGCTGGCCGAGCTGCTCGCGGACCCGTCTGTCGTCAAGGTGGGCCACGACTTGAAGGCGGCGTGGCTGTTGCTCCGGCGCGCGGGCGTCGAGCTGGGCGGCGCGGTGTTCGATACGATGATCGCGAGCTTCATGATCGATCCGGGCAAGAGGTCGCACGCGCTGGACGCACTCGCGCTCGAGCACTTCGGCGCCCGGATGCGCACCCTCGGCGAGCTGACCGGCAAAGGGAAGACCCAGCGGGCGTTTGCGGAAGTGCCGGTGCGCGAGGCCGCCGAGTTTGGCTGCGCTGCGGCCGACTGCACGCTCCGACTGCGCGACACGCTCGAGCCGACGCTGGCCGACCACAACCTCGCGAAGCTCTTCCGCGAGGTGGAGATACCGCTCATCGGCGTCCTGGCGGACATGGAATGGGAGGGCGTCGGGGTCGACCTGGAGGTGTTCGAGCGGCTGACCGCCGAATTCCGGAGCGAGCTCCAGGCGTTGGAGCGCGCGATCTGCGAGGCCGCGGGCACCGACTTCAACATCCAGTCCACGCCGCAGCTCCGGCACGTCCTGTTCGAGAAGCTCCAGCTCCCCGTGCTGAAGAAGACCAAGACCGGTGCCTCCACCGACGCCGAGGTGCTCGAGGAGCTGGCGGCGATGGGGCACGAGGTTCCGCGGCTGCTCCTCGACTACCGGGAAGTATCGAAGCTGCTCTCCACCTATCTCGAGGCGCTGCCTGCCGAGGTGGACCCGCGCACCGGACGCATTCACACGTCGTTCAACCAGATCGGCGCGGCGACGGGGCGCCTCAGCTCGAACAACCCGAACCTTCAGAACATTCCGGTGCGGACGGCGCGGGGCGAGGCGATCCGTCGTGGCTTCGTGCCGCGGGCGGGGTCGCGGTTCGTTGTCGCCGACTACTCCCAGATCGAGCTGCGCCTCTTGGCGCACCTCTCCAGCGATCCCGGGTTCGTCGCCGCGTTCCAGGCGGGCGGCGATATCCACCGCCAGACGGCCGCGGTCATCTTTGGCGTCGCGGCGGACGCGGTGACGGGCGAGCAGCGCTCTCGCGCCAAGACGATCAACTTCGCCACGATCTACGGCCAGGGGCCGCACGCGCTGGCCCGGCAACTGGGCATTCCGTACGACGAGGCGAAGCAGTTCATCGAGGAGTACTTCACGCGCTTCGCGGGGGTCCGGCGCTTCCTCGACGAAACGGTGGCCTCGGCCCGAGCGAAGGGCTACGTCGAAACCATCTTCGGGCGCCGGCGGTACATCCCGGAGCTCAAGGACAAGAACTACAATGTGCGCGCGTTCGGGGAGCGCACGGCCACCAACTCACCGCTCCAGGGCTCGGCGGCCGACCTCATCAAGATCGCGATGATCCGCGCGGCCGAGGCGCTGCGGCGGGATCACCGTGCCCGGCTGCTGCTCCAGGTCCACGACGAGTTGGTGGTGGAAGCGCCGGAGCGGGAAGTGGATGGGGTCGCGCAGCTGATGAAGAGCCACATGGAGGGCGCAGCGGTGCTCAGGGTCCCCTTGGTGGCGAGCGTGGGCATCGGCCCCAACTGGCTCGACGCGAAGGCCGGCTGAACTATCTATTGCCGGTCTCCAGCGCCACCAATACCTTGTGCCGTAGGGCCCCCGTCGGGGCCGCCGCCGACCCAGGAGGGTCCGGGCGTGGAACGCTCCCGCGGCTTCACCCTCATAGAACTGTTGATGGTCGTGGTCATCATCGGGCTCCTGGCCTCGGTGCTGATCCCGAGGTTTGCAAACTCGAGAGAGAAGGCGTTCGTGGCGACCATGAAGTCCGATCTCCGTAACCTGGCCACGGCGCAAGAGTCCTACTTCTACGACTATCAGACGTACACTACGACGGTCTCCGGCATGGCCGCCTACCGGCCGTCCGCGGGCGTGACCATCACGGTGAACGAGGCCACGATGGGCGGCTGGTCCGCGACGGCGACGACCAACAACAGCGCGCGCGAGTGCTATCTCTTCGTCGGCAGCGCGGCCCCCGTCGGCACGGCTACCCAGGAAGGCCAGGTCGGCTGTTCCTAACGTTTTGTCGTGGCGGGAATTCCGCCGCCGCCGCGAAGGTATGGAGCACGCCCTCGATGGCGGCCTCTGGCTGCACCGCTTCACGCTCGACGGCCGCCCCATGGCGCACCTCGTGAGCAGCGACCGCAACGCCCTCCTCGCGTGGGGTGCGGCCCACGGCCTGGACGCGAGCTGGCTCCAGTACAAGCCGCTGCGCGACCCCCGCACCGGGATCCGTCTCGCGGCCTGGCATTGGGACCTCTTGGGAGAGCGCATCCCTCCGCGCGCCGGCGAGGGGTGACCGGGGTCACCTCCGGACCGCTTGGGCGTTGCTGCACACGGCCCGGGCTTGCAGATTGGCGGGAGCATGCAGAGCCATCCCCGGGCTACCCAGGGCCGGCGACGACTCACTTTCATCGGAGCGGGCCAGTGAAGAGGTCATGGCGTTCGGCGCGACTCGCGCTGCTCTCGCTCGGCTTCCTGGCCGCGACGCCCGCCGTCGGCGCCGCGCAACGAACCGCGGTGGCCCCGCTCGCCGCCCCCCGGCCCGGGGCGCTCGCGTCGCTGGGGGAGTTGGTGATCGCCTTCGCGCCCGATACGAGCTACGTGCTGGCGATTCCGTCGCTCTGGGAGCGCCGCAACATCTTCCGCCAGGCACAGGGAAACTGGTCGGTGGTGGAGCCCGCATTCGCGCGCGACAGCACCCGCGCCTCGCGCGGCGTGATAGGGAAAGCGGTCGGTATGTACATCAACGGGGCATCGGTGGGCGCGGGCCGCGTCCGTCAGGTGCTGCCGGGCTTGTGTGGGGACCCGCCGGCGTGGTGTCAGACCCGTGCCGTGGTGGACGTAGTGGGTTCCCTGAGCCGCAACGAGCCGCCCATCGTGGCGGTGAGCCCGCCGCCCATGCACAGCCTGGAGACCGTGGAGCCATCCGAGGACGAGGTGGCCGCGGCGACGCTCGCCCTGCTCGCCGTCTTCCGCAGGGCCGCGGGCATCCGCCTCCGGATCACCGAAGACCAGATGGGCACGCCGACCGTCTTCGCCGTGGACGACGTCGACAACAACCGGCGGCTCATCATCGCGGCGGCCTCGCTCGACCTTGGCGGGGGCAACTCCTTCAGCGGTCTCGTGGTGGGCATCGCCGCCGACACGATCTTGCGCGCGGCGACGGGGCGGGCGACCCGGCTCTCCGCCAGCCACTCCGAGGAGCTGCGGTCGGTGAACTCATTCGACCTCAATGGCGACACGCGCGACGAGCTGCTGCTCGCTTGGAGGAGCGGCGACTACTGGCAGTTCGATCTCCTCACCCCCGACCGTCTCGGCCGCTACTCCCAGCTGTGGCGCGGGCCCGACCTCTCGCTGCCGGCCGTTCCCACCCGAGGCCGCCGCCGCTAGCGCCGCACCAGGCCCGCCGCCATCGCGGCAAGGGCGAAGCGCTTCAGTGGGTGTCTCCTCCGGTCTCGGCGTCCGCGACGCCGCCGCTGGCGCGGCGGTAGTGGCCGCCGGCGCCCCGCCGCCGGTAACCAGGCCACCAGTTGAACCGCCCGGCGAGGTGCATCACGGCGGGCACCATCACCATGCGGATCACCGTTGCGTCCAGCAGCACTGCCACCGCAAGCCCGAATCCGATGAGCTTGACCGCGAGCACCCGCGCGAACGCGAACGCGCCGAACACCAGGATCATGATGAGCGCGGCGCTCGTGATCGTCGCGCCGGTGGCCGCGAGACCCGCCGTCGTCGCGGCGTCGTTGTCGTGCGACTCGTCGAACTCCTCCTTGATCCGCGCCAGGAGGAAGACCTCGTAATCCATCGAGAGCCCGAACACGATCGCGAAGACCAGCACCGGCCCCAGGACGAAGATCGCCTCGGTCGGCCCCTCGAGGCCGATCAGCCAGCCCCCGACGCCCCACTGGAAGAGCACCACGGTGAGGCCGAACGCCGCCGCCACCGACAGGGAGTTCATGATCACCGCCTTGATCGGCACGAGCAGGGACCGGAACACCACGGCCAGCATGACCCCGGTGGCGCCCAGGACGAGGACCACCAGCAGCGGGAAGCGGCGCAGCAGCTCGTTCCGGAAGTCGAGGCTCGAGGCGGAGAACCCGCCGACGAGCAGCTCGGCGCGCTGGAGGGTGGGGAGGCCCCGGATCGCGATTCGCCGGATGTCGCGCACCGCGTCCAGCGACCCGTCGAGCGTCACCGTGTCGCTCAGCACGACATCCACCGCCGTGGCCGAGCCGTCGTGGCTCACGAAGGCCTTGAAGACCTCGGCGTAGCGTTCGCGCGCTCGCGCCTCGTCCGCGTACATCACCGCGTACTGCCAGAGCGGGATACCCGGCCGCAGGTCCACGACTCCGCGGACCTGGGCGACGCGCGGGTTGGCGCGGATCGAGTCGGTGAGGGCCTTGAGGCCGCGGAGGCGATCCCCGTCGAGCACGGCGCTCCCGTCCTCCATGTTTACGACCACCTTGATGGGCTGGAGGGCCGCTCCCTGCCCCATCCGCTCGAGCAGCCGGAGCCCGACTCCGGCTTCGGTGTCCTGGGGAAACCACCCGGAGACCGGCAACCCGATCCGTAGCCAGTACGTGGGCGCCGCGAGCACGGCGATCACCACGCCCGAGATGATGGCCGCCCGCATCGGGTGCTTGGAGATGCCGAGGGCGTACCGGTTCCACCCGACCTCGGAGCGGAACCGCGCGAGGTTGGAGGCCAAGCCCTTCGGCCAGTCGATGCGGCGGCCGAGGATCGCGAGGATCGCGGGCAGGAAGGAGATCGACAGGGCGACCGACGTCGCCACCACGATCAGGCCACCGAGACCGACCGAGCGCGTCTCGGCGAGCGGGACGATCAGCAGCGCGAGAAGCCCGACCATGACCGTCGCCCCGGAGGTGATGACGGCGGCGGAGGCGGTGCGGATCGTCGTCACCGCGGCGGTGGCGGGATCCGCGCCGGAGTCCAGCTCCTCGCGGAAGCGCGTGAGCACCAGAAGCGAGTAATCGATCCCCACGCCGAGCCCCATCATCGTCGTGATGTTCAGCACGAAGATGGATATCGGCGTGAAGGCGGCGAGCACGGCGATCACGCCCAGCGTCACCGTGATCGCGATGAACCCCACGGCGACCGGCACCAGCGCGGCGACGAGCGCGCCGAACGCGATGACCAGCAGCAGCCAGGTGAGCGGGATGAGGTGGCGCTCCAGCGACGCCGAGTCCTCCGCGGCGATCGTGCGCGTGTCGTAATCGAACGCCGGGCCCCCCGTCACGTGCGCCTCGAAGCCGGGCGCGGTGGCCGCCTGCGCCTTCCGCACCGACTCGCGCAGCAACGGGACATAGCTCGTGTGATCGTTATCGCTGTGCTGGCGCAGCCCCGCGAGCACCAACGTGGTCTTCCCGTCGTCGCTCCGGAACTGCGCGTCGCCGGAGCGCCGCCAGCTCAGCGTCTGGACGACGAACGGAAGGCGGTCGAGCGCGGTGGTGAGGGATTCGACGTAGGACGCGTAGCGCGGATCGTCCAGGGTGAGGGAGTCATGCCGGATCACCACGGCCGCGAAGTTCGCGTACGGCGTGCCGATCCGGTCGCGCACGATGTCCTCGGCACGCGTGGACTCCGAGTTGGGCAGGTTCTGGCCGCCCACCTGGAGGCGCTGATGGACCCCGCGCGCCACCGGTACCATGAGCGCGGCGAAGGTCGCCCACGCCACCACGATCGGCCAGCGCCATCGGACGATGTAGTTGGCCGGCAGTGGAATCAACGGTCGGTCCCGGGGATCGCGCGGTGAGACAGGCGCGCGCCGCTCACGGCGCGCGGACAGGGATACTGGCCTTTCGGGCGCGGTTTCGCAATCAGGACGGGTTTGCCCGTCGCCAATCGCCGCGCCATGATTCGGGATAGATGACGAAGCCCGGAAAGGCCGGTCCCCTCCTGCCGATCGTCACCGCACTGCTGCTGGGCGCGGTCATCATGGACGTCGTGCGGCGCGCGGCCTTGGGGCGCGCGCCGGCCGCCGCGTCGGCACCGGAGGCCACCCCCGCGCCCGGCTCCTCGGCGCTGCTCCCAAGTGGTGTGCCCGGCGTCTCCGCGTCCGGGGGTGGTGACGGCGCACGCTCCGGGAAGGCGACGGCCGGGGGACCCGTGTCCGCCACCGACTCGGCGCGCCGTGTGGAGGTCCGTGAGCGCATCCGCCTGGAGAGCGCCGGAACCTATCTGGTCGACATGCTGGCGGGCGGCGACTCCATGCTGCGCCGCTGGCCGGACGAGCGCGCGCGGACGCCGCTCAAGGTGGCGGTCGTGAGGCAGCCCGTGGAAGGGTTCCGCGAGGACTTCGTGGCGAACGTCGTGTGGGCGGTGGGACGGTGGAACGGCGCACAGCTCCCCGTGCAGATGGACATCGGAAGCGACACGACCCGTGCCGATGTAGTCGTGACGTGGGTCGCCCGGCTGGACAGCAACCGCACCGGCCGCGCCGACGTCACGTGGGACAGCGGCGGCAACATCCGGAGAGTCGGCGTGAACCTCGCAACTCACACCCCCGACGGCCGCCTGGTCGTCGGCAGCCAGATGGTCGCCGTGGCCCTGCACGAACTCGGCCATGCGCTCGGCCTGGGCCATTCGCGTGAGCGCGCCGACGCGCTGTACCCCGAGACCGCCGCCACCGAGTTGACCGAGCGCGACCGGCGTACCGCGCGACTGCTCTACACCCTCCCGCCCGGCAGCTTCCGCTAGCCCGGCGCGCCTCGCCCCGATCATCCCCGCGCGCGCTACCGCGTCGGCAGCATACCGGGGCGCGCGCCCGTTTCGAGCGCCAGGCCCACGCGCAGGGCGAAATCGGCGTATCGCACCAGACCCTTGAAGGGGAAGTCCACCGCCCAGTGATCGGACGCCTGATGGTAGTGATCCCAGCGACGCCGCAACGCATTGGACGTCTCTGTCGTCTGGCCCTCGTAGGGACCGGGCGCCGGGACAAGGAAGATGGCCGGCACGCCGCTGCGCAGCAGCGGGAAGTAGTCGGAATTGGGGCTGGCCGGCCGTGATTCCGCCGCCCACCCTGCGCGCCGCGCGACCTCGATCGCCGTCTGGCCGAGCGTCGAGCGGTCGCCGCCCGCGATGTGCCAGCTCACCACCGGCGCCGGAGGCGCCCCGGCGTCCAGGTTGATCACGCCGACGACGTGGGATGGCGGGACCAGCGGGTGCACGGCGAAGTAGTCCGAGCCCAGGAGCCCGCGCTCCTCGCCCGTCGGCCAAAGGAAGAGTACCGGCCTTGGCAGTCGTCGTCTGGTCGCCAGCGCCTCGGCGATGGCGAGCAGGATCGCCGAGCCGGCCGCATTGTCCGAGAATCCGTTGTAGATCGAGTCGCCACGCTCGTCGGGCGTCGAGATGCCGAGGTGGTCGTAGTGCGCCGCGTAGGTCACGAACGCGTCGCGCTGCGACGAATCGGATCCCGGCAGGATCGCCGCCACGTTGCGCGCGGGAACCGGACGCGAGCGCACGCCCATCGTCACGGAGAGGCGGCGACCGGCGAGGGCGCGCGGGCGATCGGGATCGGATGCCACGTCGGTGCCCTCGATGAGGCGCCCCTCGAGCGCGGGACCGGCGATCGCCACCGCGATCTCCGGAATGAACGACGACCGCGCGTGCGCCTCCTCCGCGATGTACATGCGCGATTTCCCACGGCTCCGGACGTACAGCCTGTAGAGATCGGCATCGCCGAGGAGGTGCACGACGCCGGTCGCCCCGCGGTCCCGCAACGTGTCCGCAGCCGCGGCCTCCGTCCCGAAGACGCCGCGCAT
>JACORV010000108.1 GCA_016179225.1 Gemmatimonadota bacterium | reverse complement strand
GTCCAGCGCACCCATCCATGCGTTCCACTGTTCCGCGGTGAGGCCCGCTACGAGCGCGTCGATCCCCGCCGCGTCGTTCGGCATCACGATCGTCATACTGTACGCGCCGCCGCCGTAGGGGAGGTCGACGACCTGCACCGCGGCATCGGCCGCAAGCTGGACGCTGACCTCGCCCGCGTGCGACATCATCGGTGCCGGTCTGATCGAACCGTCGCGCCGCCGGAACGGCGCGTCGCGCGTGCGGCTCTTCTCGAACTGCTTGGTCCAGGCGCCTTTGAAGTACACCGCGTTGATCAGATACATGATCGCATCGCGCGGGATCGGATTGGGCGCGATGCTCGCGATCCGGCCCCGCGTCTGCTCGCGCACCCAGGCGTCGATCGTCTCCGGTGCGCTGGGCGCGGCGAAGTCGAGCCCCTCGATCCGCGAGTCGAAGTAAAGCCGATTCGTGTCCAGGAACGCCTGCTCGAAGGTGAACTCCTGCCGGTACCAGATCGAGTTGGCGAGCGTGAAGTCCACGTTCGGGTCGAGACGGCGCAGCAGGTCGATCAGGCCCCAGTACGACTGGTTGATCTCCGCCTGCGTCAGGTCGTCGAGCGCGAGGGTCTGCCGCATGGCGTCATACGTCGCTCCCGCGGCGCCGTTCAACGTCATGCCCAACGCCATCGCCACGCTGAGCGGCGAGACGAAGAGGTTTTTCGCGGGGTCCTGGCCGGCCGCGACCTCGCGGAAGAGCCGGAGCGCGAACCGGTTGCCGGTGGCGATGAGCCGCGCCTCGGCCGCCGTCAGCGGCCGCGGCAGATCGGTGATCGGGCCGGTGATCGGCTCGTGACCGCATCCCGCGGCGAGCAGCAGGGCAAGCGCGCAAAGCGTCGGACGAAACCGTGGCGTCATGGAACCTCTCCGGGAACGGGGCGACGGGACGTACGGTACTGACCCGTTCACCCGCGACGAGGTCACATCGGCCGTATACTTCGTGGCCGATGAGCCAACCCGAGCCAGCCCCACTCTTTCGCGCCAACGCGTTCGTCTGGGTGATCGTCGTCGTGTTCGCGCTCCTGATGGCGACGTTCGTCGTCGGCGCGCTGCGCCGGCCCGAGATGCCCGCGATGACGATCACGCCCCCCAACCCCGTGCCGGTGGGGGACACCCTCGTCGGGCCCGCCGTCTACACCATCGACGCGACCGACGAGCACACGTGGACCTTCTTCGACTTCTCGCGCAGCTCGGTGGTGGAGAGGCCGGGACCGCTCGAGTGGGACCTGGCGGTGCGGCGCTTCCATGTCATCCCCAACGGCGGGCCGGGGTTCGCGGGGCGGGGCGGGATCGTGGACCTGGGGCCCCTCCCGTTCGACTCGGTCGTGACGCTTCCGGATACCGGCTACGTGGCGACCCAGGCCGACAGCTCGAGCGCGGGGATCGGGAAGTGGTACCGCTACGGGTGGACCTCGCACCTGCTTACGCCGAAGGGCCACGTGTACGGGGTGCGCACCGCCGACGGGCGGTACGCGAAGCTCGAGATCGTGAGCTACTACTGCGGCGGCGTGCAGGGGGGATGCCTCAGCATCCGCTACGTCTACCAGGGCGACGGCACGCGCCGCGTCGCGCGCTGAGCGGCGCGGCTACCCGCGCGACGTTCGTGCGCCGGCCCGCCTGCGCTCGATGACGCGGCCCAGCTGCGTGCCGACGTGACTCATCACGTCGAGCAGCGCCTCGTCGGGCGGGGTGGGCTCGGGTGCGAAGAACTCCAGGACCGCGGCGACCTCGGTGCCCACCATCACCGGGAAAGCGAACCCCGCACGCAGGCCGATGTCGCGCGCCACGCGGGCCCGGGGGAAGTTGGGGTCGCTGCGCACGTCGATGACCCACTCCGGCTTGTGGGTCGCGAGCACCCGGCCCGGTAGGCCGACGCCCGGCGGCAAACGCGTGGCCTCGGTCATGCGGCGGAAGACTTCGTGGCGCACCGGATCGTCGAGGTGCCAGAGCTTGGTGGGCACCAGGTCCCCGGAAAGGTCCTCGCCGGCCAGGTACACGTGGCCCACCGGCCAGCCGGTGTGGTTGCAGATGCGATCCAGGCAGTGCAGGAACGCGTCCTCGACGGTCCGCGCCTCGTTGGCCGCGACGGCCACCGCCTGGAGCAGGCGCACGAAGCCGTGCTCGCGCCGCAGCGCTTCCTCCGCCCGCGTCCGGGCGGTGACGTCCCGGAAGCTCCACACTCGTCCGACGATCTCGCCGCCGATCCACTGCGGCTGGGAGTAACGCTCGAAGACGCGGCCGTCCTTGAACCGCAGGACGTCGAAGCTCTCGGCCTCGGGCTGGCTGTAAAGCTCACGGACCTTGGTCAGGAACTGGTGCGGATCTTCCAGCTGCTGGAGGACGAAGTCGAGCGCCTGCTGGTCGTCCTCGGTGGCGAGGATATCCTCCGGAATCCGCCACATCTCGGCGAACTTGCGGTTGAAGATCTCGATCTTGCCCTGGCGATCCACCACCAGGAGGCCGTCGGCGGTGGAGTCGAGCGTGGCCCGGAGCAGGGACAGCGTTCGCTTCAGATCCTCCGACGCCCGCCGCCGTTTGATGTCCCGCGCTGCACGGGGAGCCTTGCTCTTGCCCACGCGGCGACCCTCGATGACTCCTGTTGGGCTACGTAATCCCGCGCGCCATCGCTCTGTCAAGCGCGCCGCCACCGACCGCTAGCCGATGCCGTTCGCCTTCCCGATCTTCTCGGCGATGAGCGCGCTCTTGGCCGTGGCCTTCTCGATGGCCCGCATGAACGCGGTGCGGATGGCCGAGTCCTCCAGCTCGTAGATCCCCTCGATCGCGACCCCGCCCGGGGTCACCACCATGTCACGCAGCTCGGCGGGGTGCAGGCCGCCCTCCAGGGCGAGCTTCGCCGCGCCGACCAGCGTCTCGAGCGAGGCGCGCAGGGCGAGCGCTCGCGGGAGGCCTGCCTTGATCCCCGCGTACATCAGCGCTTCCGCCACCGTGAGGACGTACGCCGGACCGGAGCCGGAGAGGGCCGTGAGCGCGTCGAAGTGCTCCTCCTCCACCTCCACGGCGGCCCCGAACGCTTCGACGAGTCCGATCGCCGTGGCCCGCTCGTCGGGGGTCACCTCGGGTGCGACGCAGTAAGGTGTGAACGAGGCCCGCACGATGGCCGCCACGTTGGGCATGGCGCGCACGTAATGCGCGTCCGGGGCCGCTTTCCTGAGGTACGCGATGGGCACGGCCGCCGCCAGCGAGATGACCAGCTTGCGACCGACCTCGCCCTTGAGCCGCGTGAGCACGGGCAGGACATCGCCCGGCTTCACCGCCAGGATGATCGTGTCCGCCTCGCGCGCCGCCTCCGCGTTGTCGCGGCCGATCACGATCCCGGCGCCCTCGAGGTCCGCCAGTCCGGTGAGGTTGCGCCGGGTCGCGTAGATGCGCGGGCCGTCGCCACGCGCCAGGAACGCGCGCACCACGGCCTTGCCGATGGTGCCGGCGCCGATCACCGCGATGCTCATGGCGCGGCCCGTCCCGGTTGCACCTCGAACCTGCCGCCCGCCCCGGTCGCGACGAGCCTGGTCGAAACACACATGGCCTTCTCCTTAGCGAGTTCCCGCTCGCGCCCGTGCCACCGGCCGAGAGCTTCGGCCCGGAACCGAACCTTCCGTCCTCGAAGTTACCGGCGAAACGGGCCTGGCGTCACCCATCCCGGCTGCCGCCGACCGCCCCTGATGCACGCCGGCGTCTCCCGGTATAGCTTCGTTCCGTAGCGATGCCACTCGGCCAAGTCCGCGAGCTGCTCGGCTTCATCGGGATCGTCCTCCAGTTCGGCGGCGCGATCCTCGTCCTCGCCCTCTTCCTCCTGCTCCGCCCCTACGCGGCGCGCCGCCGCTACTTCCGGATCTGGACCAAGGCGTGGCTGGCGCTCTGCGCGGGCATCGGCGCGGTGTTCGTGCGCTACATCGTGCTGCCGAGCTTCGGGGAGTCGCCGCTGCAGGACGGGGACGCCCTCATTCGGCTCCTCTACGTCACCTACCAGTTCTTCAAGCTGCTGTTCTTCTCCCTGCTGGTGGCCGGCACCGTGTGGTACGCCAAGGGGTTCAACGTCCGGCGGTTCGTCCCCTACGCGGTGGCCGGCAGCATCGCCTGGACGATCCTGTCCGTCTCGCTCGCGTTTTCGCTGAACGGGATCGTGATCTGGCAGTGCCCCGCCGCGGCGGCGGCGTTGGGGTACAGCGCCATGACGCTGCTCCTGCTGCCGCCCTCCCGTCGAACCCTGGGGAGCACGGCGACCGGCGCGTCTTTCGCCCTCGTGGCGGTGCTCTGGACGCTGTACTTCTTCGCCTTCTCCGAGGCCCCTGCCGCCTCGGGCCCGCCCCGGACGGGAACGCTGGGTACGGTGCTCGACTTTGCGGTCCACTACAACTCTTACCTGGACCTGCTCTTCCAGATGCTGCTCGGCTACGGGATGGTTCTCATGCTGTTGGAGGACGCCAAACGCGAGGTGGACGGCGCGCATGCCGAGCTGGCGGTCGCGCACGACGAGCTCCGGCGGGTGGCGCTCTACGACGCGCTGACGGGCACGCTCAATCGGCGGGCCTTCACCGAGGGCGTGGGACTGGAGGTCGCGAAGGCGACGTTCGGCACGGTCGCGATGATCGACGTGGACAACCTCAAGGCCGTGAACGACGCGCACGGCCACGCCGCCGGCGACGAGCTGCTGAAGCGGGTGGCGGATGTGCTGCGCTCGACGCTGCGCGCCTCCGACAAGCTCTATCGGTGGGGCGGCGACGAGTTCCTGCTGGTGCTGCCGGGCGCCGGGGCGCCCGACGTACAGCGCCGGCTCGAGACGGCCATAGAGCAGTCGCCGTCGCTGGTGCTCGGCGACGGCGGCGACCGGCTTCCGCTCCAGGTGAGCGTTGGCGCCGCGGAGTACACCGGCGAGGAGGCGCTCCAGTCTGCCATCGGGCGCGCCGACCGCGCGATGTACGATGAGAAGGCGCGTCGCAAGGTTGGCCGCGCGGCGGAAGCGCCGTCGCTGCGTCCGGGCGCCACCTCGACCTCGTGACCGTTCGGCCCGCCGCTCAGGACGCGCTGAAGCGCTCGGCGGCCGAGCGCGCGGTGAGGTTTGTGGAGAGCGGGACGGCCATCGGCCTGGGCACTGGGTCCACCGTGCGCCCGCTGCTCGAGCTGCTGGCGGCGCGCCTCGCGTCCCGCACGCTCCGGGGCGTCGTCGCCGTCCCCACCTCCGAGGACACCGCGCACCGCTGCCGGGCGCTCGGCATCCCTCTCGTTTCGCTGGACGAGTACCCCGAGCTCGATCTCGCGATTGACGGCGCCGACGAGGTCGATCCGCGGCTCAACCTCATCAAGGGCTTGGGCGGGGCGCTGCTGCGCGAGAAGCTGGTGGCGCTCGCCGCGAGGCGCTTCGTGGTGGTGGTCGACGAATCGAAGCGAGTCCGCCGTCTCGGCACGCACGCTCCGGTGCCCGTCGAAGTGATCCCCTTCGGCTGGTCGGCGCTGCTCCCGTTCTTCGAGAAGCTTGGCGCGAGCCCCGCGCTCCGCCGCGCCGAGGGCGGCGCGCCGTACGTGACCGACGGCGGGCACTACGTCGTGGACTGCCGGTTCCCGCGCGGCATCAAGGATCCCGGCGCGCTCGCCCGCGCGCTCGCGCGTCGCCCGGGGATCGTCGAGGATGGGCTGTTCCTGCGCATGGCGCACGTGGCCGTGATTGCCGGCGCGAAGGGCGTGAGGGTGCTGAAGCGCTGAGCCGTCACCCGGCGTTTAGGGTTTTGTCATGATGTGTCAATCGGGCGGTGAGCGACGTCTCCCAGGTTGGAGGCAGGTCCTTCAACCGGGGAGACGTGCCATGCTCGAGGTCCTCGTTGCATCGGGCGCCGACGCCCTCCACGAGCGCGCGTGGGGCTCGCGCGCCGTCTCGCTCGTCCTGCACTCGGCGCTGATCGCCGCCGCGGTCGGCGCGACGCGGCACCCCGCTCCCCGGGTCGAGGATGTGGTCCGGGACACCGTCATCGTCTTCCCAGGGTCGCCCGACGCGCCACATGCTCCCACGCCGCCCCCCGCGGCGCC
>JACORV010000100.1 GCA_016179225.1 Gemmatimonadota bacterium | reverse complement strand
CTCCCGCGGATGAAGCTCTCGGCGTCGGTGGCCGGGATGATGATGCCCGTGAGCCGGGTGGCGCGCTGCGCCGCACCGGCCAGGTACTCCTCGATCGAGCGCCCGGCGAACACGGCGTCGGCATCGCGCATGCAGCTGACGATCTCCTCCCATGTGCCGATGTAGGACGTGCCCTCCGGAGTCGTCACGCGGTGGACCTCCCCCGAGCGCGTGCGCTTGCGCATCTCCTGCAACTCGGTGAGCAACGTGCCGAAGAGCTCGAGCTGCGCCGGATCGCGCGAGCCCGTGCCGTCGGGACCGGCGGCTTCCAGCTCGGCCAGCAGCAGCTCGGTGGCGTCCGCATCGCCCGCTAGATCGGCCAGCCGCATCAGCCAGGGCTTGAGCTCCGGGTCGTCGTCCGGAAGGCGGTAGATGGACTTCTTGAGCTCGATGACCCGCCAGATGCCGAGCTCGTCCCAGTGCTCGTCCGGCTCCGATTTCTCGAACTCGGCAAGCGCCTCCTCGGACTGACCGCGGTCGTAGAGGAGGTTCGCCAGGTAGACCCGGGCTTCCGAGTGCTCCGAGTCCAGCTCGAGTGCGCGCCGAAGCCAGCGCACTGCGTCCTTCTCCTTCGACAGGCGATGCTCGGCGTACCCGACACAGGCGCACGCCTCCGCGCTGTCCGGGTGCGCCCGCCGCGCCACCTCGAAGAAGCGCCGAGCCTGCTCGTAGTAGCGGTCGCGGAACAGCGCGCGTCCCATCTGCAGTACGATGTCGAGGTCTCCGCCAAACCCGAGTTCGAGCACGCGGTCGAAGCGCGCGACGCCCGCGGCCCCCTCGCCCAGCTTGAGCAGTACCTCCCCGATGCCCGCCAGTGCGTCCTCGTGGTCCGGCTCGATCGCCAGCGCCGCGACGAACGCGCGCCGCGCCCAGGCGTACTCCTCCCGCGCCAGGCGGGCGTAGCCCATGCCCACATGGAGCTCGACGGCTTCGGGGTAGATCAGAAGACCTTCGCGGAGTACTTCGATCGCCTCGTCGTATTGCCCTTCGTTGTACAGCTGGTGCGCGCGTTCATCGAACTCGTCCGAGCTCCAGAACGGATCGTGCATCAGGAGGGGCTCCGGGGGAGGGTCGCGATATCATAAAGACTAACTGCCGCTGGGGCAAGAGGTTGCCCCACCACCGGCCGTGGCGCCTTGGTGCATTGGCACCTGCTTACTGGTCTTTCCGAGTGGCCTTTCCCCACTTCTTGAGGAGCCGGGCGAGGGCCTCCTGCTCCCGCGGGCTCAGGGCGCGCGCCGCTTCCGCCATCCGGGCGGCGTGTGAGGGGAAATGCTTGTCGAGCAGGGCCTCGCCCTGGGAGGTGAGCTTCGCGAGCACCACCCGGCGATCCTCCGCGGAGCGCTCGCGGCGCAGGAAGCCGGAGCCTTCGAGTTGGTCGGCGACATAGGTGATGTTGCCGCTCGTCACCAGGAGCTTGGCGCCGATGGTGCAGAGGGGGAGCGGTCCCTTGTGATACAGGACCTCCAGCACGGCGAACTGCGCCTGGGTGAGTCCGTAGCGGTGGATGTCGCGGGCCGATACCCGGCTGACCGACGAGGCGCACCGGGCGAGCGCCACCCACAGGTTGAGGGCGCGGTCGGCGGCGGTTCCGTACGAGCGACGCCGCCCGCCGGTGGAAGGCCCGGCGCGTTTCATTTCAAGCTCAAGATGTTCGCTTTGTGGACAAGCGTCAACGCGGTTCGAGGCGCGGGCCCCCAACCTCACGGGCTCACGCGCGCCGCCAGCCGGTAGCCGCCCGTGCGCGCACCGGCGCCGAAGGTCCCGACCACGAGGCGGTAGAGCGCGCCCGCCGTGACCGAGTACGTGATCAGCGAGTTGTTCCCTTCCCCACCGTCGTCGTCGTGGGTGAGCTCCGTCCCGGCGGAGTCCTGCAGCGTCAGGTAAGGATCGAGGTCCGTGGAGGTGAGGTCGATCGTCGCGGTGCCCGTCTGCGCGGGTCGGAACCGGTAGATGTCGGTGTAGCTCCCGCTCGACGTCGTGCTGTCGCCCGACTCGAGCTGCCCTTCCCTCGACTCGCCGGCGGAGATCGACTGCACCGTGCCCGGGTCGGCGAACTCGCCCGAGACGACCGTCAGCGAGATCCGGTACGCGCCGACCCGGGGCTGGTCGCCAAAGGTCGTCGCCAGGGCCGTGTACCGGCCCGCCTCCGAGGCGCGGACGCTGACGGCCGCGTCGCGGCCGGTGGCGTCGTCGTTCGTCGCCACGACGCGACCGTCCGGGCCGAGGAGCATCAGATAGCTGTCCACGTCGGTGGAGCGCATGTCGACGCGCACGCGCTGGTTGGCCCCGACCTCGAAGGTCCAGCGATCCTGGTACGGGCCGTCGCCGGAGAACTCGTCGCCGGGCTCGAGTAGGCCGTCCTTCGTCTCGCCGACGGAGATGGCCTGGGAGCTGGCCGGCCGCGGTGCCTCGGGGGCGGGCCACTCGCTCACCGCCAGCGCATAATCGCCACGGGCCGTGGAGCCGAAGGAGGTCGCGATGATGCGGTAGGCGCCGTTCCGCGGCAGGATCGTCCGCAGGCGCGCGTTGTTCTCGTCACCCGAGTCGTCGTCCTGGCCGATGAGGAAGCCGTCCGCGTCCCGCACATAGAGGTACGCATCGAAGGCGGACGAGGTCATGTCGATCACCAGCCGCTGGCCGCGCTTGCCCCGCAGCGTCCACACCTGGTAGGGGCCCCTGTTGCCGCGCATCATCGGGTCCTGGTCGGTGAGCGACCCGGTGGCCGAAGACCCGACCTTGATCGTGCTCCCGGCGGTACCGGCGTCCCGGCCGCACGCGGCCGCGAGGGCGAGAAGGGGAAGCAGCGGGAGCAGGCGGTGCATGGGGTTCCTCCCTTTCGGTTCGTTACGGCGTGTAGCGGATCGACAGCCGGTACAACCCCGTTTCGAGATCCTCACCGTAGCTGTTGGCCAGGATGCGGAAGGTCGCGCCCGCGGTCACGCGCGTCGTGATGCGCGAGTCCGTGCCGCTGCCCCCGTCGTCATCCGTGGCGATGGTCCTGCCGTCGGCGTCCTGGACGATGAGGTAGGCGTCGAAGTCGCCGGAGCGCAAGTCGATCACCACGTCGCCGACACGCGTCGCGCGGAACAGGTAGACGTCGGTGTAGGTGCTGTCGCCCGCCGTGCTGTCGCCGGCTTGGAGCCGTCCAACCAGGGTCTCGCCCGGGTGGATCTCCTGGACCTGGCCCGCCCGGCCCACCGCCCCGCTCTGGCCCAGCGCCACCTCGTAGATGCCGGTCGCCTCGCGGTCCCCGTAGCCCCGCACCACGATGCGGAAGCGTCCGCCCTGGTCGAGGTGCGCAATGATGAACGAATCAGTGCCCTCGCCGAGGCCGTCGTCGTTCTCGGCCACGCGTCCGCCCGCCGGGTCTCGAAGCTCGAGATAGGTATCGAAGGCCCCCGAGCGCAGCTCGACCGTCACGTCCTGGCCGGAGCGGCCATCGAACTCCCACCAGTCCTCCGTGCCCCCGGCCTCGCGCGCGCGATCGCCCGACTCCAGCCGGCCGGCGAGTCGCTGCCCGTACGCGATACGCGCCGTCTGTCCAGCCGCGGCGACCGGCGTGCTCGAGGCCGCGAGGGCCAGCGTGTACCGTCCGCCCGTGCGGCTCTCCGAGTAGGCGGAGACTGCGATCGTGTAGGTGCCGTTGTTGGGGAGCACGGTCATGATGCGCGCATTGTTGCCATCGCCGCCGTCGTCGTTCGAGTCGAGCGGCGTCTCTCCGAACTTGAGCACCGCGTAGGGGTCGAACGCGGACGAAATCGCGTCGATGCGGACGACCTGGCCCGCGCGCCCGGCAAAGGTCCACCGGTCCTCGAGGCCGCGGGTGCCGTCCAGGTCGCCGGACTCGAGACGGCCGTCCTTCGTCTCGCCGATCGCGATGCTCGCCCCGGCTCCCGGATCCGCGAAGCTGCCGGTCTCCTCGGTGACGGTCAGGCGGTAGCCCCCGGCGCTGGGGTTCTCGCCGTAGGTGGTGGCGAGCACCGTATGGCCACTGGCGGCCGACGCGCGCAGGCTCACCACGGCGTCCCGGCCCTCGAGGCCGTCGTCGTCGGTCGCGACGACCCGGCCATCCGGGCCGAGCAAGATCAGGTAGCTGTCGAAGTCGGTGGAACGCATCTCCACCCGCAGTCGCGCGCCCGCCGGCGCGTCGATTGTCCAGCGGTCCTGGAACGGCCCGTCGCCTCCGATCTCGTCGCCCGGCTCGAGCAGCCCATCCCTGGTCTCACCGGGCCGGATCGGCGCCACCGCGCCCGCCGGCGCAGCGTCCGGCGTCTCCCACCCCCGTGCCTGGAGGGTGTAGGTCCCACGGCCGTCCTCGCCGAAGGCCATCGCGACGACGCGATAGCGGCCGTCGCGCGGGAGTATCG
>JACORV010000099.1 GCA_016179225.1 Gemmatimonadota bacterium | reverse complement strand
GGTCGCGGGATCTGGGCCGCGGCGCTCACCAGCGCGATGACGCCGGTCGAGCGCCAGCGGGTGCTGCGCGACCTCGCCGGCGGCGGCCTCAAGCTGCTCTACGTCGCACCCGAGCGCCTCGCCACCGGTGCGTTGATCGGCCTCCTGAAGACCGTTCGCATGAGCCTCCTGGCGGTAGACGAAGCGCACTGCGTGTCCGAGTGGGGACACGACTTCCGTCCCGCGTACCGTCGCCTCGGCGTGGTACGCCTCGCGCTCGGACGCCCGCCCACCCTCGCCCTCACCGCGACGGCGACCCGTGCCGTGCGCGACGACATCGTCGCAACGCTTCGACTCGGCACGGTCGAGCGGATCGTCGGCTCGTTCGACCGGCCGAACCTGTTCTTCAACGTCGTGAACGTGCGGGACGACGAAGAGCGCCGCCGCCGGCTGCTCGCGCACCTCAAACCGCGCCGAGGCGCAGCGATCGTGTACGTCCCGACGCGGTCGGCGGCGGAAAAGTGGGCGCGGGCGCTGCTCAACGCGGGCGTCGTGGCGGCGCCCTACCACGCGGGTCTCGAGCACACGGTGCGCAGGAACGTCCAGCACGAGTTCCTCACCAACCGGGTGGACTGCGTGGTCGCCACCTCGGCGTTCGGCATGGGGATCGACAAACCCGACGTGCGCCGCGTCATCCATCTGGGGCTCTCGACGAGCCTCGAGGCGTACTACCAGGAGGCCGGCCGCGCGGGGCGTGACGGCAAGCGCGCGCGCTGCGACGTGCTGTGGACGCGAGGCGACCTGCGCCTCCAGCGCCGGATCGTCCCGGACGCACGCAAGCTGGACCCGCTGATCCGCTACCTCACGGCCTTCGCCTGCCGGCGCGAGCTGCTCCTGGCGCATTTCGGCGAAGGGATGAAGCGGTGCGGCGGCTGTGACCGGTGCGCGCGGTGGCGGCTGTTCAGGCTGAAGAGCCTCCGTCCGGTGTAAGCACCGCTTCCCAGCGGCCAGCCGGCGTCGGGCGCCGGCGCGTTCGACCCCGGCTCCGGGTAGTGGGCACCCACTACCCGCCTCCGCCCGCCCTTGTGTTTGCCCAGCTGGGGTGCCAGTCTTCACAGTTGTAGCCAGCCGCGGGACCTCCCGCGTGCCCGGAGACAGCGGACGGGCTTGGCGGCCTGCCGCCCGGGGCGTAGCGGAGCGGTGAGCGCACGCAGGGGAACACCATGCCGGTGACGTCGTGGTGGCGCGTGCCTGCGAAGCGCAGGTGGCTCGCGTTGGTTGCCACGCTCGTCCTGAGCGCCGGGGTCTTCGGTACGGACTTCGGTGTGTCCGAGAGCGCGGAGCTTGATCCCGCGCAGATCGCCGTCTTCCCATTCGAGCAAGAAGCAAGTTCGGCGCCCGCCCTCCTCTCCGGCGACGAGTCCGAGCTTCTGCTGTCGGGCGCCCTCTCTCGCTGGCGCGGCGTGAAGCTGGTGAGCGCGCTCCGCGTCAACGACGCGCTGGCCCGCCACGGCGCCGGCGGCGTCCTTACCGAGTCCGAGGTCGTGTCCATCGCCAAGGATCTGGGCGTTGGTCGCGTGGCGTGGGGGAGCGTCCGGAAGGCGGGCGACTCGATGCTCGTACGGGCAGTCCTGCTCGACGCCGCCCACGGAGGTCGTGCGCTCGAGGAGCACGCCGTCCTGCTCGGGCCTGATCTGGAAGACCTGGGCCCCAAGTTCGCGGAGTTGGCCGACGCGCTTCTCCTCGGTGACGTTGGTCCTGCGACGGAAAGCGCTGCGGCGCCGGCCACCGCTTCCCTTGATGCATGGCGCGCCTACGAGCAGGGCCACAGGTCGCTGGCTACGTGGGATCTTGCCGGCGCCGAGCGGGCCTTCCGTGTCGCAGTAGCTGGAGACCCGGACTTTGCACCGGCGTGGCTGTGGCTCACGCAGGTCGTGGCCTGGGCGGGGGACACGGCCGGCGAGCTTCGCGAAGTGGCCGGCCGCGCGTACGCGTTGCGCCAGGAGCTGCCGCAGCGCGACCGTCTCGCCGCCGAGGCCGCCCAGGCCCTGGCCCAGGACCGCCACCCGCAGGCGTGCCGGATCTACCGCAGCCTGATCGCCAGCGACTCCCTCGATTTCGCGTCATGGTATGGACTCGGCATGTGCCACTCGCAAGACAAAGTCGTCCTGCGCGACCCCCGAGGACGGTGGTATTTCCGCGGGAGCACGCACGCGGCACTGAACGCCTATCGGCGCGCCCTGGAGATCCTGCCTTCCTCACACCTGGCCTTCCGAGGGCGGGCGCTTCGCCGTCTCGCCAGGCTGTTTTACGTGGACGACATCCTAATCCGGCCGGGATACGCGATCGAAGCCGCGGACACCCTGCGCTTTCTCGGCCGACCCTCCATGGAGGCGGACACCCTTGTGATCGTGCCGCTGCCCATCGGCGACGTGGTCGGAGGCAGGTCTTCTGCGTGGCCTTCGAGCCGCCGCGCAGCCGTGGCGCGAAACAGGCGAATCCTCACCGAGATCACGGCTGGTTGGGTACGGGCGTTCCCGGCAAGTGCAGATGCGCTCGAGGCTCGCGGCAGGGCTCTCGAAGCCGCTGTTGTCGCGCGGGGAGCAACTCTGGACTCGGCGCTTGCGATGGTGAGACTGGCTCACCGTCTTTCGGCGAACACCGAGCAGCAGGTGGATCTCACGGCGGCCGAAGCCCGGCTCCTGCTCAAACGCGGCGACTTCGCGGCCGCAGCGCGCGTTGCCGACAGCGTGCTCAACGCGGTTCGCGCTCCATCGCCCCGGAGTGCGGCGCAGCTTGCCTGGATGGCGACACTCATCGGGCGCGCCGACCGGGCGGCCGATCTGGCGAGCCGCGCAGCACGGGAGTATACGCCGTACGCCTCGGACGGTCGCCCGGTCGAGGTGGCGCTCGCGCCGCGCGCCGCCGCGCTCCGCCTCCTCGCTTACGCGTCGCTGGGCCTTGCGGACAGCGCCCGTGCTCTGATGGCCCGCGTGGATCGTCTGGTCCAGGAGTGGGCGCCCAGGGCCGCCCAGCCGGAGGTACGGTCGTCACTTCTCGACGTTCCCGCGACGCTGGCGTTCCCCGAGCTCGGACTCACCGCGGTCCATCGGCCCTCGGCGGGGGGCCTCGTGCTTATCGATCAGCAATGGGCCGTCGCTCGAGACAGGGCGCGCGCCCACGCACGTATCGAGGCGGACATCGCCCGCGCGAGGCAAGCGGGAATCGGTGCCAATTTCGAGACCCTCGATTGGGTCTTCGGAACGGCGCACCTGCTATTAATCCTCGGAGACACAGCTGCGGCCGTCCGCAGTCTCGATCGGCTTCGGGAGCCGATCCGTGTGATCCCCCTTGGCGCCTTGTCCGGAGAGCTCCAGACGGACGTTCCGCAGGCTGCGAGTCTGGTTCGCGCGTTGGTCCTCCGCGCCCAGATTGCCGCCCGCGCCGGCGACGCGGCCACTGCCCGTCGCTCCGCTGAGGCAGCGCTCGCTCTCTGGTCCGGTGCCGACGCGGCGCTGCAACCCGTCGTGCAGCAGATTCGGGCGCTCGTTTTGCGTGGCACCTAGGTGCCGGCACGCCAGCATCCAGAGGCGCGGCTGACGCTGTAAGACAGCATCATGGGCAGCGCCGATACGGTCCGCCAACCCTGGTAGAGCCGGAGCGCGGTGCTGTCGTGTTGAGCGACTCAGATCCTGCGCACGATCGCATCGTCGCGCGGGTCACCAACCGTGACAACACATAGTCCCCAATGAGAGAACGACCCCGAAAGCCCGGCTGGCGGGACCCGCCGATTGCTGGCCACCGGCGCGGTCCCGAACCGATCAGACCAGCGGCAAAGGGAGGTAGCTATGTCGTCACCCACTGGACGCGCGAGAGTCTTCTTGTTCGGAGCGAGCGTGCTGGTACTCGCTCCCTTCGTGCTCGCGCTCAGGGATTCCCCGCCGGCTGATGCGCTGAGGCCAACCCCGGCACCATCGTTCGCCGGCCGCGCAACGCCACCGACGCGCACCGAGCTCCTCGGGTACGCGCGCGGACTGGACTACGACACCGTGCACGGAGCCAGTGATACGCGACGGCTGAGGGTCGAAGGAAATGAGGCTGGGCGCGGCGCACTGGTCAGCATTCAACCGGAACGCGGTACCGCGGCCCTCGCCGAGGGCGACCTCAGCCGGGGGCGGATCGTGGCGCGGGTCATAAACCTCGGCCGGACGCCATACCCGGAGCTCGGGCTACCGCCCGGGGACACGCTGTACTGGTGGATCGACAGCACAGCGACGGGCTGGCGCTCGCTCCTGATCCCGAGCGCGGAAAACGTCGCGGTTTCGCCCCGCCGCGTGAACTTTGGCAACCATCCAGGCTACATCTGGCGCCAGTCCATCGCGAGGTTCCTCGAGGGCGAGACGCGGGTGAATGCCTGGGTGGTGTGTGGCCCCGGCATGTGTTGTATCCTGGAAGGCTAGATAGCCGCACTTGCCGCCAGTAGAACGGATCGAGGGCGCCTGTCCAGCCGCGGGCGCCCTCGCCCTTATCGCTGTTCCCTGGTGCCGCTAGATTGCGGCATGGACGACGCGCTGTTCTTCAACGAACACCACCTCGAAGTGCGCGAGATGGTGCGCGACTTTGCCCGGAACGAGATCGCCCCCGTCGCGCGCCATTACGACGCCACCGCCGAGTTCCCCTGGCCCACCGTCAAGAAGATGGCCGACCTCGGTTTTCTCGGCGTGCCGTGGCCGGAGGAGTTTGGTGGGGCGGGGATGGACTACCTCTCGTACATCACCACCGTCCACGAGCTTGCCAAGGTGGACGCGTCGCACGGCCTCACCGTCTCGGCCCACACGACGCTCGGCACGTCGCCCATCGTGGACTTCGGGACGGATGACCAGAAGCGGCGCTTCGTCCCGTTCCTCGCCGGGGGCAAGGTCCTCGGCGGGTTCGGCCTAACGGAGCCGGGCGCGGGCTCCGATGCCGGCGGCACCGCCACCACGGCCGTGGACAAGGGCGATCATTACGTCCTCAACGGTTCCAAGATTTTCATCACCCACGCCGGCGTCGGCGAGATCTTCGTCTGTACCGCCCGCACGACGGCGGGCAAGACGAACCGGGGTATCACCGCCTTCATCGTCACTAAGGAGACGGTGGACAAAGCGGCCGCCCAGGAGCACGGCATCGGCCACGAGCCGAGCCTCAAGTGGACGAAGGGGGTCCGGGCGGGGAAGAAGGAAGACAAGATGGGGTGGCGCGCGAGCGACACCCGTGAGTTGTATTTCGAGGACGCCGTCGTCCCCAAGGAGAACGTCCTCGGCACGGTCGGCGACGGGTTCGTCCAGTTTCTGAAGACGCTCGACTCAGGCCGTATCGGCATCGCTGCCCTCTCGCTCGGCATCGCCGAAGGGGCGTACGAGGAGGCGCTCCGCTACACGAGTCTCCGGAGGCAGTTTGGCCGGCCGGTCGCCACGTTCCAGGGCGTCAGTTTCGCCCTCTCCGACATGGCCATGGAGATCGAGGCGGGGAAGCTCCTCACCTATCATGCCGCCTGGCTCAAGCAGAACGACAAGCCCCACAAGAAGGAGGCTGCGATGGCCAAGCTGTTCTGCTCCGAGCTGGCCATGCGGGCCACCAACAAGGCGGTCCAGCTCCACGGGGGCTACGGCTACACCACCGAGTATCCGGTCGAGCGGATGATGCGTGACGCCAAAGTCTGCGAGATCGGGGAGGGGACGAGCGAGATTCAGCGGCTTGTCATCGCCCGCCAAATCCTGGGGGACTTGCTTCAGGATTGACTAACTTCAATTCCAGCATTATTTTAGCTCTCGACATGGGACTTTATTGTGAGCCGCTCGGGCGGGGTGAGTCGTATGGAGGTCACCCCGCCCAGCCGCTCGAGCTATCTGGCCGGCCCCAGTCCCTGGGGATCCGGCCTCTCATCTATGTGGCGGGTATGCGGCACGCGGACGGGGGCTCTCCGTCCGGGGTGGCCGTCGTGCCCGCCGGAGACTTTTCAGTTGAAACGCGAGATTCTGATCAATGGCGCCCCGCGCGAGACGCGCGTGGCGATCCTCGAGGACGACACCCTTGTTGAGCTGCTGGTCGATCGTCCCGATGCCCGCCGAACGGTGGGCGACATCTACCTGGGCCGCGTCGACGCGGTCCTACCCGGCATCCAGGCCGCCTTCGTCGACATAGGGCACGAGAAGAGCGCCTTCCTCCACGCCTCGGATCTGGTCGAGCCCGACGAGGACGAGGAGGAGATCGACGAAGAGGAAGAAAACGGGAACGGCAGGCCGGAAAACGGTGAAAAGGGCTCCGGCGGCCGTGGCAACGGTGAAGGCCGCCGGGGCAAGTTCCCGCCCATCCAGGACATCGTCAAGCGCGGCGAGACCCTCCTCGTCCAGGTCTCCAAGGAGCCCATCGGCACCAAGGGACCACGCGTCACGCGTCAGATCTCCATCCCCGGCCGGTTCCTCGTGTACATGCCGTACGCCTCCAAGGTGGGGGTGAGCCGCAAGATCGAGAGCCGCGAGGAGCGCGCGCGCCTGAGGGAGATGGTCACGAAGATCCTGCCCAAGGACTCGGGCGGCGTCATCGTGCGGACGGTCGGCGAGGAGCTGAACGAGGAGCACTTCAAGCGCGAGCTGGACTCGCTCCTCAAGCTCTGGAAAAAGATCACCAAGAAGGCCACCTTCGTGCGGGCGCCCGCGCTGGTGCAGCGCGAGACGAGCCTCACCCGCGGCATCATCCGGGATCTCTTCTCGGCCAAGGTGGACCGTCTCGCGGTGGATTCGAAGGAGCTCCACACCGAGATCACCAACTACCTCGACCAGGTGGGGCCCGAGCTCAAGGAGCGTGTCGAGCTCTACACCGCTTCCGCGGCGCTCTTCGACAAATACGACATCGAGAGCGAGATCCGGGACCTCTTCAAGCGGCGGGTGGACCTGCCCACGGGCGGGCACATCCTGATCGAGCACACCGAGGCCCTGGTCTCGATCGACGTCAACACCGGGCGCTACACCGGCAAGAAGGATCCGGAGAAGACCATCCTCAAGACCAACCTCGAGGCGGCGCGGGAGATCGCGCGGCAGCTGCGGCTCCGGGACATCGGCGGGATCATCGTCTGCGACTTCATCGACATGGAGACGCGCGGCAACCGCGACCGGGTGCTTCAGGAGCTGCGCCAGTACCTGGCGCGCGACCGGGCGCGGACGCGCGCCTTCGCGGTCTCGGACCTCGGCCTCATCGAGATGACGCGGCAGCGGGTGCGGCCGTCGCTCTATCACAGCCTGACCCAGGCCTGCCCGACGTGCGCGGGGACGGGCCGCGTCTTCCTGCCGGAGACGGTGGTGCGGCGGCTGGAGCGGTCGCTCAAGCGAGCGGCGGTGGAGAACAGGGACAAGCGCATGACCGTCCGGCTCCATCCGGAGGTGGCGCTCTACCTGCTGGAGGAGGAGCCGCACTTCCTCAAGACGCTGGCCAAACAGACGGGGATCGACCTCGAGGTACGGGACGACCCGATGATGAAGCTGGACGAGCTCAAGCTGATGAGCCAGCCCGCCGGCCGGGACGTGACCGAGGCGTATCTGGTGGCGTAGGTGCGTCGTCGCCTAGGTGCTACGCGCTCGGTCGGTCGGACGGCATGCTCGGCGCCCGCCCTCGCGCATCGCGCCTCGGCTCCTTGCGACTCGGTTGACATAACGTCAAGCCCTGGGTAGTCTTACACCTCTTTTGTGACGACTTTGCGTTGAGGGTTTGATTCATGTACGCGATTTTCAGGACGGCCGGCAAACAGTTCAGGGCGGAACCGGGGCGCACGGTCCGGATCCCATCGGTCCAGGCCGAGCCGGGCACGAAGTTGACGTTCGACGAAGTGCTTCTCGGCTCGGACGGCGACAAGGTGAGGGCCGGCACGCCGATGATCGCGGGCGCCAAGGTGATGGGCGAGGTCCTCCGGCACGGCAAGGACAAGAAGATCGTCGTGTTCAAGTTCAAGCGCCGGAAGAACTACGCGCGCAAGCAGGGCCACCGGCAGGGCTTCACGGAAGTCAGGATCGAGTCGGTGCAGCTCGGTTGAGCCACAAGACGTACGGCTCCCCGCTCCCGGCTCACGACACAGGACGCAGCTAATGGCTCATAAGAAAGGCGTAGGCAGCAGCCGCAACGGCCGCGACTCGGGTCCCAAGTACCTGGGCGTGAAGCGCTACGCGGGCGAGAAGGTCGCCGCGGGCAACATCATCATGCGGCAGCGCGGGACCAACATCCACGCCGGCAAGAACGTCGGCATGGGCGTGGACCACACACTGTTCGCGCTGGTGGACGGCGTAGTGAAGTTCGAGTGGCAGTCGAAGAAGCGGCGGCAGGTGAGCGTTCACCCGGCCGCGTAGGACATAAGGGGCCGCTCCGGCGGCTTCCGGTTGCGCAGGGCATAAGGCTCCCGTGAAAGCGGGGGCCGTCGTGTTTGGGGGAAGTGCGTGGTGCGCGGTGAGTCGTGAAAAGGCGAGAGCCGAGGAGCAGTGCCCCTCGGCTCTCAGCGTGGCGAAACGCGCACGCAGCCTCGCAAGCCGGTTTCCTAGGGTAACCAAGGCCGCCTGCCTAGTCAAGCGCACATTGCGGCGGTTGCCGGCGGTGGGATTCGAACCCACACGGGCTTGCGCCCACCGGCTTGCGATGCCGGAGCGTCTACCTTTTCCGCCACGCCGGCACCGCCGCGCACCCAACGTAGCGCGAGATCGCCGAAGCGTGGTATCGATTCCATGCAACTCGTACCGACGTATTGCCGTAGGGTATAGCAGGAGGTAGCGCATGAGCCTCATGGACCGCATCACGGCCGGACTCGACCAGATCGGCCGGAAGGCCAATCAGGCCCTCGACGAGGGCAAGCTCCGCATGGACCTCTTGCGCGTCCGGCGGAGGAAGGACAACGCCGCTCGCGATCTCGGCTACCTCACCTACCGCCAGTCGAAAGGCGCCGTGCCCGCCGAGGGCGAGGCTGAGGGTCTCCTGCGCCGCATCGCGGAGGCGGAGGCCGAGATCGAGCGGCTGGAGGCGCGCGTCAGAGAAGTGCGCGCGGGCTCCAAGCCCCCCGGCGACACGCCGCCTGCGGAACGGCCGGCCGAGCCGGAACCCCCTAAGACCTAAGACCTAGGACCCAAGTCCCAAGTCCCAAGACCGCATCTAGCCTCCACCGGGGCCGTCCGTATCTTCGACTCTCCGGTGGCCCGTTACTCGCTTCGCACCCTCACCCCCCGCCCCCGCCTGATGGACAAGGCGGGCGGCGTGGAGCACGCGCGCTTCTCGAAGCAACTCGCGGTGCTGATCTACCTCGCCTCGCGCCCGGAGCGTCGCGCGACGCGTGACGAGCTGATCGGCCTCCTGTGGGAAGGCTCCTCGGAACAGGAAGCGCGGCAGGCCCTGCGACAAGTGGTCTACCAGCTTCGCCGCTCGACCGACCAGAGCATCGTGACGGGGGAAGGTGTGCTCGCCATGGATCGCGACCTGGTCGAGTTCGACGTCGACGTGTTCCGGCGGCACCTGGCTGAAGGTCGCGCTGAGGAGGCGCTCGCGGTCTACGAGGACGACTTTCTCGCCCACGTCGCGCTTTCCGGAGCGCGCGACTTCGAGGAGTGGGCGGACGGCATGCGCTGGCAGCTTCTCACCGAACGGCGGCAATTGTTGCGCACCCTGATCGCGGGTGCCGTGGACGCCGGCGACTGGCCGCGAGCGGTGCACTATGCCGAGCTGCAGATCGCCTCCGATGCCGAGGATCTCAAGGCACGCCTCAAGCTGGTCGAGCTGCTGGCGCTCGCCGGTGACGCGGTTCGCGCCAACGCTGCGGCCGAAGAGGTGCGGCGCCTGGCGATCGAGATCGAGGGTGAGCCCCTTTCGGCGGCGACCGAGGCGTCCATCGCGCGCGCTCTCGCTCCGATGGCCGCGCCCGAGCGCCGGCAGCAGACGGGATTCCCGCGTCAGCCTGAGATGGTCGGGCGGTCGGAGGAGTTCCGTCGCCTGGTGATGCTCTGGAAGCGCGCGATGGAGGGACAGGGCGGTGCGGTACTGGTTTCCGGGGAGGCCGGGATCGGCAAGACGCGGCTGGCCCAGGAGGTCCAGCGGCGGTTTCGGGGCGACCGCGGCCTGGTGCTGCACGGGAGTTGTTTCGCGATCGAGCAGTCGGATCCCTACGCGCCGTTCCTCGACCTGCTCCGAGAAGGTCACGGGGCGCCAGGGCTGGCGGGCGCGGCGCCCGCCTCGCTCGCCATCCTTGCCGCGTTCGTCCCCGAGATCGCTGACCGCTTCCGGCCCGCGGTGACGCCGCGCGCGCTGCCGATCCCGCCCCAGGCGTTCGCGGGAGCCCTGGTGGATGCCTTTGCAGCCATCGCCGAGGAGGTTCCGCTCGCCCTCCTCGTGGATCAGCTCCACTGGGGCTCGCCCACGACGATCGAGTTCGCCCACAGGCTGGCGCGGCGAGCCGCGACGTGTCGGATGCTTCTGGTCTTCCTCGCCCGCGACTTTGGCGGACCGTCGGACACCATGCACGCGCTGTACGAGCTGGGGCGCTCTGAGGCGCTGACGGTCGTGGATCTCGCGCCGCTGGACGTGCCGGACGCCGAGCACCTGGTCGGCAGCATCGCGCATCTGCCCGAGGATCCCGTGGGCAAGCTCCTGCCGGCGCGGCTGGTGGATCGGACCGCGGGCATCCCGCTGTACGTGCTCGAGGCGCTGAAGGCGCTCTACGACGCGGGAGAGCTATCGGTCCAGGGGGGCGCGTGGGTGCTGGGCAGCGCGCTGCTCGATCCTGCCCGGCCCCTCCCGGTGCCCGAATCCACGGACGCTATCCTGCAGAGCCGCCTGGCGGCTGTCGGCGACGCGCCGCTCGCCGTCCTCGCCGCGCTTGCGATCCGGGAGCGCGGCACGTCGCCCGAGGATCTCGCGCGGATCACGGAGCTGTCCGAGCCGGAGGTCCGCGAGGCGCTGGCGGTCCTCGAGCGGCGGCGTCTCGTCGGGCGCCCCAAGGGCGTGCCCAGAGTGGCGCACGACGAGCTGGGCCTTGCGGCGCAGCGGGCGATAGCGCCTCCCCGCCTGCGTGCCCTCCAGCTACGCTCCGCCGACCTCACGCTCGAGCGGGCCGAGCGCGGCGACACCGGCCAGTGGGCCGCCGCGGCCCAGTACTACGCCGCGGCCGGCGACGCGCCGCGTGCCGCGCTCTCCGCGGTCCGAGCGGCCGAGGCGCTCGAGCGCGCGTCGGGTCGCGAGGCCGCACGCCATGCCCTGGCGCGCATTGTCGAGGCCGCGCCTTCCACGGTCCGGCGCGAACTCCAGCACACGCTTGGCGACGTGTTGTCTGGGAAGACGTCGGTGCGCCGGTGGCTGGATGAGCAACAGGGCCGGAGGAGGGGACGGCGGGTCGCCGCCACCGCGGCGACCGTCCTCGTGGCGCTGGCCGGGATCTTGGGTCTGGTTCGCGTGCTGCGCCTCGCCGCCGCGCCGCCGCCCTTGGGGAGCGGTCTCCTGGCCGTCGCCTTCGGGCCGCCGGGCCGGACCGACTCGGTGCAGGCGCTGCGCCTCGATTCGTCGTACGTGGCGCGTCGCGTCAAGCGGGAAGAGCTGCCGGTGGGAGTGCGGGATGGCTTCACTGAGCGGGAGGTGAGCCCGGACCTTCGCGTGGTGGCGGTGCGCTGTGCGGTGCCCGGCGTCGCGGCGACCGCGATCTGCACCCGTTCCCTCGTCTCCGGCGACACGGTTCCGCAGCCGCTCGCCTGGTACGACGTGAGCGCGGACTTCGTCGGATGGATGCCGGATGGCGGGAGTCTCCTGATGCTCGGGGGCTACCTTCGGCCCGACAGCCAGTTTGCCAGAGCCCTGGTCCTCACCGACTCCGGCGGCTCACCCCCGTTCGTGATCGCCAGGGACCGCTACGACTACCCGGCGGCGTCGCTCTCTCCCGCGGGAGACCGGCTCATCGTCGAGCGCATGACGCCGGAGGAGCGTCGGACCGACCTCGTTACGCTGGGTGGCATGCTGGTTGGGGCCATCGACTGGTGTTCGATTCGGCGCGGCGTGGCGTGGGCGCGAGACGGCGAGCGCATCGCGTGCGTGTCGGAGGACGGCCGGGCGCTGCTGCTCGGGTACCCGTTTTCCGGCAGCCGGCCGACCCGGGTCGCCCTGCCCGAGCCGATCACCGGCGCCGCGGCGTGGGCACCGAACGGGAGCTTCGTCGCGGTGATCGCGGGCGACGCCGAGCCCGCGCTCTACGTGGTGGATCGATTGGGACTTGCCGAGCCGCGGCTCGCTCTGCGGTGGGACGCGCCCGTCCGCTTGCTCGGCTGGACCGGGACCAGGCCCGCGCTGATCGTGCGCACGATCCGGGTGCGGCCGGAGACGCTCGGGGTCGAGGTGTGCGAACGGCAGTCGCTACGCGTCGCCGCCTACGGAGACGCCGGCTTACGCCTCGCGACGGCGGCCGGGGTGCGCTGGAGCGCGCTCGACACGGCGGTGGCGCGCGTGAGCCAGACGGGGGAGGTGGTGGGTGTTCGCGCCGGCGTCACCCGCGTCATCGCGTCGTTCGGCCTCGCCGCGGCGGATACGGTGGTGGTGCGGGTCGGAGGGACGTTACGGCGCTGAGACGGGAAGACAGTCCCGCGGCTAAAGCCGCGGCTCGGCATCTGCGGCTGAAGCCGCGCCGCCGCCGCCGCTTCAGCGACAGTCTTTTCGCCGAGCCGCGACTTCAGTCGCGAGTCGCGGCCGCGGCTTCAGGCCCCGTTGCTACCAGCGCGGCGGCAGCGTGCGGTAGCGCTCCAGCAGCTCGGTCTGACGGCTCGTGAGCGGGATCTCGCTGCCGCGGATGAAGACGTGCTCGGCACCCGTCGAGAACTCGAAGGGATCGCCGGACCAGACCACGACGTTCGCCACGCGTCCGGCCTGCAGCGAGCCGTAGCGTCCCTCCAAGCCGAAGATCTCGGCGGGTGAGAGCGTTACCGCGCGAAGGGCGGTTTCGTACGGCAAGCCATAGGAGACGGCGTTGCCCGCCTCCTGCTTGATGTCGCGCGCGTTGTGCGCAGTGCCGTCGGCGTAGCCGCCCGAGACGATGGCGATCTTCACCCCCGCGGCTGCCAGGCGCGCCGCGTTCTCGTAGCGCGCGCCGAGATGGTTGAAGCTCGGGATGTTGCTGATGGGCTCCACCAGCACCGGCACGCCGGCACGCCCGATCTCCTCGGCGATCTCCCACCCTTCCGAGGCGCCCGCCAGAATCACGCGGAGGCTGAACTCCCGGGCGACGCGCAGCGCGTTGCGGATGTCGAAGACCCGATGCGCCGTGATCACCATCGGCAGCCGTCCCGCCAGGACGGGTTGCAGCGCCTCGAGATCGGCTTGGGGCGCGGAGAGGTCGCGCATCTGGCGCCGCTCGAAGTCGCTGCGCCGCGCCGCGTAGGCGCGGGCGTCGCGCAGGATGCGCCGCAGCCGCTCCAGCGTGGCCGCCCGCGAGCCATCCCCGGCGCCCTTCGACGACTCGTCGAGCGTGACGTGCATGGCCACGGGACTGCGCGTCACCATCTGCTCGATCGTCTCGCCGGCGAGGTCGGCGAAGACGCTCTGGCCGGCAATGAACCGCCCGCTCGGCACGATCAGCGCCGAGGTCACCCCTTCGACTCGCGCCACGGGAATCAGCGTGGACGCGGGATTGATCCCCTCCCATACGCTGAAGCTGGCCGCGACGTCGCCGCGAACGCCGGTCTCCGACGTGTTCGTGCCGTTGGGCACCTCGACCAGCCCGAGTTGCGTGTTGGCATTGATGAGGCCGGGCGTCACGACCTTTCCGCGCGCATCGATGCGCCGCGCCCCATCGGGAATGGCAACGCTGGCCCCGACCGCCACGATCATGCTGTCGCGGATGAGCACCGTGCCGTTCTCGATCGGCGCGCCGGAGACGGGCACGACGCGGCCCCCAGTGATAGCGATCACCTGGGCGGACAGACGTACGGACGGACAGACGGACAGGGCCGTGAGCAGGAAAGGCGCGACCGTCCACTTCAAGCTGCCGACCGCTGCAACTCTGCAACTCTGCAACTCTGGCCGCCAGCTTGTCACCGGTCCCTCCCGGCCGCCGGCACATTCCCCACCTCGAAGTCCGTCCGCCACCACGTCGCCGGGTTGTTCCGGTCGTACAGCAGCGCGCCATCCACATACACCTGCTCGGCCCGCGAGTACACCGAGAACGGATCCCCGCTCCAGACGACCACGTCGGCGTTCTTGCCGACCTCGAGGGTCCCGATGAGGGAGTCGAGCCCCATCGCCCAGGCCGGGTTGGCGGTGATCCATCGCAACGCCTGGTCGCGCGTGACGTCGATGCCGGCGCGGCGGCCGGCCCACATGGCCTTCGCCGCTTCCTGGTTGAGGCGCTGGATTCCGAGCTCGTCATCCGAGTGGATCACGGCCCGCGCCCCCGCCTGCGTGAGCAGCGCCGCGTTCTGCTGGATTCCGTCGAACGCCTCCATCTTGAAACCCCACCAGTCGGCCCAGATGGACGCCGCCACGCGCTCGCGCGCCAGGACGTCGGCAATCTTGTACGCCTCGACCGCGTGGTGGAAGGAGCGGATATGGAAGCCGAACTCGCGCGCCAGGTCTAGCATCTGGGCCATTTCGTCGGCACGGTAGCAGTGGTTCTGCACCAAGATGCGGCCGCGCAGCACGTCGGCCAGCGTCTCGAGCTGGAGGTCGCGGTCGGGCGGATCGCCGCTGCGATTGCGGTTCCAGCCGTCCCAGCGGCGCCGATAGCGCTCGGCGGCGATGAAGGCGGAGCGGTAGCCGGCCATGTTCCCCATGCGGGTGGACGGGAACTCGTTGCGCGAGCCGTAGACCCGCTTCGGGTTCTCGCCGCACGCCATCTTGAGGCCGTAGGGCGCGCCCGGGAACTTCATCTCCTGCACCGTGCGCGCCGGCACCACGTGGAGCGTGACGCTCCGGCCACCGATCAGGTTGCCGGAGCCCGGCAGCACCTGGATCGTGGTGATGCCGCCCGCCTGTGCCAGCGGCAGCTGGGGATCCTGCGGCCAGAACGAGTGCTCCGACCAGACCTGCGCCGTGTTCGGGTTCGTGAGCTCGTTGCCGTTGTTCTCGCCGAACGTCCCCGGCGCGGCGTACACGCCCAGGTGGGAGTGCGTGTCGATGAGGCCCGGTGTCACGAACTTGCCGGTGCCGTCCACGACCACCGCCCCCGCCGGTCCCTGCACGTCGGACCCCACGGCGGCGATCCGGCCGTCTCGGAGAAGAATCGAGCCGCGCTCGAGCTCGACGCCGGTCGCGGTGAGAATCGTGGCGTTGCGGACCAGCACCGGCGGCGACGGACGCGGGCGATACGTTGACGGGTACTGGTCCCGGTCGAACGACAGCGTGTCGCGGTACGGTTGCTGGCCCTGCGCGGCCGGCGCCTGCAGGGCGGCGGCCGCCACGGTCGTCGCCGTCGCGACGGTCGGAACCGGCGATGGCTGTGGTGCTCCGGCCGCACGCGCGCAGGAGACGAGCACGAGCGCGCACCCTGCAGACTGGACGCTGCGAACCGCTGCAACTCTGCAACGCTGCAACTCTAGCTTCACACTAGTTCCTTCCTGTCAGCTCGAAGACGATCGGCGCCCCCACCAGCTCCAGCTTCACGTGCGTGTACGGCGCCTCCTTCGGCACAGAGAAAACGACCGGGATTTGCCCCCCGTTCACTTCCACCCGCCAGCAGGCGAACGTCCCGGCGGGCGTCGTGACCGACTCCTCGCCGCTCACGCTCACCGTCATCGTCCGGACCGTGTTCTCGCCGCCGTCGAAGGCCGCGAAGGTCCAGCGGCCGCCGGCCGCAACCGGCAGGGCGCCGATCAGCACGCCCAGCTGCTCGAAATCGACCGTGCCGGCGGCGAGCATCGTGTCTACCGTGACGTCGCGGGCGGCGCCGCCGGGTCTGGGCGTGTGGCCTTGGCCGCGCACGTGCATCCCGTCGTAGTCCAGGGCGAGCGACGTCGGCTGACCCTGCACCGTGCCACCCTGGCGGTGGCGTACGGGCGCCAGTGTCGCCGCGTCCATCGTCGTGGTGTCGTTTTGGCTGACGATCGGGCCGAGGTTGGTGTTCGTGACCACCATGAGGACCGTGCGGCCTCCCTCGGTCGCCTGTG
>JACORV010000098.1 GCA_016179225.1 Gemmatimonadota bacterium | reverse complement strand
TCCTGCGTGGCCGAGTCGGTCTTGAGGGCGTGCTCCAGCCGGACCAGCGAGTCCACCTCGTGGCGGAGCCGCGCGATCTCCTCGCGCTCGCGCCGCACCTTCTTCCTCAGGGCGAGGAGGTCCCGCGTGCCGTACTCGCCGCCCTCGATCGCGAACCCGACCATCGCCAGCACCACGGCGCCCACCAGCACGCGCCTCAAGCGCGGTATAGGCTCCTCCCCGGATACATCGCGGCGTCGCCCAGCTCCTCGGCGATGCGCAGCAGCTGGTTGTACTTCGCCACGCGGTCGGTGCGGCTCGCGCTCCCCGTCTTGATCTGCCCCGCGCCCGTGGCGACGGCGAGGTCCGCGATGAAGGTGTCCTCGGTCTCGCCGGAGCGGTGCGAGATGATGTTGCCGTAGCCGTTCCGCCTGGCGATGTCGATGCACGCCATCGTCTCCGACAGCGTGCCGATCTGGTTCAGCTTGATGAGGATGGCGTTGGCGATGCCGGCGTCGATGCCCTTCACCAGCCGGTCCACGCTGGTGACGAAGAGGTCGTCCCCCACCAGCTGGATCTTCTCGCCGAGAGCGTCGGTGAACCCGGTCCAACCTTCCCAGTCGTCCTCGGCGAGGCCATCCTCGATCGAGACGATGGGGTAGCGATCCACCCACGACTCGTACAGCGCGACCATCTCGGCCGCCGTCTTCACCGCGCCGCCGCTCTTCTTGAAAACGTACTTGCCGTCGTCCCACAGCTCGGAGGCCGCGACGTCGAGCGCGATGACGACGTCGTCCCCGGCCGCGTAGCCGGCTTCGCCGACGGCCGACATCAGCGCCTCCAGCGCCGCCTCGTTCGAGGTCAGCATCGGCGCGAAGCCGCCCTCGTCGCCCACCGCCGTCGAGAGGCCCTGCTTCGACAGCACCTTCTTGAGGGCGTGGAAGACCTCGACGCCCATCCGCAGCGCTTCCTCGAAGCGGTCCGTGCCGACCGGCACGACCATGAACTCCTGCACGTCCACGTTGTTGGACGCGTGAGCGCCGCCGTTCAACACGTTCATCATCGGCACCGGCAGCACGTGCGCCATCACGCCGCCTAGGTAGCGGTAGAGCGGCAGCCCCTGGTCCTTCGCCGCCGCGCGCGCCACCGCCATGGAGACCGCGAGCATCGCGTTGGCCCCCAGCTGGCTCTTGTTCTCGGTCCCGTCGAGCTCGAGGAGCTGGTCGTCCAGGGCGACCTGGTCGTAGGCGTCGAAGCCCTCGAGGCGCGGGCCTATGATCTCGTTCACGTTGCGCACGGCGTCCTGCACGCCCTTGCCGCCGTACCGCTTGGGGTCGTTGTCGCGCAGCTCGAGCGCTTCGTGCTCCCCCGTGGAGGCGCCGCTCGGCACCGCCGCCGCGGCCTGCGTGCCCGAGGCCAGGACGACTTCCGCCTCGACCGTCGGATTGCCACGGCTGTCGAGGATCTCGCGCGCGTGAACGTCGATGATGGTGCTCATGGTGCGCCGAACCTATGCGGGCGGGTGGGTGGCGTCAACGCGCGCTTTGAGCGCCACGATGGCCTCGCGCACCCGCTCGGCGAGGGCGTCACGGTCGTTTACGGCGAGGCCCGCGACCGAAATCGGCGGCGCGAGCAGGATGCGGATCGGGTGCGGGTGGACGCGGACCGATCCCTTGGGCTGGATGCCGAACGTCCCGGCCACGTACGCCGGCACCACCGGCACCCCGGCGGTGATGGCGAGGACGAACGCGCCCTTCTTGAACGGGAGCAGCTCCCCGGTGCGCGTCCGCGTGCCCTCGGGGAAGACCAGCATCGTGAGCTTCCGCTCGTTGATCTGTTTCCCGGCGGAGGCATACACCTCGAGTGCCTCGCGGGGGCGCGCTCGGTCGAGCCGCACGTGTCCCGCGGCCGTGAGCGCGGGACCCCAGAGCGGGATGCCGAACAACTCCTTCTTCGCGATGAACTTCACCGGCACCGGCAGCCAGGCGAGAATGGCGAGTATGTCGAAGAACGACGCGTGATTGGCCGCGACGATCTGCGGGTCGGCGCGGCTCAGATGCTCGGCGCCCTCGATCGTGACCTTCACCCCCGACCCGCGCAGGATCAGGCGCGCCCAGTCGCGACCCGTCGTGTCGTACACACCGCCCGGGACGCGCGGCCACCGCACGGCCGCGGCGAGGACCGCCTTGAGGCTGTACCAGACCGTGGCGACGACCAGGGCGCCGAGATAGAGGATCGTGCGCACGGTCACGCCGGTCCGAAGTGGTCGTAGCCCGTGGGGAGCGTTACCGCTTGCCCGCTGGAGGTGGCGCGGAGTCCGGGCGTTTCCTCGATGACGCCGATGACGGTGACCGGCACCGGCGCGCGCGAGAGGTCCTCGTCCGTCACGTCGGAGGGGAGCGCGGCGAGCAGCTCGTACTCTTCCCCGCTGCGCGCCGCGAAGCGCCAGGCCGGCTCGCCCAGGCGCGTCGCGGCGGTCTCCGCGACGGGCAGCACCGGGATTCGGTCCACCCACAGCGAGGCGCCCACCTCCGAGGCCGCGAGCAGGTGACCAAGATCGCCGACGAGCCCGTCCGAGACGTCGATCATCGCCCGGGCGCGGCGCGAGGCCAGGAACCGCGCCGCGGCGTGGCGCGGCGACGGCCGCGCGAACCGGGTGCGCGCTTCCGGGCGCGGCTCCTGGCCCGCCCGCCACGCGAGGAGCGCCGCCAGCGGCCCGCCCAGCACGCCGGTTACCACCAGACGGTCGCCGGGCTTCGCGCCGCGCCGGCGGACCGGAGCGGGCGCGCGGCCGATTACACAGCAGTCGACGAGGAGTTGATCCGCGCGAGAAAGGTCGCCGCCCACGACCAGTGCGCCGGCATCGGCCGCCGCGTCGCCCACGCCGTCGGCCAGCGCATGGACCACCTCGTCGCCGTCCTTCGCCGGCATCCCCAAGGAGAGGAGCAGCGCCATCGGCTCCGCGGCGACGGCGGCGAGGTCCGACAGCGCGGCGGCCGCGGCGCGATAGCCAATCTCGGCCGGCTGGAGCCAGTCGCGCCGGAAGTGCACACCCTCTACCGAGAGATCCACCGAGACCGCGAGGATCTCGCCGCCCGCCTCGATGAAGGCGCAGTCGTCCCCCAGGCCGTGCGCGCGCTCGCGCCACCGCTCCGCCATGCGGCGGATGCGGTCGAACTCGGGGCCGGCACCGAGAGGCGTGTCAAGCATCGGCGATCACGGAGCCAACACCCGCTTGGCATACCGCACCAGTCCCGCCGGCGTCGCGATCCACACGTGATCGCGCCCCGCAGCGATGTCGCTAATCGGCTGGGGTACATCACCCTGCGAGGTGAGCGCGTTCCAGAAGTTGCGCGCCGGTTGGTAGAACGCGAACCCCGCGGTACCGGCCACCCAGAACCCTTCCCGGTCGGCAACCACAGCCGTCATCCGGCCAACCGGCGGCCCGGGG
>JACORV010000010.1 GCA_016179225.1 Gemmatimonadota bacterium | reverse complement strand
GCGCTCCCGGCAAGCCGGCTCCACGCGGTCGAGGGGACGGGGGGCGTCGTGGCGTACCCGCTCGCGCTGAGACTAGTGGTCTACGACAGCGCGCTGCGCAGCGTGGCGGAGCTGGACACGCTCCGCGTCTTCCGCAGCGCGCAGGCGCTCCCCGAGGGGAGCTTCCTCACCGAGCGGGTCGCGGTGCGAGTGCCCGCCGGGCGCTACCGCTATCACTTCGTGGTCGCCGAGCCGCAGGCCGACGCGGGCGCGATGGTGGGGGCGCGCGCGGTCGAAGTGCCGCCAGTCGGTGCCGGCTTCAGCGCGAGCGACCTGGTGCTGGGGCGCGAGGGCAGCGGGCTGGTGTGGCGGCGCCCCGAGGGCGAGGTCGCCCTGAACCCGCTCCAGCGCTACCCACGCGACGGCGTGGCGACCCTCTACTACGAGGTGTACGGCCTGCCACAGGGCGCGAGCGTCGCGACGCGGGTGAGCGTGACGTCGCGCGGGGGACGCTCGATCTTCCGGCGGCTGTTCGGCGGCGGAGCCGGCGCGGACCTGGCCTACACGACCGTAACGGACGCGGCGCAGCGCTCGCGGGTGCAGCAACGCCTCACCCTCACCGGCCTGCCGCCCGGTCAGTACACGCTCACGCTCGAGCTGCACGATCCCGTCTCGGGCGCGCGCGTGATGCGGCGAAAGCCCTTCGAGATCGGCGGTGCCCGCGCGCCTTGACACCCTCTCCGACAGCGGCCTAAGTTCCCCACATTCCGGACGTTATCCCCACGTACTCCGAGCGTCCATGTTCTGCTCCCGCTGCGGCACGGAAGTCCAGGTCTCGAGTCGGTTCTGTCCGACGTGCGGGCTCGATCTCACGACCATCACGGGCGCCCCAGGCGCGACCGCCGCCATGGCGGCGGCGCCGCCCCAGCCCGACGAAGCGGACATCGTGCGCGACGCGCTCAAGGACGAGTACGAGCTGGAGAAGGAGCTAGGGCGGGGCGGCATGGCGGTGGTCTTCAAGGCGCGCGACAAGCAGCTCGAGCGGGAGGTCGCGATCAAGGTCCTGCCGTTCTCGCTCTCGTTCGACGCGGAGTTCGTCGAGCGGTTCCAGCGCGAGGCCCGCACCGCCGGCAAGCTCGAGCACCCGAACATCATCCCGATCTACCGCGTCGGCAAATCGGGCCGCGTGATCTACTTCGTCATGAAGTTCATCCGCGGCAAGTCGCTCTCGTCCGTGATCGAGGCGCGCGGCGCTCTGCCGGTGCCGGAGATCAAGCGGGTGCTCATCGAGTGCACGCGCGCCCTTGGCTACGCGCACAAGCACGGGATCGTGCACCGCGACATCAAGCCCGACAACATCATGTTCGACGAGCAGGGGCAGGCGATCGTCACCGATTTCGGCATCGCCAAGGCCCAGTCGGGCGCGAAGCTCACCGGCACGGGGATGTCGATCGGCACGCCGCACTACATGAGCCCCGAGCAGGCCCGCGCGCAAAACCTCGACGGGCGCAGCGACATGTACTCGCTCGGCGTCGTCGCGTACCAGTGCCTCACCGGCCACGTGCCGTTCGACGGCGAGGACAGCTTCTCGATCGGCTACAAGCACATCATGGAGGAGCTGCCGACGCCGCCCCTGGAGACGGCCGATCAGCGCGACCTCTTCACCGTCATCCAGAGGATGATGGCCAAGAAGCCGGAGGACCGGTTCCAGAACGCCGAGGAGCTGGTCGCGTCGCTCGAGAGTGCGGGCGTCGCGGCGGGACTCTCGGTGGCCGACCTCGCGACCATGCCGACGCGCGCCATCGAGCCGATGAAGCCGCCGAGCAAGGCGCCACCGGCGGCCTTCGCCGCGGCTGCGACCACGCCACTGCCGCGCGCCTCGGCCTCTATGGGCAGGCCCGCCGACGCCGGCGCGGCCGCCGCGCCCGCCGCGCCCGCCGCGCCGAAGCGCGCCCCCGGCAGGCCTGCGGCGCCCCAGAAGAGCAGGGTGCCGATGTACGCGGCTGCGGGATTCAGCGTCCTCCTGCTCGGCCTCGCGGGCTACTACTTCGGCGTCGTGAAGCCGAGCCAGAGCCGCGCCGCCGCCGATACCACCCGGCCCCAGCAAGTCGCGATCCTCCCCGAGTCCACGACCGCCCGCGATACGTCGGGGGGTGACACAGTGCCGGCCAGCCCGCCGGCCGTGACGCCGACGCGGCCCGAGACTACCCGGGCGAGCACGCCGCCCACCTCACCCCCCGCGACGCCGCCTGCGACACCGCCCGCCGCGACCGGGCAGGGCACGCTCACGCTGCGCAACGTGCCGAACGGCGCGCGCGTGAGGGTGGACCGCGCGGCCAAGACCGGCACGAGCTTCAAGCTGCCGGTGGGGGTGCACCGCGTGGAGATCGAGGCGCAGGGCTTTGCGTCCTATACCGCTCGGGTGACGATCGCGCTGAACCAGACCAACGTGCACAACGTCACCATGGAGCCGGCGGGCGCCGCGCCACCGGCGACCCCGCCCGGCGCGCCGACGACGGTGAACTGCGAAGCGACGAACATCGGGCTGCAAAACCCGAACCGGGCGTGCTATGACACGCGGCCCAACCCGAACGGCATTCTCCAGATCGCCATTCCGGACGCCTGCGGGGGCAACGCGACGGCGGCGACGGTGCTCGTGCGGGTGGACGCGCAGGGCCAGGTAGTCGGCAACCCGACGGCGACCAGCCGCGGCAGCTGCCAGGCCTTCGGCCTGGCGGCGGCGGCGTACGCCGGGGACCTCACCTTCCGGCCGGCGTTGAAGAACAACCAGCCGGTGGCGGCCTGGACGACGATCCTCATCCGTCCCGCGCCACGCCAGTAATCCACCCGACCGCCTTCATCGCGCCGAGCGCCGACGTGCTCGGCGACGTGCACCTGGGCGCCGAGTCCAGCGTCTGGTACCAGTGCGTCCTGCGCGGCGACATGGCCCCGATCATCATCGGCGACCGCACCAACATCCAGGACCTCACGATGGTTCACGTGGACGAGGGCGTACCGTGCGCGATCGGCGCGGACGTCGGCGTCGGGCACCGCTCCATCCTGCACGGCTGCACGGTCGAGGACCACTGCCTCATCGGCATGGGAGCCATCCTCCTGAACCACGTGCGCGTGGGCACGGGGTCCGTGGTGGCGGCGGGCGCGGTGGTGAAAGAAGGAATGGTTATCCCTCCAGGCTCGCTCGTCATGGGTTTGCCGGCGCGGGTGATCAAACAGGTGGACGAGGCGCTGCGCGCGCGGATCGCCGGGACCGTCGCGCACTATGTGGCACTATCGCGACTCCACCGGGAAGGGAAAGTGCCGCGAGCCACGGGGTGAGCAGATTTGTGATGGGGAAAGTCGAAACCGCTGGCGCCCGTACGACGTTTTCGGGGTGTTGCCCGAACCGCTCCTCGCTCCTACTTTGACCCCTCGCCGTACAGCCCGCACTCATCGTAAGACCGCCAACCAGTTTAGATTAGGTAGGATCGGTCGGGTTCAGTCCCGCAGACCTTGTTTTTGCCGGAGAGATCGAGCCATGGCTTCAAAGTCATCCGACCGCAGCCGCTCCCTTCAGCTCAGCACCAACGCCGTTACGGTGCTCGAGCGACGCTACCTGGTGAAGGACGAGGCTGGGAGGCCCGTCGAGAAGCCGGAGGACCTCTTCTGGCGCGTGGCGCGCACCATCGCCGCCCCCGACCGGACGTTCGGGGCGTCCGAGGGCGCGGTCGAGGCGCTGGCTGAGGAGTTCTACCGGGTGATGGCGGAGCGGAAGTGGATGCCCAACAGCCCCACACTCATGAACGCGGGCCGTCCCCTCGGCCAGCTGTCGGCCTGCTTCGTGCTGCCGGTGGAGGACGCGCTCAGCAACGGGTCGAGCGGGATCTACGATACGCTCAGGGCGATGGCGCTGGTGCACCAGTCGGGCGGCGGCACGGGCTTCGCCTTTTCCCGCCTCCGTCCCAAGAACGACGTGGTGCGCTCAACGATGGGGGTGGCGTCGGGGCCGGTCTCGTTCATGTCGCTCTACGACGCCTCGACCGACGTGGTGAAGCAGGGCGGGACGCGCCGCGGCGCGAACATGGGCATCCTGCGGGTGGACCACCCGGACATCCTGGACTTCATCACCTGCAAGAATGACACGACCAAGATCACGAACTTCAACATCTCGGTCGCCGTGACCGACGCGTTCATGGACTCGGTGGCGGCTGGGAAGCCGTACGACCTCATCCACCCGCGCACCGGCAAGGTGGTCGGCCAGCTCGACGCGCGGGAGGTGTTCCGGAAGATCGTGCACGGCGCGTGGATGACGGGCGAGCCGGGCGTCTTTTTCGTCGACAAGGCGAACCGCTACAACCCGGTGCCGCGCCTCGGCGGCTACGAAGCGACCAACCCCTGCGGCGAGCAGCCGCTGCTGCCATACGACGTGTGTAACCTCGGCTCGATCAACGTCGGCGAGTTCGTGAAGGACGGCCAGGTCGACTGGGACGCTCTGCGGCAGACGGTGCACCTCTGCACGCACTTCCTCGACAACGTCATCGACGCGAACCGATACCCGCTGCCCGAGATCGAGGACCTGGGGAAGCGGATACGCCGCATCGGATTGGGCGTGATGGGCTGGGCGGACATGCTGGTCCGTCTAGGCATCCCGTACAATTCCGAGGAGGGCGTCGAGTTCGGCCGCCGGCTCCAGCGTTTCGTGGACGAGGAAGCGAAGGTCGAGTCCGAGCGCCTGGCGGAGCAGCGGGGGGTGTTCCGGGAGTGGGAGGAGAGCATCTGGGGTCCCGACGGCTCGTGCGCGCGGGACGCGAAGGGCGAGCGCATCCGCCCGACGCGGCGGCTCCGCAACTGCAATCTCACGACCGTGGCGCCGACGGGGACGATCTCGATCCTCGCCGGCTGCTCGAGCGGGATCGAGCCGCTGTTCGCGGTGGCGTTCCTGCGCAATCAGGCGGGCGCGCTCATGCCGGACGTGAACCAGGACTTCGTCGCCTACGCCAGGGCGGGCGGCTGGCACTCCGACGCGCTGATGAAGCGGATCGCTGAGGAGGGGCACATCCACTTCCCGGAGGTGCCGGAGGACGTGCAGCGGGTGTTCGTGACGGCGCACGACGTGACGCCCGAGTGGCACATCCGCATGCAGGCGGCGTTCCAGGACTACACCGACTCAGCGATCAGCAAGACGTGCAACTTCCCCGAAATGGCGACGGAAGAGGACGTCCGCGAGATCTACGAGCTGGCCTACGCGCTGAACTGCAAGGGCGTGACGGTCTACCGCGACAACAGCCGACCCATGCAGGTGCTGTCGACCGGGAAGACGGCGAGCGAGGTGGCGGGGAAGGGCGCGACGGACGCGGCGACCGGCAGGGTGGTCGAAGGCGGCCAGGCGGTCAGGCGGTCAGAGGCGCGGCCGGCGACCGACGTGGAGCGCGAGCTGGCGGAGGCCAGGGGGCACATCGCGGAGCTGGAGGCCGAGATGCAGCGGCTGCGGCGGCAGCTGCACGAGGTCGAGGCCGAGAACGCGCAGCGACGACAGAAGCGCTCGCGGCCGGACCTACTGCACGGCATGACGCGCCGCATCGAGACGCCGTTGGGCACGGCGTACGTGACGATCACGGAGGACGACCGCGGCCAGCCGTTCGAGGTGTTCATTTCGCTGGGCAAGGCGGGCGCGCCTCTCATGGCCGACGTGGAGGCGATCGGGAGACTGATCTCGCTGGCGCTGCGCTCCGGCATCCCGATGAGCGAGATCCACCGGCAGCTGCGCGGCATCAGCTCGGACAAGGTAATCGGGCTCGGGCCGAGCAAGGTGATGAGCGTGCCGGACGCGATCGGCATCGCCATCGAGAAGTGGATGCAGGAGAAGCACGAGGGGGTGCAGCAGGACCTCCTCTCGCCGGCGCCGCGCCAGGAGGCTGTGGTCCGGCCGATCACCAGCGCGCCCTCGATCCACGGCGCGCAAGCGCAGCCCGCCGCGGGCAGCGTGGACGAGCCCAACCTGCTCGGCGCCTGCCCGGATTGCGGCTCGCAGCTGGAGTTCGCCGAGGGGTGCGTGAAGTGTCACGTGTGCGGGTACAGCGAGTGCGGGTGAGG
>JACORV010000008.1 GCA_016179225.1 Gemmatimonadota bacterium | reverse complement strand
GTGGTGATGCGCGTCCCCCTGCCTTCCGGACGGTGCGCGTTGTAGACGAGCACCGGGATGCCGCGTCGCACCGCCGGCGCGATGGTGCTGGGATGCAGGACCTTGGCGCCGAAGGTCGCCAATTCCGACGCCTCGTCGAACCGAAGCTGCTCGAGGAGCCGCGCGGCGGGCACCACGCCCGGGTCGGCGGTGAGCATGCCGTCCACGTCGGTCCAGATCTCGATTGCCTCCGCCTCGAGCGCCGCGCCGAGGAGCGCCGCGCTGTAATCGGAGCCGCCGCGGCCCAGCGTGGTCGTGACGCCCTGCTCCGTCGCGCCGATGAACCCGCCAATGATCGGGACGCGGCCGGCCTCGACGTGCGGGAGGAGCGTCTCCCGCGCCGCGCGCGCGATCACCTCGGTCCTCGGCGCCGCGCGGGTGAAGCTCTCGTCGGTGATCATGACGCGCCGCGCGTCCACCAGCTCGACGGGAAGGCCGCACGCCGCGAACGCCGCCGTCACCAGGCACGGCGACAACTGCTCACCGATGGCGGCGATGGCGTCCTGGCTGCGCGGCGTGAGGTGGCCCAGCACCGAGAGCGCTTCGGCGAGGCTCGCCAGCTCGTCGCAGGTGGCGCTGATCTCGCCGCGCACGTCGTCGGCCGGGGCACCGCTCCCCAGCAGCTCATCCGCCGCGGCGAGGTGGCGCGCGCGCATCCCCTCGACCTCTCGCAGCGCGACGATGAGCTGGCCGCGCACCGCGTGGTCCGCGATGGCGAGCAGCGCATTCGTCGTCCCCGCGAGCGCCGAGACGACCACGATGGGCCGGCGCTCCAGTCGCGAGCGCGTGACGGCCGCGGCGCGCCGGATGGCGTCGGCGTCGCCCACCGACGTGCCGCCGAACTTGACGACGATCACGCGCCCGTGAGCAGGCCGCGCGCGAGCATCAGCTCGGCGTTGAGGATCGAAGCGCCCGCCGCGCCCCGGATGGTGTTGTGCCCCGAGGCGACGAGCTTGAGGTCCAGGATCGGATCACTGCGCACCCGCCCCACCACGACGGCCATGCCGTTCCCCGCCCACGCATCGCGCCGCGGCTGCGGCCGGTCGGGCGCATCGCTCACGACGAGCGGTGGTACGGGCGCGTTCGGCAGGTCGAGATCGGCGACGGCGCCGCGCCACTCGCGGAGCACCCGAGCCGCCTCGTCGGGCGTCGCCTTCTTCTCCAGCGCCACCGACAGGCAGGCCGTGTGCCCGTGCTCCACCGGGACGCGGTTCGCGTGCGCGCTCACGGCGAAGGGCGCGGGATGCAGGACACCGCGCTCCAAACGTCCGAGCACCTTCTGCGTTTCCCGCTCGATCTTCTCCTCCTCCCCTTCAATGAACGGGATCACGTTGCCGAGGATGTCGAGGGACGGGACGCCCGGATAGCCGGCGCCCGAGACCGCCTGCATCGTCGTCGCGAAGACCTGCCGGACGCCGAACACCTGGTGGAGCGGCGCGAGCGCCATCGCGATCACGATGCCCGCGCAGTTCCCGTTTGTGACGATGCCACCGCTCCACCCGCGGGCCGCGCGCTGCGCCTCGAGCAGCGCCAGGTGGTCCGGATTGATCTCGGGGATGAGCAACGGAACGTCGCGCTCCAACCGGTAATGGCGCGCGTTGCTCAGCACGATGCGTCCCGCGCGCGCGAAGGCCGCCTCTATCTCCCCTGCCACCGCGGCGTCGAGCGCGGAGAAGACCACCGGCGCGTCCACGGCGGCCGGATCGCACGGGAGGATGGACAGCGTCGCCGCGGCCCGCGGCATCTCGCCGCCGATCCAGCGCGCCGCCTCCCGGTACGTCTTGCCCGCGGAGCGCTCCGATGCCGCGACTGCGGCGAGCCGGAACCACGGGTGAGCGTCCAGGAGCTGCACGAACGTCTGCCCCACCGCGCCGGTCGCGCCCAGGACGGCTACGGGGATCTTCACGCGCGGCTCGGGCGCGGCGGTCGCCGCGGGCTCAGCCCGCGAGGAGGATACCGGCAAGACGCTCATACGCGTCGACACTCTCCAAGAGCTCGCGCACTTCGATGTGCTCCTCGGCCGTGTGCGCGACGTGGATGGATCCCGGGCCGAAGAGGAGCGGCGTGCCCCAGCGGTCGAGCAGCGGCACGTCCGTCGCGTACGCCACCGGCGCGGCCGCGAAGCCCGGAACGGTGTGGCAGCGCGGCGCCGGCGGCGTATACGACCCGTAGGCGATCTCGGCCCGCCCCGCGACGCTCGCCTCCACCAGCTTCTTCAGCCCCTCAACGTCGCCGACCAGCCGGAACATCAGCTCCGCCTCGCAGCTGTCGGGGATCACGTTGGCCTCGGTGCCGCCCCGTATCGTGCCGATGTTGACCGTGGTTTCGCCGAGCACTTCGTCGGCGGGAAGTGGGAGCCGCTGGATCTCCTGGAGCACGGCCAGCATCGCCAGGATGGCCGACTCGCCAAGGTAGGGATACGCCGAATGCGCCGCGCGGCCCCGGGTGAGCAGCGTGACACGCAGCGAGCCCCGAGCGCCCGTGGCGAGCTTGCTCTCGGTCGGCTCGCCAAAGATGAGAAAGCGGCTCGTGGTGGGAAGGCGGTTCGCCGCCCGCGCGCCGTCCGAGCCCTTTTCCTCGCCGACCACGAAGAGGAGGTCTACCCGTTCTTCCCCGCGGCTCGCGAGCCGCTCGGCGGCCACCATCATCGCGGCAGCGATCCCCTTGGCGTCGCAAGCGCCACGGCCGTAGAGCCGGCCGTCGTGGAGGTCGGGCCGCACGAACGGCGGCACCGTGTCGAGGTGGGTGGAGAAGGTGACCCCGCCCCCGGCGCGCGACGCCCACACGTTCCCGCGCCCCTCCGTCACTTCCTGCACCGTGACGTTCCAGCCGCGGGAGACCAGCCAACGCGCCACGAAGTCCACGGCCGGCCCCTCGGCGCCGGTCGGGGACTCCAGGGAGACGAGCTCCGCGGCGAGGGCGACGACGTCGGTCATGGCGCAGAAGATAGCGTCATTTCGCGCGCCATGCAGCGCGCGGCCGGACGCTCCCGGCGCCCGCAATTCAATCGGGGAGAAGGTTCCTGCGGGAGGCTCTAGGCGCGCCGGGAGCCGGAGTCCGCGCGCACGCGCTCCAGCACCTCGAGCACCTCGCGAAGCGTCGTTTCACCCCTGTCCCTCGCGTACCACCGCCGGACCTCGGGGTAGTAGTCCTGCTTGTTCCGTCCCGCGCCGAGCTGGTCCAGGACCCACGCCTGGAGCTCCGCCGGCCGCGGCCCCCACCAGCCCAGCTCTTCCATAGACTCGCTCAGCAGGATGGCGACGGGAATCGCGCGCGCGCCGTTGGTGAGGTAGCGGTTCATGATCTCGGGATGCTCGTCGCGCCGGAGGATGCGCAGCTCGACGTTCGGCGACAGCTCCGCCCACTTCGCCAGGACCGGAACGGTGTTGGTCGCGTCGCCGCACCAGTCCTCCGCGAGTAGGACCACGCGGAACCGCTCGCCCAACTCGGCGACTCGATCGATGGCCCAGTCCGGTATGCGGGCGGTGCGGTACACCCCCGTCCACAACTGGCAGTGCTCATTCGATTTCTCGACGAACTGCTCGTACGTCAGCGCGCGGTCCCACCGGTCCGCGAACGGCCAGCTCATGCCTGCTCCCTTCCCAAACCTTCGGCGTGCAAACTAACCGGCGCGTCAACTTCGTGTCTGAGAAACGCGTAAGGGTGTAGTGAAGATCCCTTCATCGGTTCCGACAATAGGCTGCCGACTGGGAACTGCAAACCACTTGGCGCCTTGGCGCCTGCAAGCCCACTCCTTGCCCTGTCCTCTCCGGCTCGCGCACGTGTTAGGTTCTTGTGATGGGTGATGGAGGGGTGGGCGCCGGCGAGTTTACTGGTGAGGTC
>JACORV010000007.1 GCA_016179225.1 Gemmatimonadota bacterium | reverse complement strand
GGGCTGCCTAACGACCCGTGCATAAGCTGCGAGCCGGCGCCTTGGCCGCGCTGAGCCAACGATACTGCATGGCAGACGATGCCGCCAGCGCGGCCAGCCGGCTCGCCAGCTTCATGCACTTGTTAGGCTGCCCCCAACACACCGTACCCTCACCTCCATGACACGGCCCTGTAATGTTGCGGCAATCTGACTGCAACGCGCAAGTACTAGCATGGTAGCGCCAGCAACCCGGATGGCGCCATGGCGAAGCTTGCGGAAGTCAATCGGCTGTGGGGCACGTGGGCCTATACTGCCGGAATCATTGTAGGCGTGGCGGCCCTACCCGTGGTGTATTCGCCAGTGAGGCGCGTGGTCGACCTCCAACTGATTCCGGAGCGATCTGTACTGTACTGCGGGCACGACTCCGATCTCACTGTGCTGAGCACCGATCTAGCCGGCGTACGGCTGAACCGTAGAACCCTAGTACGCGCTGAGCTTGCAGCGGTCCTGGCGGCCCACTATGAGCATCGGGCAGCGAAAGTCGTCTACCTGGTCACGTCGCCATCGCTCACCTATGGCGACCTGATCCGAGTCGTGGACGCTGGGCGGGCTGCTGGAGTGAAGGTGTTTGTGCTGGGTCCGCCAGGGCGATGCGATCCGCAAGGGACATGGCCCTGGAGACTGTGACAGAGGGGCAGCCTAACTTGCAATTGGACCTGCGGACGGACTACCCGCCCGATAGGCCAATCCCCAACAACGTTACTCTCCGCAGCCTATTCCGGGAAGGCTGCGGAGCCCAGTGGCGCCTCCATCCGGTCCCGCGGGCCCAGGCGCGCCCCCAACACATCCGCCGGGCTCTCAACCCCTCTCCCACCCCGGTTCAGGACGGCGTGTACATCATCGTCGTGGATACGTCGCGGTGGCCCCGGTACAGGAAGAGCAGCGCCGCGAACGCCTGCCCTTGGGTGGACAACGAGACCTGCCGCTCCACCGCCAGGTGGGTCAGGTGGCTGACCACCTCCCGCTCTCCAAGCTCCCGCGGGTGTCGCAGCCCGTGATACCTCACGAACCGCCGAACCCACGACACGTAGGCCTCCTCAGCGCGCGGGCTAAAATGCCGTAGCCGCAGATTGGCCCGCAACGAATGCAAGAGTTTCGTCTTCTGCTGCACACCGGCCTCCAGCGCGGTCGCCCCCAACCTTCACCGGCCCCATGCCCGCGCATAACCCGTCCCGTGCACCGCGGTGCAGAAAAACGCGGCCCCACCCTAGCCTACGGTGAAGGGCCCCGCTGGGCCCAGTCGCGGGATCGGCTGGCGCTCGTGCGGCAAAGTCAGAGTGCAGGAACCAGCAGCATAGGGTACGAGGGCGGCGGGGGCCGCGGCGGCCGAAGCCGGATGTGGCAAGAAGGCGACGCGGCGCTACCGGTGGATCTCCTCCAGCGTCATCGTCGTTACCGGCCCCAGGGTGGAGAGCGGCGCGTCGAACGCGCTCGGCTTTCCGACCACCACGGTGATCATCCGGTCGGGATGCAGGTAGCGCTCCGACACCTGACGCACTTGCTCCGGCGTGACTGCCTGGATGCCCTGGAGGTAGATGTTGAACCAGGTTGGCGGTAGGCCGTCGATCCGGTACGAGATCTGACGCCCGACGATCTGCGAGGCGTTCTCGAAACCGAAGACGAACGAGTTGATCTCGTTGTCCTTGGCGAGCTGCACGTCCTCGGCCGTCACCGGCTGCGCCACCATCGAACCGATCACGTTCCACATGAGGGAAAGCGCCGCCACGGTCTTGTCGGCGCGGGTCTGCGCGCCCGCGAAGAACTGCCCTTCTCGGCGCGTCTCCGCGCCCCAGTTGGAGAAGACGCTGTAGGCGAAGCCGGAGTCGCTGCGCACGCGCTGGAGGAGACGCGAGTTGAAGCCGCCGCCGCCACCCAGCAGGAAGTCGGCGACCTGGGAGGCGAAGTAGTCCGGTGCGTTCGCGACGCGCAGGCCGCCGGTGTGGCCCATCCGTAGGTTGGTCTGGTTGATGTCGCGCTCGATGAGCACGATGCGCGGCCCCTCGGCGTAGCGCACGGGAGGCGTCTCGCGGGTGCCCGGCGGACAGCGTCCCCAACCGCGGAAGAGGCTCTCGAGCTTAGCCAGGATCGCGCGCTGATCGAAGTCGCCCACGACACCGATGATGAACCGGTCGGGACAGAAGAGCAGGCCCTGCACGTAGCGAAGCCGCTCGGGCGTGAAGGCGTGCGCCTCCTCCGGCGTGACCAGGCTGCGGGCGAACGGGTGGTCGCCCAAAATCACCTGGCTCCAGGCGCGGCCGAGGATCGACGCGGGCTGGTCGTTCCGGCGGCGCCACGACTCCTCCACCTGGCCCACGGTCTCGCGGATCCGCGAAGTGTCGTTCCGCGGGTTGCGCATCATGTCGAAGAGCAGGTCGAGCATGACGTCACGGTACCGCGAGAGGCCGCTCGCCGAGGCGCTAGAGTTCTCTTGGCCCGTGCTGAAGCCGACGTTGAGGGCGTAGAACTCGATCAGCTTGTCCACCGAGTCGGGCGTGAGGGTCGTCGTGCCGCCGGTGCGCAGCAGCCCGTCGGCCTGCCATGCCGCGGCCCACAGGGAGTCCGGTAGGTTGGACGTGCCCAAGCGTCCGACCACCCTCACGGACAGGGTCGGGACCGTGTGGTCCTCCTGGAGGAAGACCTGCACGCCGTTGGAGAGCCGGGCCTCACGGGGCGTCGGCGGGTTGAAGCGGAGCGCGGGGAAGCGCGCCTCGAGGGCGCGCACCGTCTCGCGCGTGTCCTGGGCGGCGAGGGGCCCGGACGAGGTGGCGGCGGCGGCCACGATGAGGGTGCTCAGCGCGAGGAGCCGGCGCGGCGCCGTGGCGCGGCTCGCCACGCGCGGCGTTTCGGGGCGAAGCGTGGCACGCATCAGTTGGTCCTCCCGGCGGCGGGCCGCGGCGGGCGGACGAGCGTCGCCACGGTGCGGTTGCTGCGCGAGAAGTAGGTTCGCGCGACGCGCTGGATGTCCGCGGGCGTCACGGCGAGGTTCGCCGCGTCGAAGCGGAACGACTGCCTCCAGTCCCCGTACAGCGCCTCGCTGCTCGCCGTTTGGAGCGCTAGGAAGAAGGCGTCCTCGATCCGCCCGATCGAGGTGGCCTCGACCTGGTTGCGCATGCGCTGCATCTCGTAGTCGGTCGGCGGCTCGCGCTGGAGGCGCTCCAGCTCCTCGTACACGGCGGACTCGATCTCCTGCGTCGTGTGCGGGGCGATCGGGACGCCGGTGAAGGTGAAGAGCCGCGGGTAGCGCGACCCCGGCTGGGTGCCCGCCGAGATGTTGGCGGCGACGCGGTCGCGGACCACGAGGCGCGAGACGAGGCGGGAGGTGCGGCCGCCGGTCAGCAGATTTGCCAGCATCACCAGCGCCCGGGAGTCGGGGTGCATCGCGCTCGGGACGTGGTGGCCGATCATCACCACGGGGTTCGCGTCGTACTCGACCTCGATGCGCCGCTCGCCGCGCTGCGGGGGCTCCTGCGTCACCACCGGACGGTAGGGCTCGCCGGCGGGGATGCCGGCGAAGTACCGGTCGGCCCACTGCTTGATCTGCGCCGTGTCGATGTCGCCCACGATCGCGACCACCGAGTTGTTCGGCCCGTAGTAGCGGCGGAAATACTCCTCGGTCGCGCCGCGGGAAACCGTCTGGATCTCGCTCGCCACGCCGACGACCGGGCGCCCATACGGGTGCGCGCGGAAGGCCGCTTGGAGGAACTCCTCGCGCAGCAGGCCGACCGGCTGGGTTTCCACGCGCAGGCGGCGCTCCTCCATGACGACGTCCCGTTCCGAGTAGAACTCGCGGAGGACCGGGTTTCGAATGCGGTCGGCCTCCAGCACGAACCACAGCTCGGCCCGGTTCGACGGGAGAGCGAAGTAGTAGTTCGTGCCGTCGTTGAAGGTGGAGGCGTTGAGCCGCACCGCGCCGTTCCGCGTAAGGACCCGGTCGAGCTCGTTGCTCACCACGTACTGGCGGGCGGAGTCCTCGAGCTGGCGGAGCCGATCACGGAGGCGTCTCAACACGGTGCTGTCCGCCAGGGCGCCCTTGCGGAACTCGGCGGTGAGCGAGTCGGCCACCGCGTCGATGCGTGGGAACATCACGAGCTCAGCCGCGTAGTCGCGCGTGCCGAGGGTCGGCGTCCCCTTGAAGAGCATGTGCTCGAAGAGGTGCGCCGTCCCCGAGATGCCGGTCCACTCGTCCACGCCGCCGGCGCGGAACTGGGTGACGAACGACACGGTGGGGGCGCCTTCGCGCCGAAGCAACAGGAACGTCATACCGTTGGGCAGGACATACCTCACGACGGGGAGGCGCTCGCCGGGGCTCGGCTGCTGCGCCGCGAGGGGCCCCGTGAGACCGAGCGCGAGGAGCGTGGTGAGGGTTCGGTAGCGCATCGCTTACCTCGAATGTTGCTGCCGGGTGGTGGGTGCCGATCACTGAAGATTCGCTCGTCGCCAGGAAGCGCAAGGCGACGGTCAGGCGGCGTCAGTCAGGCGCCATCCAGCGGTCGTACGGCGAGGCCGCCTCGAACTCCTGGGGGTGCTGCCGGAACCAGCTCATCACCAACATCAGTTGGTCCATCTCCGCCCCGCTCCGCGCGGCGGGCGCCGGCTCGCTTTCGCGGGTGTGGCGCCGCACCTCGCCCGCGAAGGCGGCCTGCTCGATCGGCGTCCGGGGCCAGGCTGCTTCGGCGCGCACCACGCCGTGGCGGATCAGGTATACGCGGTCGTCGCTTCCACCGGCACGGTCCTTCACGCCGTAGACGAAGCTCAACCCCTCTACGGCGGCGCGCAGCCGCGCGACCGCACCGAACAGCCACTCGAGCGAGTCCAGCCGGTCGCGCCAGGCAGCAGCGCGCTCGTAGGCGCACTCGGCCGAGGCGTCCGCCATGGCGTCCAACACCTTGTCGAGCGGGTGGGCCGAACGCCCTTCCAGGAAGTCCGCGGCTCGAAGTGCCGCCGCCCGGTAAGCGTCGGCGGAGCAGCGGGCGGCGCACGGGCCGAGACACGTGCCGAGGTCGTGCCGGTAGCAGGCCGGGGTGAGCACCACATCGAACAGGCCAGCCTGGTCCCCGTAGACGATGGGCTGCGCGTCGGCGCAGTCGCGCAGTCCCAGGAGATCGCTCAGGGTGCGCACCGCCTGCACCGCCATTTCCCGGCCGCGAAACGGGCCGTAGTAGCGGGCGCTCCGGTCGCGCGTGTGGTCGGTGACGCGGAGCTTCGGCGCGGCGCCCATCGTCAGCTTCAGGAAGACGAGTCGTGCGCGCGAAAGGTTGCCGCGCACGTTGTAGGCGGGCCGCAGGCGGCCGATGAGCCGAAGCTCCTCTAGCAGCGCCGCGAACTCGCTCGGCAGATACCGCCAGCTGATGTCGGCGGCGCTGCGGATCAGGAGCGCGCTCTTCGACTCGGGCCAAGGCGCGCTGAAGTACGACAGCACGCGCGAGCGGAGGTCCTTGGCCTTGCCGACGTAGAAGACGCGGCCGGCCTCGTCGAGGAACTCGTACACGCCGGGCCGGCGGGCGGCGGCGGCGCGCACGTGGGCGCGCAGCGCCTCCAGCGTGGGAGGCGCAGCCGGCGCCGGCGCGAAGGCTAGCGCTGGCATCCCGGACAAAAGTACGTGGCCCGGGCGTCGATGACGTGTGTTAGGACGATGCGGCGGCCGCACCGGGGACAGGGGCGACCCGCACGGCCGTACACGGCGAGGCGCGCCTGGAAGGTGCCACGCTGCCCCGTACCGGTGCGGTAATCGCGGATGGTGGTCCCCCGGCCCTCGATGGCGCGCCGCAGGATCCGGATGATCGCACCGTGCAGGCGCCGCACCTCGCGCAAGGTGAGCGCAGCGGCTTGCCGCGACGGGTCGATTCGGGCGAGCCACAGCGCTTCGTTCGCGTAGATGTTGCCTACACCGGCCAGACGGCGCTGGTCCATCACGCCCTTCTTGACGGCGAGGCGCCCATTCGCGAGGGCGAGCGCGAGCCGCTCGGGCGTGAACGCGGGATCGAGAGGCTCGGGGCCCAGCGCCCGGTCGTAGGCGGCCCAGGCCGCCGGTGCGTGGAGGTACACCGCGCCTATGCGGCGCACGTCGCGGTGAAGGAGGCGTTTCCCGGAATCGAGCGCGAACGAGATCGTGACGTAAGGATCGGTGGGGGCCGTTCCGTTCGCGACCGAGAGGGAGCCGGTCATTCCCGGCTGCACCACCAGCCGGTCGCCGCTGTCCAGGGTGAGGACCACGTGCTTCGCCCGGCGACTGACGGACCGGACGCGCCGGCCCGTCAGGCGGCGCATGAAGGTGGACCCGGGGATGCGGCGCAGGATGTCCGGCTTGAGGACTCTCACCCGGACGATGCGGCGTCCCTCGACGTAGGGGCGGATGTCCTGGGCGATGGTTTCGACTTCGGGGAGCTCGGGCACCGGATTCAACGCCCCCGGGCGATCTCTCGCCAACCGATGTCCCTGCGGTACTGCTTTCCGTCGAAGTGGATCCGCTCCGCCGCATCCCGGCTCCGGGCGGCCGCGGCCGCCACCGATGGGGCGGTTGCGGTCACGGCCAGCACTCGTCCCCCGGTGACCCGGAGACGGCCCTGTGCGTCCGCGGCGGTTCCGGCGTGGAAGATGAGCACGTCGCCGTCCGCCTCCAGGTCGGGCGGGACTGAGATTTCAGCGCCCTGCTTGGGAGCATTGGGGTACCCCTCAGCCGCAAGCACAGTGGCCACCGCCGCTCCCCGGGCATGCCCCAGCTTCAGTCCGGCCGGCATCCACCCCCCCTCGGCAATGAGCCGGAGCACAGGCAGAATCCCATCCGGGAGCACGGGAAGTATCGCCTGTGCCTCAGGATCACCAAAACGGCAGTTAAACTCAATTACTGATGGTGCTCCTGAACTGGAGATCATGAGGCCTGCGTAAAGCGTTCCCCTATAAGGTGCTCCCTCGATTCGAAGCGCCTCGAGGACGGGCTCGATGATTTCGTCGGCGATCCGCCTGAGCAGTTCCGGCGAGGCAATGCCAACAGGACAATATGCTCCCATTCCACCAGTGTTCGGTCCCGTATCGCCCTCGCCGAGGCGCTTGTGATCCTGTGCCGGAGGGAGAATGGCGAAGTGCTCCCCGTCTGTTATGGCCAGGACGGAGAGTTCCTCCCCACTGAGATACTCCTCGACGAGTATCTCGGCGCCGGCCTCCCCTAGTGCTCCCGTCCGCAGCATGGAAGTCGCCGCGGTACGCGCCTGCGCGCGGGTGCGGCACACCACGGCCCCTTTGCCCGCCGCGAGTCCAGACGCCTTGACCACGAGGGGCTCGGGGTGGCTCCCAATGTAGCGAGTTGCCTGGCTGAGCTCGGTGAAGCTCCGTGCCGCGGCCGTAGGAACACGGTGCTTCACCATCAGGGTCTTCGCGAAGGCTTTCGAGGACTCGATCCGGGCTGCGGCGGCGGAGGGGCCGAAGGTGGCGATGCGCTCTTTAGCCAGCCGGTCGGCGAGGCCGGCGGCCAGGGGCGCTTCGGGGCCTACGACGACGAGGTCCACTCGCCGTTCCCGGGCGGCGGCCGTTACGGCGTCGACATCGGTCGGTTTGCCAGGGATGTTTTGGGCGAGTCGGGAGGTGCCGGCGTTGCCGGGGAGACAGAAGAACGTGGCGTCCGGCGCGTCGCGGTGGAGGGCCCAGAGCAGGGCGTGCTCTCGTCCTCCACCACCGACCACCAAGACTCTCACCGGCTGGACGGCCCCTTGAACGCGCTCATGAAGGCGTCACGGGCTTTCCTGGCCACTTCCGCGACCGACTCCACCGTCTCACGCGCCTGGTCGGCGTAGTACTTGCCGGCCTCGCCGATGTCGTCGGCCAACGGGCGCCTCTCGTCGTCGGCGCCGCGCTTCGGGTACTCGCCGCGCAGGATCCGGTCGTAATCGCCGCCCACCACCCACCGCTGCAGCTCCGAGGCGCGCAGCGTATGGAACGGATGGGTCACGAAAAGCGTGTTGATGACCTTGTAGACGGTGTCCATGGCGTCACCGCCCTCTTCGTACTCCTTCGCCTGGACCATGAAGGCGTCGAGGTCCATCTCCTCCAGCTTCCCGCCGCCCGCCAGCTTCATGAACATCCTCATGGAGGCGATGGGATCCTGGCTGGCCAGCAACCCGGCGCGATCGGAGGAGAGCTCGCTCTTCCGGTACCACTCGAGCAAGGCGATCTGGATCGGCAGGATCGCGATGCCTGCCAGGAACGGCAGGTTCCGGAGACCGAAGGTCAGGATGATCGCGAGAATGGTGCGATAGAGCGAGTGCCCGCTGATGACGTGGCCCAATTCGTGGCCGAGGATGGTGTGCAGCTCCTCGTCGTCGAGCAGCGAGAGCGCACCCGAGTTGAGCACGATGAAGGGCCGATCCATGCCGAAGGCGCCTGCATTCACGAGCGGCGTCTGCGAGATGAAGAGATCCGGCCGCGGCTCCCAATCCATCGTCGCGCAGACGTCCGTGAAGGCGCGGTGCACGCGGGGGAACTGCGTGGGGCCCACGCGGACGGCGTTGGCCTGGAAGATCAGGCGGACGCCCCGCTCCCCGAAGAAGCCGAAGATCTTCTTGATGACCTCATCCACGCCGGGGATGGCGCGGAGGGTGTTGAGCGCTGCGCGATCCGCCGGGTGCTCCCACGCGCGGGGGGAAATCTGCGTGAGAACCGTGCGCGGGCGTCGCGAGGGCAGGTTCTCCGGTTCGTCGGTCATCGGTGCTCCGTTCTCAGGACCCATTCCCCTACGCGCCGGCGCGACCGGCGTTTCAGCCGCGTTCCACTACGATCCGAGCGCCTGGTCCAGGTCGGCGATCAGGTCGTCGGCGTCCTCGATGCCGACGGATAGCCGCACCAGGCCGTCGGTCAGGCCCATCGCCTGCCGCATGGCGGGCGGGACGGCGGCGTGCGTCATCGTCGCCGGGTGGCCGATGAGGCTCTCGACGCCCCCCAGGGACTCCGCGAGGGCGAAGAGCCGGGTGCGCTCGACGATGCGGCGCGCCCGCTCGAGCGATCCGGTCTCGATCGAGAGCATCCCGCCGAAGCCCATCATCTGACGGCACGCGAGGTCGTGCTGCGGGTGGGACGGGAGGCCGGGGTAGAAGACCGTCTGGACGCGCCGATCCGCCGCGAGCCATTCCGCGACGCGCCGCCCGTTCTCGTCGTGCTTCTTCATGCGCAGCGGGAGGGTCTTCGTTCCACGGAGCGCCAGCCAGCAGTCGAAGGGTCCGGGCACCGCGCCGACCGATTTCTGGATGAACTGGAGCTGCTCGGCGAGGTCGTCGCGCTTCACGGCCACGATGCCGCCCACCATGTCCGAGTGACCGTTCAGGTATTTGGTGGTCGAGTGCAGGACGATGTCGGCGCCGAACTCGAAGGGACGCTGGAACACCGGCGTCGCGAAGGTGTTGTCCACGACGAAGAGCAGGTTGCGGCCGCGGGCAAGGTCGCCCAGCGCGGCCAGGTCGGCGAGACGCATCAGCGGATTGGTCGGCGTCTCGACGAAGAGCATCTTGGTCTTCGGCGTGAGCGCCGGCGCGACCGTGTCGACCTCCCGCGTATCCACGAAGGTGAACGTGAGGCCGATGCGGGAGAGGATCTTGTCCATCAGGCGGTGCGTCCCGCCGTAGACGTTCTCGCCACACACGACGTGATCGCCGGCCGAGAGCAGCGTGAGCACCGCGTGGATGGCGCCCATGCCGGAGCCGAAGGCGAGGCCGTGGGTGCCGCCCTCGAGCGCGGCGACGTTGCGCTCCAGGGCCTGGCGCGTCGGATTCACCGTCCGCGCGTAGTCGTAGCCCCGGTTCTTGCCGATGCCCTCCTGCACGTACGTCGACGTCTGGAAGATCGGCAGGGTGACGGAGCCGGCCAGCGGCTCGGGCTCCTGGCCGGCGTGGACGGCGCGGGTGGCGAGGCCGAGCGTCAGGTCGCGATCGGCGGTGCGGGTCATGCGGGGCTCGGCGACATGGTTGGCAGCCGAACCTTACACCGGGGCGGAGGCCCCAGCAAGCGGGACGCGGGTTGACATGCACCCATCGCGAGGTCTAGGGTTCGCCCCATGACGGCATCACCACCGGTTCGCTGCCTGGTCGTGGACGACGAGGCGCCGCTGCGACAGGTCCTGGTGCGCCTGCTGAGGGGGCAGGGGCACGTGTGTCGGGAGGCCGCGTCGGGTCGCGAGGCGTTGGAGCTGCTCGCGCAGGAGCCGGCGGACCTGGTCTTGAGCGACATCCACATGCCGGAAATGGACGGCACGGCGCTGCTCGCCGAGGTGCGTAAGCGATGGCCGGACACGGGAGTGGTGATGGTCACCGCGGTGACGGAAGTGCGGACGGCGGTCTCGTGCCTCAACCAGGGCGCGCTCGACTACCTGGGCAAGCCGTTCCAGGTCGAGGAGGCGGTCGCGCGGGTGCGGCAGGCGCTCGAAAAGCGCCGCCTGATCCTCGAAAACCGCGACTACCAGCTCAATCTCGAGACCAAAGTCCGCCAACAGGCTCTGCGCATCGAGGAGCTGTTCGTCGAGGGCGTGCAGGCGCTGGCGCACGCGCTCGAGGCCAAGGACCCGTACACGCGCGGGCACTCGGCAAGGGTGTCGGCATACGCCGCCGCCGCGGCGGCGGCGATGGGTCTCGATGCTGACCTGGTCGGGGAAGTGAAGCTCGGCGGCGAGCTGCACGACATCGGCAAGATCGGGGTGCGCGAGTCGGTCCTCCACAAGCCGGGCCGGCTCGACCACCAGGAGTACCTGCACATCATGGAGCACCCTATCATCGGGGAGCGGATCCTCGCGCCGCTGGTCAAGGAGCATCCACTGGTGCTCGAGATCGTCCGGTCGCACCACGAGCGCCCGGACGGGCTTGGCCTTCCGGACCGCCTCAAGGGGGACGCGATCCCGCCGGTGGCGCGCATCACCGCGGTGGCGGACACCTTCGACGCGATGACGTCGGCCCGGCCGTACCGGACCGCGCGTCCCGTCGAGGCGGCGATCGCCGAGCTGCGCGCCTGCGCCGGCACGCAGTTCGACGCCGAGGCCGTCGCGGCGTTCCTTCGCGCCTTCCCCGACCCCGCGCGGCTGCCCATGCAAACGCCCATAGAGGTCGGCGCGCTCCACGAGGCGGCGCTGGCGGCCCTGGCCCGCTGAGCGCGTCCCTGATGCGGTCGGTGTCCGGCCTCCGCGGCATCGTAGGGGTGGACCTGGTTCCCGCTCTCGTGACGCGCTACGCCGCCGCCTTCGGCGCGTTCCTGTTGGAACGCGGCGGGCGCGCGGTGGCGCTGGCGCGCGATTCGCGGGAGTCCGGTCCGGCGTTCGCGGCCGCCGCGGCCTCGGGGCTCGCGTCGGCGGGCGCGGACGTGCTCGATCTGGGCATGGTGCCCACGCCCACCGCGCAGCTCGCGGTCGAGACGATGGGCCTCGCCGGTGGCATCGTGGTCACCGCGAGCCACAATCCGGTAGAATGGAACGCGCTGAAGTTCATCGGGCCCGGCGGCCGGTTCCTCACCAGGAGCGAAGCCGAGGCCTTCTTCGCTCTGGTGGACGCCGGCGGGCCGCGCCCCGGCGGCGTCGCCGGGGCGGTGCACCGGGACAAGGATGCGGTGCGCCGGCACCTCGACCGGCTGCTGGCGCTGTCGTGGCTCGACCTGGACGCGGTGCGCGCGCGTCGCTTCCGCGTGGCGCTGGACTGCGTGCGCGGGGCGGGGGCTACGATCATGCCGGCGCTGCTGGAGGAGCTCCGCTGCGAGGTCCGCGCCATCCATCTCGAGCCGGATGGCCGCTTCCCGCGCGAGCCGGAGCCGATCGCCGAGCACCTGGGCGAGTTGGGCGAACTGGTGCGCGAGACGAAGGCCGACGTGGGCATCGCGGTGGATCCCGACGTAGACCGCCTCGCCATCGTGGACGAGGCGGGACGGCCGATCGGCGAGGACTACACGCTGGCCTTCGCGGTTCGCGTGGTGCTGGCGCACCGGCTCGGGGCGGTGGTGACGAACCTTTCCACGAGCCTGGTGGTGGATGATGCGGCCGCCGCGCACGGCATCACGGTGGAGCGGGCACCGGTCGGCGAGGCGAACGTCGTGGAACGCATGGTGGCTCAGGGCGCTGTGATCGGCGGCGAGGGGAACGGCGGCGTGATCCTGCCCGACGTGCATCTGGGACGCGACGCCCCGGTGGCCGCGACCCTGGCGCTGGCCCTCCTGGCCGCCCGGGGTGAGCCTGTGTCGGCCGTGGTGAACTCCGCGCCCCGATATGCTATCGTTAAGGCCAAAGTCGGCCGGCCGGCGGGCTCACTCGCCGTGGTCTACGAGGCGCTCCACGGTGTGCTGCCAGGGGCGGCTGAGGATCGGCAGGACGGGCTGCGCCTGGCGGCGCGTGACCGGTGGATTCACGTGCGGCCGTCCGGTACCGAGCCGGTGGTGCGCATCATCGCGGAGGCGCCGACCGAAGCCGCGGCGCGCGAACTGGTCGAGCGCGGGCGAGCCGCGCTTGGGGAAGCGGGGAACTGAGGGATGTGCGGAATCGTCGGATACGTCGGCCCGAAGCAAGCGGTGCCGCTCCTTATGGAGGGGCTCAAGCGGCTGGAGTACCGCGGCTACGACTCGGCCGGGGTCGCGGTCGTGGTGGACGGCCGGCTGGTGGTGCACAAGGCGGCGGGGAAGATCGCGATGCTCGAAGTGCAGCTCGGCCGGTTGCCGCTCAAGGGTACCACGGGCATCGCCCACACGCGCTGGGCCACCCACGGGGCGCCCACCACCAGGAACGCCCACCCGCACACCGACTGCGGCGACATGGTCGCGGTCGTCCACAACGGCATCATCGAGAACAGCACCGCGCTGCGCACCATGCTGCGCGAGCGGGGCCACCGGTTCGTCTCCGAGACCGACACCGAGGTGATCGCGCACCTGGTCGAGCAATTCTATACGGGGTCGATCGAGGACGCCGTCGGCGCCGCGCTGCGCGAGCTGGAGGGGGCGTACGGGATCGCGGTGATCTCGGCGCGCGAGCCCGGCACGATCGTCGCGGCGCGCAAGGGGAGCCCGCTCCTGGTGGGCGTGGGCGACGGTGAGAACTTCGTCGCGTCCGACGCGTCGGCGGTGCTCGCGCACACCCGGTCGGTGGTGTACCTCGACGAAGGTGAGCTCGCGGTGGTGCGGTCCACGGGCTACCAGCTCAGGGACCGGCACGCGACGCCGCTCACCAAGGAGATCAGCCAAATCGACTGGGACCTGGCGACGATCGAGCGGGGCGGGTACGCGCACTTCATGCTCAAGGAGATCTGCGAGCAACCCGAGAGCCTGCGCAACACGCTGCGCGGCCGTCTGCTGGAAGAGGAGGGCACGGCCAGGCTCGGCGGCCTCAACCTTACCGAGGAGCAGCTCGCGCGGATCGACCGGATCGTGATCACCGCCTGCGGGACGTCGTGGCACGCGGCGATGGTCGGCGAGTACATGCTCGAGGAGGTGGCGCGGCTCCCCGTCGAAGTGGAGTACGCCTCGGAGTTCCGCTACCGCAACCCGATCGTGGACGACCGTACGCTGGTGATCGTGATCTCGCAGTCCGGCGAGACGGCGGACACGCTGGCGGCGCTGCGGGAGGCGAAGGGGCGGGGCGCGCGCACCATCGGCATCGTGAACCAGGTGGGGAGCACGATCGCGCGCGAGGTGGACGGCGGCATCTTCCTGCACGCGGGCCCGGAGATCGGCGTGGCGTCCACCAAGGCGTTCACGAGCCAGATCGGGGCGCTGGCGCTCTTCACCCTCAAGCTGGGCCGGCTGCGGGCGCTCTCGATCCTGCAGGGGCGCGAGATCGTGGGCGCGCTGCGCCGGCTGCCGGAGCAGCTCGAGGCCGTGCTGGCGAAAAAGGCCGAGATCGAGGCGCTGGCCGAGCGGTACGTGCGGGTGTCGAACGTCCTGTACCTGGGGCGCGGCTACAACTTCCCGGTGGCGCTCGAGGGAGCGCTCAAGCTGAAGGAGATCTCGTACATCCACGCGGAGGGGTACCCCGCGGCGGAGATGAAGCACGGACCGATCGCGCTGATCGACGAGCTGATGCCGGTGATCTTCATTGCGCCGAAGGACGGCGTGCACGCCAAGATCCCCACGAACATCGAGGAGGTGCGGGCGCGCGGCGGCCGGGTGATCGCGGTGGTCACGGAGGGGGACACCACGATCACGCCGCTGGTGGACCACGTGATCACGATTCCCGAGACCATGGACATGCTGACGCCGATCCTCACCTCGGTGCCGCTCCAGCTCCTGGCGTACTACGTGGCGGTGCGCCGGGGCTGCAACGTGGACCAGCCGCGCAACCTGGCGAAGAGCGTCACGGTGGAGTAGCGGGTGCGGGTCGTGCTGCAGCGCGTGAGCCGCGCCGCCGTTCGCGTGGACGGAGCCACCACGGGAGCGATCGGGCGCGGCTTCCTCGTTCTGGCGGGCTTCGCGCCCACCGACGGCGAGGCGACGTTGGCCTGGATGGCCGAGAAGGTCGCGGTGCTGCGCCTCTTCGGCGACGCCGAGGGGAAGATGAACCTGCCGCTCGCCGAAGTGGGCGGCGGCGTGCTGGTGATCTCGCAGTTCACGCTCTACGGGGACGCGGTGAAGGGGCGCCGGCCCTCCTTCCCCGGCGCGGCGCCGCCCGCCGTGGCCGAGCCCCTCTACGAGCGCTTCGTGGCGCTGCTGCGCGCCCAGGGCGTGCCGGTCGAGACGGGCCGGTTCGGCGCGATGATGGACGTGGAGCTGGTGAACGACGGCCCGGTGACGCTCATGCTGGAGCGTTGAGGTGCTTTTGCGGGGGAGGGCGCCGGGCGCCGCTCGCTGCGGCTGCTTGACAGTTCACCCCTCCCCACCGCTGGGAGCCTCGCTGCGCGGCGCCCGCCGCCCTCTCCCGCACCTTCCACCATGGCGCGCTCGAACCCGAGGACACCGCTTCCAGTCGTGACGTGATCATCCTCGCCTCTGCCTCTCCCCGCCGGCGCCAGCTGCTCGAGATGCTGGGCATTCCTCACCGGGTGGATCCGTCCGACCTTCCCGAAGTGCCGGACTCCGGGGAACTGCCGGAGCGCTTCGCCGTGCGGCTGGCGCGGGAGAAGGCCCTGCAAGTCGCGGCGCGTCATCCCGGCGCACCGGTGCTGGGCGCGGATACCGTGGTCGTGCTGGGACAGCAGCTGATGGGCAAGCC
>JACORV010000095.1 GCA_016179225.1 Gemmatimonadota bacterium | reverse complement strand
GGAACGCCCCCGCACCGTTGCCTCGGGGATCCAGGCGCTAGCGCGCTTGCTGCGTCAGCTGGGTCGGATCGTAGCGCTCTCCTTTCTTCCACAACCGGAGCGTGATCGCCGCGAGCTTGCGGGTGAGCGTCACCCGCGCGAACTCCTCTCGCATCCCCCGGGCGAGCCGGCCCTGGTACCAGTCCTGCAGGGGGCCGGGCTGCGCGGTGGCGGCCGTTAGACCGCAGCGCTTGTGCGTGTGCTGATCGATCCCCGCGAAATACACTCGCCGCTCCAAGCCAGAGGTGCCTCACGCTAGCCACGATCCGGCGGGGGTGCCGCCGCTTCTTGCCCGGCCGCCCACCCCGGCCCTAGCTTGAACCTCCATCACCATCAGCCGGGAACGGCATGACCGAATTGCAAACCGTCATCGCCGCCATCGAGCGGGCCGGCGCCGGGGGGAAGCCCGCGGTGCTCGCCACGCTCATGAAGGTCGCGGGCTCGGCCTATCGCGGGCCGGGAGCGCGGATGGCGGTGCTGCCGGACGGCACGACGGTGGGCGCGATCAGCGGCGGATGCCTCGAGAAGGACGTCGCGGCGCACGCCGAGAAGGTGCAGGCCAGCGGCGAGGCGATCGCCGTGACGTACGACCTCACGGAGAACGACGACGCGCCCTGGGGCCTGGGCATGGGATGCGCCGCGAAGCTGGACGTGCTGCTGGAGCCGGCGCGGCCCGGGCGCGCCCCCGCGCACCTCGCGTTCATGGAAGGCGCGATGCGGGACCGCGCGCCCGCCGCGGTGGCCACGCTCTTTCGCGCGCCGAAGGGATCGGGCCACGCCGTGGGCGCGCGGCTCCTGCTTCGAACCGACGGCGACGCCGCCGGGGACCTGTGCGGCGGCGACCTCGGCGGCTCGGTCCTCACCGATGCCGAGCGGGTGCTGCGCGAAGAGCGGTCGGACGCGGTCGAGTATCCGACCGCGGATGGCCCGGCTGAAGTGCTCATCGAGTACGTCCCCCGCCCCATCGCTCTCGTCGCCTGCGGCGACGGCAACGACACCGCGCCCCTCGCCGAGCTCGGCGCCGCCATGGGTTGGCAGGTGCGCGTCGTGAAGAAGGACGATCCCCTCGGCGCGCTAGACGACCGCACCGCGGCCGTCGTGATGACCCACAACTACCCACGCGACCTCATCCTCCTCGAGACGCTTCTCGCCTCGCACGCGCGCTACGTTGGCCTGCTCGGCCCCAAGGCGCGGACCCAGCGGCTGCTGGACGAGCTCAAGGGGCGGGGCGAGGAGCCGAACCTGGTCCAGCTCGCCAAGCTCCACGCGCCGGTGGGTCTCGACATCGGCGCGGAGACACCGGGCGAGATCGCGCTCTCGATCGCCGGCGAGATCCGCGCGGTGCTGGGTGGGCGCGCCGGCGGGATGCTGCGCGAGCGGAAGGGACCGATCCACGACCGGCGCTGAGCGAGGCGACGTCCCAAGGGTCGGCGTGATCGTGCTCGCCGCAGGAGGCTCCACCCGCCTGGGCCAGCCCAAGCAGCTCTTGTTGTATAAGGGCCGCACCCTACTCCGGCATGTTGCCGATGCGGCGCTCGAGGCCGCGACCGGCCCGGTCGTCGTCGTTCTCGGTGCGTACGCGCAGTTCCTGCGGCGCGAGCTGGAAGGCCTCCCACTCCGGATCACGACGAACCCCGAATGGAGCGAGGGGATCGGGACCTCGATCCGCGCCGGCCTCGCCGCTCTCGGTGAGGACAAGGAGGTGGGGGGGGCGCTCTTCCTGGCGTGCGACCAGCCACGCGTTTCTGCGGACCTCCTCCGCCGGCTGATCGACGCGTACGAGACCCAGCATCCGCTGGTGGTCACGTGCGCCTACGCGGGCACTGTCGGCGTGCCGGCGCTCTTCGACCACTCGCTCTTCGGGGAGCTGCGGCTCCTCACGGGCGATCACGGCGCAAAGCAGGTGATCGAGAAGCACCGGAGCGGGGTGGTGCGCGTGTCGTTCGAGCAGGGCGCGGTGGACATCGACACGACCGACGACGTCAACGCACTGGGAAGCGAGCCGTGAACGGATGGGAGGGAGCGTGAAGATCCAGCGAGGTATGGCGATGATCGCGGTCGCGATGTTCGGGGTGGGCGGTGCGCCCGAGGCGGCGCGCGCGCAGGCCGAGGACTGGTGGCGGCACGTGGCAACCCTCGCCCACGACAGCATGCGCGGCAGGGAGACGGGGAGCGCGGAGCACCGCAGGGCGGCCGCGTACGTCGCGGACGTGTTCCGGCGCGCCGGCCTCCGGCCCGCCGGCACGGACGGTTACCTCCAGACCGTACGCTTCCGCACCAGGCGGGTGGTCGAGGAGCGCTCCAGTCTCGCGTTGGTGCGCGACGGCGGTGCCGTTGAGCCGATCGTCCTCGGCGACGAGGCGACGCTGGGTATGCGCATCAACCCCGCGCCGCACATCGAGGCGCCGCTCGTTTTCGCTGGATACGGACTCACCGTTCCCGAGCTTTCCTACGACGACCTCGAGGGCCTCGACGTGCGCGGCAAGGTCGTCGTGCTGATGTCGGGCGGACCGCCGGCCATCCCTGGCCCTCTGCTGGCGCACTTGCAGGCCGTCCGCTGGGAGGCCCTGAGACGGGCCGGCGCGGTCGGTCTCGTGACCATCCAGAATCCGCGCGGCCAGGACATTCCCTGGGAACGGTCGATGCTCTCGCGCTTCGCGCCCTCGATGGTCCTGGCCGACTCGACGCTGGACGAGACCGCCGGCCAGCAGCTCGCCGTCACGTTCAACCCGACGCGCGTCGAGAAGCTCTTCGCCGGATCGGGCCATACCTTTGCGCAGCTGCTGCAGCTCGCGGGCACCGGCGAGCGACTGCCCAGGTTCCCGCTTCCCGCCGCGATCCGCGCCACGGTCGCGACCGAGACTGCGGAGATCGAGTCGCCGAACGTCGTCGGGGTCCTCCCCGGGACCGATCCCGCGCTGCGGGACGAGTACGTGGTGCTGAGCGCGCACCTCGACCACGTGGGCGTCGGGCGGCCCATCAACGGCGACAGCATCTACAACGGCGCGATGGACAACGCCTCCGGCACGGCCACGCTCCTCGAGACGGCGCTCACCCTCGCGCGCACGCGCACCCGATTCCTCCGCTCGATCGTGTTCCTGTCGTGCACGGCGGAGGAGAAGGGTTTGCTGGGCTCTCGCTATTACGCCGCGCATCCCACGGTGCCCGCGGCGGCGATCGTGGCGGACGTGAACGTGGACATGTTCCTGCCGCTCTTTCCCGCCCGGAGCCTCCTGGTGAACGGGCTCGAGGAATCGGACCTCGCCGCCGACGTCCGCCGCGCCGCCGAGCCGATGGGCGTCCGGGTGGTGTCGGACCCCGAGCCGCTGCGCAACGCCTTCATCCGGAGCGACCAGTACAGCTTCGTCCGGCGCGGCGTTCCATCGGTTTCGCTCAAGAACGGTTTCGAGGCCGGCTCGCCCGAGCACCAGATCGTGCTGCGCTTCCGGAGGGAGCGCTATCACGCCCCCGCGGACGATCTCGCGCAGCCGGTGGACCTCCAGGCGGCAGCCGACTTCAACCGCGTATACCTCCGTATCGTGGAGCAGGTCGCGAACCGCGTCACCCGGCCGGCGTGGAACGCCGATAGCTTCTTCCGGCGCTTCGCGCGTGGGACAGGGGCGACGCCGTGAGCTAAGTCTTTTGACCGGTTCAACCAAGATGGCGGGAGGGCCGGGACACGGCTAACGTGAACGCGTGCTCTTCCGGCTCCTCGCCGACCTCGTCGTTGTTGTCCACTTCGCCTTCATCGTCCTCGTGATGGGGGGCGCGCTCCTCGTCCTGCACCGGCGCGGCTGGGCGTGGCTGCACGTGCCGGCGGCCGCGTGGGGGGCCTACATCGAGCTCAGCGGCGCGATCTGTCCGCTCACGCCCCTCGAGCAGTCGTTGCGAATCCGCGCGGGCGAGGCGGGGTATCAGGGCGGGTTCATCGAGCACTACGTCCTGCCGGTGCTGTATCCGTCCGGACTCACGCCCGGCATCCAGATCGGACTCGGCGTGCTGGTGGTGGCGGTGAACGTGGCGCTCTATGCGTGGGTGTGGCGGAGGCAGACTCGGCGGGCCTCCGCGTGATGGGAACGTTCAAGGATCACTTCTCGGCGAGAGCCCCGGCCTACGCGGCCTTCCGGCCGAGGTACCCGCAGGCGCTGTTCGACTTCCTCCTCGGGCTCGCGCCGGGTCGCGAGCTGGCCTGGGACTGCGGCACGGGCAATGGTCAGGCGGCGGTAAGCCTCGCCGAGCGCTTCGCGCGAGTCGTGGCGACGGACCCGAGCACGGCGCAGATCGCGAACGCCACGCCACATCCGCGGGTCGAGTATCGCGTGGCGCGCGAAAACGACAGCGGGTTGCGGGACGCATCCGCCGATCTGGTCACCGCGGCCCAGGCACTGCACTGGTTCGACCTGCGCGCGTTCTTCGGCGAAGCGCGGAGGGTGCTGCGGCCCGGTGGCGTGCTCGCGGCGTGGTGCTACGTGGACCCGGCGCTCGAGGAGCCGTCGCTCGACCGCGTGCTCCAGGACTACGCCGGGACGGTGGAGGAATCCTGGCCGCCGGAGCGGAAGTACACCCTCGACGGGTATCGCTCGATCGCGTTCCCCTTCCCCGATCTCGAGGCGCCGAGGTTCTGGCTCGAGATGAGCCCCACCCTTCCGGAGTTCGTGGGGTACCTGCGCACCTGGTCCGCCACCCAGCGGTACGTCGAGGCGCACGGCCGAGACCCCGTGAACGACGTCGAGGCGGAGCTCGGAAAGCTGTGGGGCGCACCCTCGGCGCGACGGACGATGCGGTGGCCGCTCTACCTGCGCGTGTGCCGCGCGCCGGGCGCGCGGTGAGGCGCTGATGGGCAAGCCGGACGCGGCCGAGCTCGCCGACCTTACCCGGTTTCCCACCAGGCCACTTCGCCTCGGTGGCCGCAGGCTCGACAGGTGGCCACGGGTGGCGCGCCGTAGAGCGCCAGGCGGCTGCCGCAGGCCGGACAGACGCCGTAAGTCCTGCCGAGGTCGGCGGGCGTGCCGCGGGCCGGGTTGGGGTCGTCGGGAGTCCGGTTGACGACGGTGAAGCGGATGGGACGGCTGTCGCGGAACTCGAGCAACCGTCTCGGCACGGCTACCCGCCGTTCGCCGATCCGGAGGACGACACGCGCTTCCCCATTATCGGCGACGACCGGATACCACGCGCCGGCGCGCATCATGGGCCGGGTGAAGGGCTTGGCGATGGCCCAGGGGCGGGCCCAGGCGATAGGTTCTGGCACGGCGCTTGAGGACCTGTTCGAGCGAACCCTCCAAGAATCGTGAAAACCGCGCCCGGCGTCGGTGACGCGGGTTACGAGGTTGGGTGCGCCCAGCGCCTCCCGCTTCTTCCCGGATCATTCGCGGAGGCGCTACCTTTGTTGGTTGCCTTCCCTCTAAGCGGCTACGACTGAGCCATGTGCCTTTGCGTCTTCGTCGCGTCGGACCATGAGCTCCCGCTGATCGCTTTCGCGGCCGATCGGCGCCAGTTCAACGTCAAAGAACTGTCGCCGCTCGAGGAGCCAGTGCGGGTGCAGTTCTCGAAGCCGCACGTGCGTTACCTCGGTTCCCACACCGACTGCGCGTGCGGCTTCAGTCCTGAAACCGAACCGAACGACTCGGACCGCCAACGCTCGGTATCCGCCCTCATCACCTATCTCGATCAAGCCCTGCGGCTCGGCCCGGTCGAGCTCTTCGTGTGCTGGGAGCGCGACTACGCGGCCCCGCCTGAACGGAGTCTTGATTCCGTCATCGACGAGCTGGCCGCGCGCCACGACTGGCTGAAGGAGCTGACCTTCGTCAGACTCGCGGGTCGTGCACTCGACCACCCAGGGTGAACATGCCAACTCCGCGCAGGAGGAGACGCACTCGCAAGGCCGACGAACCGGCGACGCCACCCGTGAGCCGCTTCCGGCCCCACCCATGGCACGGTCTCGACACCGGGCCGGCGCCGCCCGAGGTCCTGAACGTGTTCGTCGAGATCACGCCCTTCGATCTCATGAAGTACGAGGTGGACAAGGCGTCAGGATACCTCCGCATCGATCGGCCGCAGCGTAGCTCCTCCCAGCCCCCGAGCCTGTATGGGTTCGTGCCGCGCACCTTCTGCGACGAGCGCGTCCGCAAGCTGGCCCCCGAGGCCAAGCGGGGCGACGGTGATCCCCTGGACATCTGCGTGCTGAGTGAGCGCGCCATTGCACGAAATGAGATCATCGTGCGTGCCCGCGTGATCGGCGGCCTACAGATGATCGACGGTGGTGAGGCCGACGACAAGATCATCGGTGTCCTGGAGAACGACTACATGTGGGGCGCCGCCCGCGACGTTGACGATGTGCCCCCTGTCCTCATCGAGCGCCTGCAGCACTACTTCCTGACGTATAAGCTTGTCCCGGGCGAGCCCGCTCGGGCGCACATTGCTCGGGTATACGGCCGCGCTCACGCGCTGCGCGTGATACGCGCGGCGATGGCGGACTACGACGCCCGCTTTACGCGCTAGAACGTGGTGTCGCTCCGTGCAGCTCAAAGCCGCCGAGGGCGCTTGAGCCGGCACCTGCGCCCGGCACTCGGCGTGGCGGGGCTCTTGTTGCTGCCCGCTGCCGGGGTCGCGGCCCAGGAACGCCTTCCCCAGATCGAGCTGGTACCCGGCCTCGTCATCACGAGGTCCGTGCGCATCGCCGCCAGGACCTACCGCTTCCCCGGCACCGCGTCCCTGGACTCTCCCGTCGTAACGATCCGCGGCGAGAACCTCACCGTGGACTTCGCCGGCGCCCGGCTCGAGGGGACGGACCCCGACGCCGATCCCGACGGCGCGACCGGCCTCGCGATCCTGATCGACGGCGGCCGGAACGTCCGGGTGCGGAACGCCGTGGTCCGCGGGTACAAAGTCGGCATCCTCGCCCGCGGCACCCACGGCCTCGAGCTCGCCGGCAACGACGTCAGCTACACCTGGAAGCCCCGGCTCTATAGTCTCGTCGGGCACGAGAGTCTCGTGGACTGGCTCTCCTACCATCGCAACGACGACGGCGAGTGGCTCCGCTTCGGCGCGGCGATCTACCTGCACGGAGTGACCGGCGGCGAGATTCGCGGCAACCGGGCCGTCCAGGGGATGAACGGTCTCCTGATGACGCGGAGCGACAGCCTTGGGATCCGCGACAACACCTTCGCGTTCAACTCGGGGCTCGGCATCGGGCTCTATCGTTCGAGCGACAACACCATCACCCACAACCAGCTGGACTACAACGTCCGGGGCTACAGCCACGGGTTCTACCAGCGGGGCCAGGATTCGGCGGGGCTCCTCCTCTACGAGCAGAGCCACCGCAATGTCGTCGCCTGGAACTCCGCGACCCACGGCGGCGACGGGCTCTTCCTCTGGGCCGGGCAGACCACGATGGACAACGGCGAGGGCGGCGCCAACGACAACCTGTTTTTCGGGAACGACTTCAGTTACGCGCCCACCAACGCCATGGAGGCGACGTTCAGCCGCAATACCTTCGTCGCGAACCGCGCGGCGGGGAGCACCTACGGCCTGTGGGGCGGGTACAGCTGGGGCTCGCGGGTCGTGGGCAACTGCTTCGTCGGCAACCGCACGGGGATCGCCATCGAGCATGGCCAGGACAACCTGATCGCCTGGAACCGGTTCCACGGCGATTCCACGGCGATCCAGCTGTGGTCGAACCCCACCGAGCCGTCCGACTGGGGCTACCCACGGCACCGCGACACCCGGAGCCGGGACCACCGGATCGAGCATAACACCTTCGCCCACAACCGGGTCGCCGTCCGCGCGACGCGCACCGGCGGCCTCACCGTGGCGGACAACCAGCTCGCCGCAGTGGATTCGTTCTCGGTGCTGCGGGACACCGCGAACGTCCGGTGGCAGCGGAACGCGGGCCTCTCCAGCGCCCCGCCGATTGCGGACGGACCGGAACAGGCGTGCGGGCCCGTACCCGAAGAGTACGCGGCGCTCGCTCCTCACCGGGACGGGGAGCGTGGGGTCCCCGCCTCACCCCTCGCGGGCCATGACCGCTCGGCGATCGTCGTGGACGAGTGGGGCCCCTACGACTGGCGCTCGCCCAAGCTCTGGCCCGTGGACAGCACGCGGGCCGTGCCGCTCCGGCTCAGGGTCCTGGGCCCGCCGGGGCGCTGGCGCGTGGTGGAGCGGCGCGGCATCGCGCGCCTGTCCAACACCGCGGGCGCGGTCGGCGACACGGTCGCGGTGACACCGGCCCCGGACGCCGTGGGCGACTGGGCGCTCACCCTCGAGTACGTGGGCGAGACGACGGTCTCCCCGCGCGGGCGGCGCCGGGCTCGGGGCGAGCCGTACCGGTTTTCGTACGGCCGGTTCGAGCCGCCGGCCGAGTGGGCGGTGCGCTTCTTCGCGTGGCACGACTCCACCGAACCGCGGCAGCGGCCCGAGGCGTTCGCGGCGCTCCTGGCGGGCCCGCCGCTGTTCACGCGACTGGAGTCAGGGCTGGACTACATGTGGTACCGCCCGCCCCCGACGATCCGGGACCTCCCGCGCGAGCGCTGGGCGCTCTCGGCCGAGGCGAGGGTGACGGTCCCGCCCGGCGAGTACACGCTTCGTACCATCAGCGACGACGCCGTGCGCGTCTGGGTGGACGACGTTCTCGTCATCGACCACTGGGAGCCGCACGGGTCCGCGGTGCACACCGCACCGCTCGACGGCGGGCCGCATGGGCTCCGGGTCCAGTACTACCAGGTGGGCGGCTGGACTGAGCTGCGGCTCGACATCTTGCGGGGTCGCCAGGCGCCGGGCGAGTCGCCGGGACCGCACTGACGCTCCACGCTCCATGCGCCGGGCGGTGGTGGCTAGTTAGGCGCGTTCGCCGCACCAGGTGGTGCTAGATTGGTGCAGACGCGCAGCCTTGACG
>JACORV010000094.1 GCA_016179225.1 Gemmatimonadota bacterium | reverse complement strand
GGCGGCGGCCTGCTGATAGGTCTGGAGTTTCGCCGGATCGAGACGACCTACCAACCAGGCGTCATCGCAGCGAACCACGTCAACTGGTTTGCCGGGGTGGCGTTCTGAAAAACAGGTGTTAGGTGTTAGGTGTTAGGTGCTAGCAGCGCCCCTAACACCTAACACCTGACACCTATCACCTCTCATCTCTCACCTCGTCCTCGTCGCGGTAAACGTCCCCAGCTGAAAGCTCGTCCCGGTCGGCTCCGAGATGTACCAGATGTCCCCCCTCAGCGCCGGTCCCTGGCGCGCGCCCCGCAGCTGAATGACGGCGTTGCCGCGCGCGGACTGGAACTGGATCACGAGGCTGTCGCCGGGGATCGGCCACCAGGCAGCGGCCTGGCCCACGCGGCCGCGGGGCGCCCGCGTGTAGCCCGCCATCGCGATCGTCGCGGCGAACTGGCTCGCGGACGGCACGCCGGGGAGCGGCGCCGCGAGCGGGATCGCCTCGAGCCGCAGTGCGGTGCCCTCGCCCGCTGCCGCGCGTCGCCGCTGGCCTTGCCGCCGCCCTTGCCCCTCGCGGCCCTCAATGATCGCCCGCATCACGTAGCTTCCCGCCGCAGCGCTCGGCGCGAACGTCGCAGTCGGGGCCGGCGCGGCGGCCGTGGCCGGCGGCTCCGGCTGGGGCGCCGCGGGCTGCCGCGTCGAGCGGCTGGCGCAGGCGGCTAGGAGAAGCGCGGTCGAAAGAACAACAACGCGTCCCTTCAACTCTTCAACTTTTCGACTGTTCAACCGTTTTCCCGTCATCGTCCCACTCCGACGCTGTCCAGGCCCGCCAGCGTTGCGGTGGACGGCGGCCGCTCGCGCTGGAGCCGCGCCGCCACCGCCTCGGCCTGGCGCATCGCGCGCAGCAGATTGAGCCCGATCACCTTCTTCACGTCGTCGTCGCTGTAGCCGCGGCGGAGCAGCTCCCCGGTGAGCCGCGGGAAGGTGCTCACGTCCTCGAGCCCCCGCGGCGTGCAGCTGATGCCGTCAAAGTCGCTGCCATAGCCGACGTGATCGACGCCCGCCACCCGGCGGATGTGGTCGATGTGGTCGGCGACCTGTGCGATCGTCGGGCGAGCCGCGGACGCCGGGTGAGCGGCATCCCACGCCGCCAGCGCCGTACGGTACCCGACCGAGTCGCCGCCGAACTGCACCCGAAGCTGTGCCTGCGCGCGGCGCCGTGCGCCCGATTGCGCGGCCATCGCCGAGTCGACGAAGCCGCAGTTGAAGTTCACCATCACGACGCCGCCGTTTTGCGGCAGCCCCCGGAGGATCCAGTCGGGGACGTTGCGCGGGTGATCCGCGAGCGCGCGGGCCGAGGAGTGCGAGAAGATCACCGGCGCGGCGGAGGTCCGCAGCACCTGCGCCATGACCGAGTCGCTGACGTGCGAGAGGTCCACCAGCATGCCGAGGCGGTTCATCTCGCGCACCACCTCGTAGCCGAACGGCGTGAGCCCATTGTGGAGGTGGGCGCCGATGTTGGCATCGGCCCAGGGGACATCGTTGTTCCAGGTGAGCGTCATGTAGCGCACGCCCAGGTCGTAGAACAAGCGGAGCGCTCCCAGCGAGTTCTCGATTGCATGGCCGCCCTCGATCCCCATGAGCGAAGCGATCTTCCCTTGCCGGTGCGCGCGCACGATGTCGTCGGCGGTTCGCGCCGGCGCGAAGACGTCGGGGTAGCGCGCCTCCATCCTTTTCACGATGTCGAGCTGCTCCATCGTCACGCGAATGGCGCCCTGGTGGATCATCGAGTCGTACAGGAAGATCGACCAGAACTGCGCCCCCACGCCCCCTGCCCTCAGCCGCAGAACGTCGGTGTGAAAGGAGGGAAGCGGACCGGTCATGTCGTGCGCGTCGAACGCCATGACCCGCTGGTCGCGCATCTCCCACGGATGGTCGTTGTGGGTGTCCACCATCGGCACTTCGCGATGCAGGCGCAGGGCGCGGCGGATGAAGGCGGAGTCTGGGACCTGCGCCGCGAGCGGCGCGGCCAGCACCGTGAAGCCGGCGAGCACCAGGAAGGTTTTCATGGCCCGGACGATAGCCGCGAACGGCCGCGACGCACAACGGGCGGCGCAAAGGCCGCCCGTTGCGCCGGACCCAGTTGGATGGCAGCTTACGGCCGAAACACGATCTCCGCGGGCCGGAAGATCGCGTCGCCGAATTCCCCAAGGAACTCCCCCGCTCTCGCGAAGATCTCAAGGAGGGCCACGAGCTCCTGCGACGTCAGCTGCCGCCCCCCGACCCCCGTGAAGGTCGGGTTGTCCGGGCTGCCCGAGATCGTCGCGACTGTCGTCCCGTTGTACTTGATGTCGATGTTCAGGCTCGTCTCCGTGACCGTCCCGCTGAGCTCGATGGAGTTTCCGCCGTGGGAGACGCGGAACAGCACGGTGGCCGACGTCTCGGACCCGGTCGCCTCCAGGCGCACCGAAGTGCCGTCCGCCGCATTCAGGACGTAAAGGATGCTGCCCGAAAGCGACTGAATGTTCAGCGTGTTCTGCAAGTCGAAGTCCACCCGGCCCGTGAGGTCGGGCTTGCGGACGTAGCCCGCGGCGTCGAGCGAGAAGGTGGTGGTCGCCCTGGACAAGCTGATGTCGTAGTCGGCCAGGGTGGTGCCGGCGAGCGTAAGCAGCACGCCGAGCTTGTCCGCCTGCGCCGTGCTTTCGTCGGTGAGGTCCACATAGCCGAGCTGCAACACAGGCTCCACCGGCCTGCCGGTGGTCGCGTCAACGACGTACAGCTGGATGCGGATGCCGTTGGCCGGCGCGCCCGGCACCGTCTGGCTCACGACGTACTGGTCCGTCGCCTCGTCCCACACCAGCGTCTTCCCGAGCACGTCGGAGGGGAAGAGCGCCAGCACGCCGCGCGGCGACGCGAGGCTCGCCAGGGCGCGGGCCGCGCCGAGCCTCGCGGTAATTGCAGCGCCCAGCCCTTCGCCGGGGCCCTCAGCGCCGGCCGGGACGCGGATCGGCAGCGTGCCGCGTACCGCCGCCGTCGCGGCGTACTGGGGGAAGAGCTCGGAGAGCGTCGCGAGGCTCTGGAAGGCCGCGTTGTTGTCGAACGTGGCCGCCATCGCGTCGAGGTCGCTCGACAGGGCCTGCGGATCGACGTCCTCCGGGCCCACGGTGTCGCCGCCGCAGGCACCGAGTCCCGCCAGGGCGACGAGCGCGGCCATCGGTGTCACACGTTTCAGAAGAGACATGGGAAGCTCCTTGAGGTGGGCCGTCAGACGCGGCAGTTATGCTACACCGCCGGCCCCCGGAGGGCCGTGACGCCAGCCACAATCTACAGACCCTGCCTCCGGCGCGCTGCGCCACGGTCAGGGGTTTCGGGCCGCCGCCAATCCGATCCTGAGCCCCCCTGTAATCCCGACTGAACGGCGCGGCCTTCTGGCGCGAAGAACCCGAAGGCGTATCTTGGTGGCCGATTCCCCCTCACAAGGAGTGGCGCGTGAACCCGAAGCTTTATGGCAAGCTGGTTGGGGCCGTGCTGGTAGTCGTCGGCGTCGTGGGCTTCATCGTGCCGGACTTGCTCGGCATGGACCTCGGCGTCGCGCACTCCCTGGTCCACGTCGGCAGCGGGGCGCTGCTCGCCGTTCTGGGATTTGGCACCGCGTCCCAGGACGCCACCAAGACCGTCGTCCTGATCTTCGGCGTCGTATACACGCTGCTCGGTATCGTCGGGTTCTTCATGGACTCCGTGGTGCCGAAGTTTCCCATCTACGAGACCGGCGCTCTGGTCAACGTGATCCACCTCGCCGTCGGCCTGCTCGGCCTCGCGGCGGCGCTGATGGGCGGTAAGCCGGCGGCAGCCGCGGCGTAGGAAGACCGGTTGAAGAAGAGAAGGCGTTGAAGGGGCGCAGTTGCGACACTTGTCCCTTCGACGCCTTTTTCTCTTCAACTTTCAACGCCGTTTTTCTTTTCAACCGTCTTCTTAGGCGGCGCTTGGCCGCGCCTTCTCGATCTCCTCCGCTGCGCGCCGCAGGATCTCCACGATCCGCTTCGTGTACTCGTCCTCGGGGCCGGCGCGCCACGCGTGGCGATACGCCAGCGTCGCAACTCGCGCGAACGCCTGGTTCAGCTCGGCCATCGAGCCGTGACCCAGGCTGTGGATCGCGTCCCGCACCCGATCGAAAATGTCGTCGATGACGTCGCGGTGCTCCTCGAGGAATTGCTCGCCCTCCGGCGTGATGTGGTAGACCTTCTTCCCCTCCTGCTCCACCACGCGCACGTACCCCTGGTCCTCGAGCAGCTGCAGGGTCGGGTACACGGTCCCCGCGGACGGCGAGTACCAGCCGCCCATCTTTTCCTCGAGCGCCTTGATGATCTCGTAGCCGTGCCGAGGCTTCTCCTTGAGCAGCCGGAGGATCACGTATTTGACCTCGCCCGACTCGAACATCTGCTGGCGACGGCGCGCCCGCCCCGGCCCGCGCCTCCCGCCAGGGTAGCAGAAAGCCCAGAACCGCGGCCCGAACCCGGCCCCGAAGACATCGCCAAAATCCCATGCGTCTCGTGTCATGCTCTCCTCCAGGGTACGACGTATCGTGCGCTATAACGTACGGAATAACGTACGATATATCTTACAATGCGTCAAGATCCGGGCAGATGTGTACATGATGACTCGTTGATATCGATATGGTGTCAGGAGCGAAACACGCCGGCCGCTGGCAAGGTGCGGCCGGCAGCGGCGTCGATTCAGGCCGGTGGGCCGCTACTGCCTGCAGGGCCCGTGGGGATCCTGCTGTCGCGGCCCGTCGACCACCGGCCTGTGATCCAGGTTCGCGATCGTGAGCGCGGCGTCGCGCACCAGCGTGGCCACGCGCGCGAGCGCGTCGTAGTCGATGTAATTCGGCTCGTCGGTCACCTGATGGTAGTCGAGGTGCAGGCCTCGGGACAGGGCCACCGACGGAATGCCGTAGCGGGCGTAGCTGTAGTGATCCGCCCGGCAGTAGTACTGCCCCGGGTGCCCGGGCGCGTCGTACGTGTAGTTGAACCCGAACGGAGCAGGCTGGCGGGCGTTCACCGACTCGAGGATATCGCCGAACTCCCGCGAGAGGCGTCGGGCACCCACCACCTCCAGGTACCGCGGACCGCCGTCGCCGGGCACGTCAGCGGCGCCGCCACGGCCGATCATGTCGGCGTCGATTTCGGCGATGATCGAGTCGCGCGGTACGGTGGGACGGTCCGTGAACCACTGCGATCCCAGCAGGCCGTGCTCCTCGGCGGTATGCGACACGAAGAGAATCGAGCGCCCGGGCCGTGGACCGGCCGCGAGGGTGCGCGCGATCTCCAGCAGCGCGACGGTGCCCGAGCCATCGTCGTCGGCGCCGTTGTAAATCGAGTCGCGGCGCGGCGGGTTAACCGCGCGCAGGCTGTCCAGGATGCTGCGGATGCGCGCCGCCTGGGTCGGGCTGGGCGTGGAGTCGGGGGTGTCGGCGCCGAACACGCGCATGACGCGGTTGTGCGCGCGGATCGAGTCGTGGTCCACCGGCGAGCGGTCTAATCCGATGTGGTCATTGTGGGCGGAGAGCGAGACGTACGTGCTGCGGAGCACCGGATCGCTGCCCCGAAGCACCGCCACGACGTTGCGGGCCGGGTACCGCAGCGGCCCGCGCGCGATCACGATCTCGCCATGAACGGTCCGGCCTACCGCGCCTGGGCTGAGGCTCGCCGGATCGGCGCCAAGGAGTGCGGCGGCCGCGTTCGGCGAAATCAGGACTCCGGGCGGGATGGCGCTGCTCCGCGCGGTGTCGGTGGTGATGCTGCCCGCGAGGAACCGGGCGTTGAACGCCGGCGGCAGGAGGTCCAGCTCGGCGAGGGCGACGGCGGCGGCCCGCGCGAAGCGCGGGTTCGCCGCGATGCCCTGGGGCCGCACGTACATACGTCGCCCGTTTGCCGCCGGCGCCAGGGTCATCACGACCAGTTTGCCCGCGGCCTGCTCCTCCGAGATCCAGGTGGACTGGTTGTTCGCGGCGCCGCCGTACACCGCCTGCACACCTTCGATCGGGCGCGGCAGCACCGCGAGCCCGACCGGAAGGAAGTCCCGGCCGAGCGCGAGCCGGGTTCCGTCCACCTCGATGCGCGAGGTCGGGTCGGGCGCCACGCGGACGAACGGCAGCGTCTGGAAGTAGGTCCCCCCGTCGCCCGCGGGCTCGAGGCCGAAGCGCTCGAATTCCGAGGCGATCCACTCCGTCGCGTTCGCATTGCCGGGCGAGCCGGTGTCCCGGCCGCCCATCGAGTCATGCGCGAGGGTGAAAAGGCGTGCCCGGAGGTCGGCCGCGCGGATGGCCGGCGGTGCGGCCGGCGCGCGGCGCTGCGCGCGCGGAGTCTGGGCCACCGCGAGCGTCGGGAAGCTGAGCGAAAAGAGCGCGAAACGAGCGAAAGACACGCGTAGCCTTGGTGAGGGGCGCGAGCAAGATCAGGAACGTGACGGGCATCGCGCGACTGGGGCGATGCTTCGCCATGAAACCCCTACGTACTCCCCCCGGTCGTCGCTGAGCGCTCTACCGAACGGCCGGACACGCACCCTAGATTCCGGCGCCCCATTCACCGTTCCCCGGAGAAACGACATGCGCCGCGCGCTGCCCCTCGTCCTTGCCCTCACCCTCCCGCTCAGCGCCGTCACCGCCCAGAACGAGCGCCAGGCCGCCGATACGACCCGCTGGGACGTCGAGGCGGCGCACGGCCCGACGGACACCCTCCGCTTCGAGACGAGCGAAGGCACCTGGATGAACGTGGACGTGAGCCCCGACGGCACGTGGATCGTCTTCGACCTCCTCGGCGACATCTACCGCCTGCCGATCGGCGGGGGGCAGGCCACGCTCCTTCTGGGCGGCGCGTCGTTCGAGCACCAGCCGCGCATCAGCCCCGACGGCCGCACGATCGCGTTCACCAGCGACCGCAGCGGGATGGACAACGTCTGGCTCATGAACGCCGACGGCTCGAACCGCCGCCAGCTCACGCGGTTCGACGACAGCTTCCCCACCAACGCCACGTGGACGCCCGACGGCCAGTACCTCGTGATGAAGCGGCACGTGCGCAGCACGCGCTCCCTGGGCGGCGGCGAGATCTGGCTGGTGCACTTCGAGGGCGGGAGCGGCATCAAGCTGAAGGACCACACCAGCTTCACGTCGGACCAGAACGAGCCCTACTCCTCGCCCGACGGCCGCTGGGTCTACTACAGCTTCTCCGGCCCGTTCGAGTACAACCGCAACGTCTACGCCGGGATTTTCCAGGTCTCGCGGCTCGACCGGCGGACGGGCCGCGTCGAGCCGGTGACGAACGGCGCGGGCGGGGCCGCGCGGCCCACGCCCTCGCACGACGGGCGGTCGCTGGCGTTCGTCCGCCGCGTAGGGCTCAAGACCGCCCTGATGGTTCGTGACCTCACCACCGGCGCGGAGCGGCCGGTCTTCGACGGGCTTGACCGCGACCAGCAGGAGACGTGGACCGTCCACGGGGTGTACCCAAACTTCCAGTGGACGCCCGACGATCGGCGCATCGTGATCTGGTACGGCGGGCACCTCTGGTCCATCGACGTGGCGAGTGGCGGGCCGGCGCCGATCCCCTTCACCGCGCAGGTCACCCAGACAATAGCGCAGGCACTGCACTTCCCGAACCCGATCGGCGACGACTCGCTGACGGTCCGGATGATCCGGTGGCCCACCCTCTCGCCCGACGGCGGCGCCCTCGTCTTCCAGGCGCTGGGGCGCCTCTGGCGGATGGCGTATCCCGGCGGCCGCCCGGAGCGCCTTACCGACGGCGCTGCCTTCGAGTTCGCGCCGAGCTTCTCGGCGGACGGGCGTTGGCTCACCTACGTGACGTGGGACGAGGACGTTGGCGGGCACGTGTGGAAGCTGGCGATGGTGCCCGGTCCGCGGCGGGCACAGCCGGTGCGCCTCACCACCATCTCGAACCAGTACGCGAATCCCGCCTTCTCGCCCGACGGGCGGTGGGTCGCGTTCGTGCAGGGGAGCGGCGTCGTGAACCGCGGCGACGACCTCGCGAGCGAGCTGTTCCTCAACGTCAACGTGGTGAGCGGGGACGGCGGCGAGATCCGTCACGTCACGGAGACGTCCAATCGCGGCGGCAACCGCCGGATGCCGCGCCTGCGCTGGAGCGGCGACGGCCAGCGCATCCTCTACCAGGAGAACCGCGGCGACACGACGTTCCTCTCGTCCATCAAGACGGACGGCACGGACCGCCGCACCCTGGTTCGCAATCGCCGCGGGGAGGAGATCGTCGCGTCGCCGGACGGCCGGTGGGTCGCGTTCAAGGAGCTGCACCAGCTCTACGTCGCGCCGCTCCCCGACGCGACGGGCGACGGCGTCACGATCGAGCGCACCGGCGCGGGCGTGCGCGTGGTGCAGCTGTCTCGCTACGGCGGCGACTGGATCGACTGGCGGCCCGACTCGCGGTCCCTCACCTGGATCCTCGGCCCGGCGTTCTACCAACAGACCGTCGCGGACGCGTACGCGCCGGACAGCGTCTCGCGCCCCGACACCTCGCAGCACGGGTGGATGTACCAGAACGTCAGGATCCGCGCGCGGGTGACGGAGATCGTCTTGCGCGCGCCGCGCCCGCGTCCCGACGGCACCGTGGTGCTGCGCGGCGCGCGGGTCGTGACGATGCGCGGGGACGAGGTGCTGGAGCGCGGCGACGTGGTCGTGACGAACGGCCGCATCGCGGCGGTCGCGCCGGCGGGTGCGGCCGCGGTGCCGGCGGGCACGCGGGTCGTGGACGTCTCGGGCAAGACCATCATCCCCGGGCTCCTCGACGTGCACGCGCACATGGGCTATGGGGCGCTCGACATCAACCCTCAGCGCCACTGGCCCTACTACGCGAATCTCGCGTACGGCGTCACCACCACGCACGACCCCTCCGCTTCCACCCAAATGGTCTACACCCAGGCGGAGCTCGTGGATGCCGGCCTCATGCTCGGCCCGCGCGTCTTCTCGACCGGGTACATCCTGTATGGCGCCGAGAACCCCAACATGGCCGTCATCACGAGCCTCGACGACGCGCGGGCGCACCTCATCCGGCACCGGGCGGTAGGCGGCTTCTCGGTGAAGAGCTACAACCAGCTACGGCGGGACGCCCGGCAGTGGATTATCCAGGTGGCGCGCGAGCAGCAGATGCTCGTGGTGCCCGAGGGTGGGTCCACGTGGCAGATGAACATGACGATGATCAACGACGGCCACACCGGGATCGAGCACGCGATCCCCGTGGCGCCGCTCTACCGCGACGCGCTGACGCTCCTGGCGCGCAGCCGTACCGGCTACACGCCGACCCTCATCGTGGGCTACGGCGGCGTCTGGGGCGAGAACTACTGGTACCAGCACGCCGACGTCTGGAACAACCAGCGCCTTCGCCGGTTCGTGCCCGGCGACCTCCTCGACGCGCGGGCTCGGCGCCGGATGATGGTCCCCGAGGAGGACTTCTGGCACTTCGCCCTGGCGCGCACCGTGCGCGACGTGGTGACCGCGGGCGGCGCCGTGCAGCTGGGTGCGCACGGCCAGCTCCAGGGCCTCGGCGCGCACTGGGAGCTGTGGATGCTGGCGCAAGGCGGCCTCACCAACCTCCAGGCGCTGCGCGCGGCGACCCTCGCGGGCGCGCAATACCTCGGCCTGGACCGCGACGTCGGCTCGGTCGAAGCGGGCAAGCTGGCCGACCTGGTGGTGCTCGACGGCAATCCGCTCGAGGACATCCGGCAAAGCGAGCGCATCGCGATGGTGATGAAGAACGGCGTGCTCTACGACGCCGACCTCAACGAGGTCTGGCCGGCCGCGCGGCCGGTGGCGCCGCTCCGCTGGCGGCAGCGCTAGCGGCTAGGGCTGCGGCAGTGGGCCGAGCCGGGCGGTGTCGGTGATCAGCGGTCGGGCGAGGTCCTCCCCGTAGCCCTCGATGATCACGAGCCGATCGGCCGTGGCGCGCAAGACGACCGTCCACGCCTGGCTCGGACGCTCGGCGTCGTAGCGCGGCAGGTCCGCGTTGTCGGGGATCGTGGAGGCGAGGTACGTCAGGAGGCTGCCGCCCATCTCGGCCTGGCCCCCCAGCGCGGCCGCCGCGAACGGATCGCGGCTCGTGTCCTGGAATCGCGACTTGGCGAACCTCACCCCCCGCTCCAGGCGGTCCCTGCTGGGATTCGCGCAGGCCCACAGCGCCAGAAAACCGGCGACGAGCGGAACCACCCCGTATGCGCGCACAGTCACCTCCCCGCCGAGGGAAACCGGCTCCACCATGTCCCAATAGCCCACTCAACCGCCCGCGTCAACGCGAGCGTTGATACGTCCCCATCAGCTCGGCGTGCTCGAGCACGTGCCCCTGCATGGCCGCCTCCAGATCGCGCTTCGTCGGGATGCGCAGGTCCGGCTGCACGACGTCGAGAGCGTAGAGCTTGTGGAAATAGCGGTGACGGCCGATGGGTGGGCACGGGCCGCCGTAGCCAGTGCGGTGCCAGTCGTTCTGCCCTTCGAGCGTGCCCTTCGGGAGGTCGCCTGAGGTCGCGCCTTCCGGCAGGCCTGCTGCCGAAGGGGGAATGTTATAGAGGACCCAGTGCACCCACGTCATCTTGGGCTTGTCCGGATCGGGGGCGTCGGGATCGTCGACGATCAGGGCGAGGCTCTTGGCGCCGGCGGGGACGCCGGTCCACGCCAGCGGGGGCGCGATGTCGCGTCCCTCGCACGTGTAGATGGAGGGTATCGCACTGCCGTGCTGAAAGGTCGACGAGGTGAGCGCGAGCATGGGGCCTCCTGTATCCGGCGCGAGGGCCGCCGCTTTCGTTACCACTACGTGCCGATCCGCCTCGCGTCAAGGTGGCCCCTCCGCGTATCTTCTCCGCCGACCCGAACCGGATTGCGCATGACCTCGACATCCCGCGCGCCGATCGCCTTCGCCGTCGTCGTGACGCTCGCCGCGCCCGCCGCGCTCGCGCAGGCGCGCTTCGACTTCTACGCCCGCGGCCCCTACCGCGCCGAGGTGCCCCGACCGAGCGCGCTGCTGGGCTACGAGCCCGGCGAGTTCCACACCAACTACGGCAACATGGAGCGCGTGATCCACGCCATCGCGGCGTCGGCGCCGGACCGGGTGCGGATCTTCGAGATCGGGCGCTCGGAGGAGCGACGGACGCTCTACCTCATTGCGGTGTCGAGCCCCGAGAATATCCGCCGCTTGGGCGAGATCAAGGCGCAGACGGCCCGGCTCGCCGATCCGCGCGCAACGTCGCCGGCGGATGCCCAGGCGATCATCGCGGGTCTTCCCGCGACGGTGTGGCTCAACTACGCCAACGACGGCAACGAGACCGCGGCCTTCGAGGCCGCGATGCAAGTGCTCTACCAGCTCGCCGCCTCGGGCGAGCCCGCCACGCTGGAGGTGCTGCGCAACGCGGTCGTGCTGATCAACCCCGCACACAACCCCGAGAGCCACGAGCGGTTCGTCGCCTGGTACAACGCCTTCGGGACCGGCGTCGCCGACCACGCCGCCCTCGAGCACGACGCGCCGTGGGGGATGAGCACCAACAACAACCATTACCAGATCGACCTCAACCGCGACGCCCTCGCCCTCACGCAGCGCGAGACCCGGGCAATCGTGCGCGCGTTTCTCGACTGGCATCCGCAGGTCTTCGTGGACCATCACGGCCAGACGACGCAATTCTTCTTCCCGCCGGCCGCGCTGCCCGTGAACCAAAACATCCCGCCGCAGACGAACCGCTGGATGGAGGCGTTCGGGCGCGGGAACGCGGCGGCATTCGACCGCTACGGGTGGCAGTACTACGTGCGCGACGTCTTCGACCTTTTCTATGCGGGCTACTGGGACAGCTGGCCGGCGCTGAACGGCGCGACTGGGATGACGTACGAGACCGACGGCGGCGGCGACCTGGGCCTCAACTGGCATCGGGACGACGGCTCGATCGTGACCTTCCGGGACGGGATCGCGAAGCATTTCACCGCCTCCCTCGCCACGGCGGAGACCGCGGCGCAAAGCCGCGTGGAGCGCCTGCGCGATTACTACGACTTCCGCCGCACCGGGATGGAGGAGACGCGCCGCGAGCCGATGAAGCGCGTGGTGCTGGTGCCCGGCACCGACCCGCGCCGGGCGGCGGAGCTGGTCGAAATCCTCCTTCGCGACGGGATCGAGGTGAGCCGTACCACGGCGCCGTTCACGTCGCTGCTGGCGCACGATTACCTCGGTGGTGGCTTCGGCGGTCGCGCGGCGCGGCAGACGTTCCCGGCCGGGGTATACGTGGTGGATCTCGCCCAGCCGCAGAAACGGCTCGCCAAGGCGATCCTGGAGCCGGCGCCGAGTCTCGATGCCGACTTCGTGCGAGAGCAGCTGGCGCGGCGGGCGCGCAACGCGCGGCGCGGGGAAAAAGCCGACCGCGAGGGCGATCAGTTCTACGACGTCACCGCCTGGTCGCTGCCTTACACGTTCGGCGTTGAGGCGTATTGGACGGAGGACACGGTGGCCGTCAACCGTCAACCGCTGGCCCTCGGCGACGGCGAAGACGTGGCGGTCGGGCTGGCGCCGGTGGGCGGCGCGAGCGGACGGGCGCGGTCGGCCTACGTCTTCCCCAACGACCGCAACGGCGCCGGCGCCCTGGCGATGGCGCTGCTCACGGGCGGCTATCGCGTCGCGGCGGCGACCCGGCCGCTGCGCGCCGACGGGCGCAACTTCCCGCGCGGCACATTCGTGGTCCGAGTCGAGCGGAACCCTGAGTCGCTGCACGACAGCATCGGCCCGTGGGGGCGGCGCTTCGGTGTGGACGTGACGGTGGTCCAGTCGGCTTACGCGGACAGCGGCACGGTCGGCATCGGTGGGGAGGACGTGGTCTCGATCCGGGCGCCGCGGATTCTCGTCGGAGCTGGTGAAGGCGTCTCGGACACCGAGTACGGCGCGCTCTGGTACTTCCTCGAGCGCGTGCTGCAGGTGCCGTTCACGCCGGTCCGCGTTTCGGCGCTGGACTCGATGCGCAACCTGGACGACTACAACGTGCTCATTTTCCCGAACGGCTCGCCCGGGCGGTACGATGACGAGCTGGGCACGGACGGCGTGAGCCGACTCAAGGCGTGGATCGAGCACGGCGGCGTGTTCATCGGCTGGAAAGGCGGCGCCCGCTTCGCCATGCGGAGCAAGGTGGATTGGACTTCGGTGCGGATCGTCGGCTCGGACGAGGACTCGAGCGTCGGCGATTCGGGCGCCGTCCGCGACACGACGCTCGCGGCGGACCAGCGACCCGGCCCGCCGCTCGTCGCCGCCACCGCGCCGAAGGGAACGGAGCCCCTGGACGTCCCGGGCTCGATCTTCCGCGCCACGCTCGACCGCAGCCACTGGCTGACGTTCGGCTACGAACACGACCAGCTGCCGGTGATGATGAGCGGCAGCAACTTCTTCCGTCCCTCGCGCGCCGGCGCCAACCCGGTGGCATTCGCCGGGGACAGCTTGCTGATCTCCGGCTTCGTGTGGCCGAACAACACCGAGCGGCTGCTCAGGAACACGGCGTGGGCCGCGGTCGAGAACGTCGGCCGGGGGCACGTAGTGCTGTTCGCCGATTCGCCCGTGTACCGGCTTTTCTGGCGCTCTACCTACCGGCTTCTGGAGAACGCGATGCTGTTTGGGACGGGGAGGTGAGAAACAGGTGGTAGGTGGTCGGTGGTAGGTGCTAGGGGAGTTTGCCCAAGCACTGTCAACGACACCGACCACCGCTAACCCTCTTTCAGGTCCTCTCGTTGATGCTGATCCGGTCGATGATCTGCGGCATCCGCCTGGGCTCGATGCCCGGCGGGGAGATCTCGAAGCTGTTCGACCGGATCCGCCACCGGCGCTCCGGCTCGCGGGACATGCGCCCGTTCACCGTGATCCGGCGCTTCTGACGCATGACCTCGAACTGCACCGCCTCGCTGGCGTCGTAGGTCGAGAGGATGCGCATGGCGTGCGACGGGCTCGTGGGCCGACGCCCGCCGATGGCGAGAATGACGTCGCCGGCGCGGAGGCCGAGCGAGGAGTCGCTGCCCACGTCCACCACGAGCAGCCCTTCCGAGGTGCCGAAGTACTCGGCGAGACCGGCGTTCACCCGCACCAGCTCCAGGTCAGCCAGCGCGTCACCGAAGGCCATCACGCGCACCCGCTCCGGTCCGCCCGGGATGGAGATCTCCGGCGGGAACGGGATGGCAAACCGGCGGAACTCGTCGCCGCGCAGGTCAAAGACGCGGTCGAAGCCGGACTCCGACGCGACGAAGCTCACCGTCGTCGGACGCCCGTCGCGCCTGAGCTCGAGCCGCACCGAGTCGCCGCCCGCGAGGCGCGAGGCCAGCTCTATGAGCCGAAGCCCGGGCCGCGACTGGTCTTCGTCGTCCCGGTCCCCGCTCCGGAGCGCGGCCAGGCGCGCGCCGTTGAGGCGCACGATGAGGTCGCCGGTGCGCACACCGCCGCGATCGGCTGGGCCGCCGGGCGTGACGCCCGCCACCCGCGCACCGATGCTGTCGCGCGCCGGATCGGCCGTGAGGTCGACCAGGATGCCCAGCCGCTCGCGGCGGAAGCGCATCCGGAACTCGCCCGGGCCCTGATGGAACATGAAGCCGCGCATGCGCTCCTCGCGGTCGTGATCACGATCGCGGGCCCGCGCGGAGTCCTGCGCCGCCGCGGGGACGGCCACCGCGGCCAGGAAGGTTGTGGTGAGGAGAAGCCGTCGCATGGAAACCTCGTTGTAAGAAAAAAGGCGTTGAAGGTTCAAGAGAAAAAGGCGTCAAAGGCCCGCGAGGCCGACCCGCGTGGCGTGCACGTCCACCAGCGCCGAGAGCACTCCGGCGCGCTGCTGCCAGAGACCGATCACCCGGTCCGGGTCGGTGCGCCAAGCCCCAGGCTCGGCCAGCTCCTCGTCGATGGAGGAGAGCCGGTCCTCAAGATCGGCCACGACGCCCGCCGCGTCTCCCGGCAGCGCCCGGGAGCCGGGCGACATGGCGCGGAACGACTGCTCCATCGCCGCTGACTGCGCCATGGCGCGCTGGAGCGCCGTACGCGCGGCGGCCGCCCCGGCCGCGCCGTGCGGCCGCAGCGCGACCACCGTCAGTAGCGTCAGCGCCGCGGCCGTCGCGAGCCCGACGGCGCCGCGGATCCGGCGGCGCCGCCGCTCGACGCGCGCCAACGTCGCGACCAGGGGCCACCGGTCCCGCGGTGGCGCGAACGTCGGCAGCGCCTTGAGCCGTGCGCGCATCTGGTCCAGCCGGTAGAGCTCACCCGCGCACGTCGCGCACGCTTCCACGTGCGCCTTGATCCACGCGCCGCCTTCGCCGTCGCGCAGCGCGAGCAGCTCCTCGGTCGTTCCGTGCCTGATCTCGCTCATGCCGGTACTCCTTCGCCAAGCCAGCGGCGCAGCTTCTCGTGCGACCGCGCCAGCTGCGACTTCGAGAAGCTCGTCGTCATGCCCATCAGCTCGGCGATCTCCTCGTGCGTGTACCCTTCCACATCGTGCAGCCACACCACCGCCCTCGACCGCTCCGGAAGCCGTGACAGAGCGGCCTCGAGATCGAGCCGCAGCGGCACGTCGCCGTCCTCCGACTCCGCCGCATCCTCCCCGAGCGGTTCGCCCGTTCGGAGCTTCTCGCGGCGGTACCGCATAAGCGCCTTGCTCGCCGCGATGGTCCGGATCCATCCCCAGAGACTCCCTTCGCCGCGCCAGCTCCCAATGGAGCGGCACACCTCGAGGAAGGTCTCCTGCAGCACGTCCTCGGCGTCCTCGGCGGTCGGCGTCAGGCGCCGGGCGAGCGTGTACACGCCCCGCTCGTACGCCCGGTACAGGTGCTCCAGGGCACCGTGGTCGCCGGCCCTCGCGCGCGCGACGAGGCTTTGGGTCTCCGCCAGGGGGAGGGTTTCCGTCATGACGGTCACATTACGTAGATGTTGGAGCGGGCGGAAAGGTCGCGAGAAGGGAGGGTTGAAGAGTCTTCAACTCTTTAACTTCTTCACACCACGAGATTTACCAGCCTATCCGGCACAAAAACCACCTTCCTCGGCGTCTTGCCATCAATGAACTTCCGGACGCCGGGGTCCGCCTTGGCGGCCGCTACGACGGTCGCCTCCGTGGAGCCGCGCGGAAGGGTGAGGCGCCCCCGCACCCTGCCGTTCACCTGCACCACGAATTCGACCTGCTCCTCCAGGGCGAGCGCCGGGTCGTGCGCCGGCCACCCGGCATCCATCGCGCTCGCGGTGTGGCCGAGGCGCTCCCAGCATTCCTCCGCGAAATGGGGCGCGTACGGCGCGAGCATGATGACGAGCGGCTCGAGCAGCGCCTTGGTCGCAACGCCCACCTCACGCAACGCGTTGACGTATTCCATCATCGCCGCGATCGCCGTGTTGTAGTCGAGCGACGCGGTGTCCTTCGAGACCTTCTCGATCGTGCGGTGCATCTGCCGCACGATGCCGGCGTCGTCCGCGGCCGTTCCGCCGCTGCGCCGTTCCGCCGCTGCGCCCACCTCGTGCACCAGCGCCCACACTTTGTCCAGGAATCTCCGGATGCCGGAGATGCCGGCGTCCCGGAAGTCTCCACCTTCCTGGTACGGGCCGAGGAACATGAGGTACATGCGGAAGGTGTCGGCGCCCCACTGCTCGACGTACGCGTCGGGGATGACGACGTTGCCGCGCGACTTCGACATCTTCGCGCCGTCCTTAACGATGGTGCCGTGGGCGCGGAAGCGCGGGAACGGCTCCTCGAAGTCGAGGTGCCCCAGGTCCCTGAGCGCCATGGTGATGAAGCGCGAGTACATGAGGTGCAGCACGGCGTGCTCGTTGCCGCCGATGTAGCTGGTCACCGGAAGCCACTTCCGGGTGAGCGCCGCGTCGAACGGGACGTCGTCGCGGCCCACGCTCGGGTAGCGGAGGTAGTACCACGCCGAGTCGAGGAAGGTGTCGGAGACGTCGGTCTCGCGGCGCGCCGTCTTCCCGCACCGGGGACACGGCACGCGGTACCAGGACTCGTGTCGCGCGAGGGGCGAAACGCCGGAGTCGTCGGGACGCGGGTCGGCGATCACCGGCAGCACCACCGGGAGATCTTGCTCGGGGACCGGCACGGTGCCACAGCTGTCGCAGTAGATGATCGGGATCGGCGGGCCCCAGTACCGCTGCCGCGAAACGCACCAGTCGTGCAGCCGGTATTGGACTCGCGGCCGGGCCAGCCCGCGGGACTCCAGCCAGCGGGTGATCGCCTCGCGGCCCTCCTCCGAAAGCATCCCGGTGAATTGGCCGGACCGAACCAGGACGCCCTCATCCGCGCAACTGGCGTCGGGCGGGGACGGCGGCCGCTCCCGATGACGGCGCAACGCGTTGTCCGTCGACTCTCCGCCCTTCACGCGCAGGATCACCTCGCGGATCTCGAGCCCGTGCCGCTTCGCGAAGTCGAAGTCCCGCTCGTCGTGAGCCGGAACGCCCATGATGGCGCCCGTGCCGTACTCCATCAGCACGTAGTCGG
>JACORV010000014.1 GCA_016179225.1 Gemmatimonadota bacterium | reverse complement strand
TCGAATCCCGTTACCGCTATCGCGAAAAGGGGAGGTAGGGGAGTTAGGGGAGTGAGGGGAGTTAGGGGACGGCTTCCCCTAACTCCCCTATGTCCCTCACTCCCCTTACTCCCCTGTGACCAGCGGCCCCATCGTCTAACGGCTAGGACACCACCCTTTCAAGGTGGGAACAGGGGTTCGATTCCCCTTGGGGCTACTGACGGCTGGAGTTGCTGAGTTGCAGGGTTGCAGAGTTGCAGTGGTTGGAAGCCGCCAGGGGTCGGTTGTCAGTTTGCGCCATATCCACCGTCGTACAGATCAGCCAGCCGCTTCAGCGTTTCCGAATAGTTCCCCGTCGCGTCGGCGACCTCCATCGTGGCCAGCATCTCCCGTGGGATCATCTCGCAGCCGGCGAACGTCTTCGCCAGCGGCTGACTGCTTACGGCTGACGCCTGTTGCCCCGCCACGTGAATCTTGATGGCCGGGCTCGCCGCCGCGTCCACCGCGAGCTCGACGACCCTTCCCAGGGGCAGGCCCGCTTCGACGCCGATCGTTAGCGCGCGCGCCAGCCGCCCCCGCACGAACTTCGGCCGCCGCCCATACCACTTCGCGGCCGCGAGAAGGAGCGAGCCCCCGGCCGTGAAGAGGAGCGTGAGTCCTCCCGCCACGGCAAGCAGGTATTGCCCCGTGTGGCCGAAGAAGAGCAGGGGAAACGGCGCGATGAACGTCGCGGCGAGCACCTGGAACATCGGGTAGCTCATCTTCTTCTTGATCCACAGGATCATCCGGTGCTCGGCGGCGAAGTAGTCGGCGAGCAATCGGAGAGACGCTTCCAGCGTGCCGGTTTCCTCGCCCAGGACCAGCAGAGCCGCCTCGAAGGGCACGAAGAGCTGCGGGTTGGTCTTCGTCAGCGACGCCACAGATGCCCGACGCCTCGTGCCGGCCAGCAGGTAGCTCCGCAGCTTTTCCACGTTCCGCGAGCGTTGGAACTGGTGCATCGAGGCTAGCGTCGTGGGATAGTCCAGGCCGGCGTGGTGGCCGGCGTGCCACATGCGGTAGAACTCCGCCTTGAAGCGGGCGACGTCGAGTTCGTTCCAGGCGCGGGTGAGGAGCATCGGTTAATGGTGCACCACTAACTTCACCTCCCGAGTGCGGCCCTGAGCTCGGCGAGCCGCGCCGCGATGGCCTCGTTCGACATGGCGGCGAGCTCCGATGGGAGCAGCGCCCGCGAGGTGCACTCGAAGGCCGCGATGAGCTTCTGGTACTCGATCTCGAGCGGGTAGGCGGGTGGCTGGAAGTCGCGGATCAGCTCGGCGAGAAGCACCGTGCCCAGCGTCTGGTGCCCTGCCGCCGCCATGCGACGGCTGGCGCGCACCAGGATCGACTCGATGTCCGCCGCCGAGAGGGAGCTCGCGTCGCCGAACAGGGCGGCCGGCTGCACGTCGGGCGCGATCGGGATCTTGAGCCGCCGTCGCAACGCCTCGAACACCACGGCGCGCTCCTCGGGCGTGGCGGGCGGGAAGAGCGCGAGGTGCTCCTCGGCGCGTCCCTGGCGCTTGAGGTCCACGGGCACGAGGTCGGGTCGGCTCGTCATGAGAAACCAGAGCACGCGGCCGCGCCGGCGCGTGTCGCCCATGAAGGCGGCGAGCGAGGCGAATACCCGCTCCGAGACCCCCGAGTCGTGGCCCCCCGCCTCGCGGCTTCCGAGCGCGGCGTCCGCCTCGTCGATCACCACGGCTACCGGGCCGAGCGCGTCGAGGATGTCGAGGACCCGCTCCAGGTTGGCCTCCGTCTGCCCCTGCCACATCGAGCGGAAGTTGCGGAGCTCGATCACCGGGATGCCGATCTCGGCAGCGAAGCAGCGCACGATGAAGCTCTTCCCCGTGCCCACCGGGCCGCAGATGAGGAAGCCCATCGGCACCACGTCGAGCCGTCCCTGACGCAGCGCCTGCGCCGCCTCGCGGAGCAGCGCCTTGGCGGCCTCGTGTCCCGCGACGGCGTCGAGGCCCACGTCGCTGGTCATGAACTCGAGCAGCCCGCCGCTCGATTCCTCGATGAGCCGCTTCTTCTCGCGGGTGAGGGCCTCGGGGTCGAGCGCCGCGCCACCCGCCTCGGCTTCGGCGAGGAGGCTCTCGAGGTGCAGCCGCGTCAGACCGCCCGTCAGCACCGCCGCGCGCCGCGCGTCGATGCGCGCGAACGTGTCGGGCGTGCCGCCGCGGCCCGTCAGGAACGCGTAGCGCTCGTCCTCGCTCGGCACGGGAACGGCGACCTCGACGGTGCGCGCGTCCGCCACCAGGGACGCGTTGAGCGCCGCCGTGCTCTCGGCGATGAGGCAGAAGGTCACGTCGCGGCCCAAGAACAGCGGATCGCTTGCCCACCGGCGCAGGGTCACGATCGAGCCCCGGTCCTCGACCGAGAGCTGCCCCGGCTCGCCGGCCGGCGCCACGGTCTCGCCGTAATCGACGATCACGCACGCCGAGAAGCGGCGGTTCTCGGTGAGCTGGTTCCGCACGTAGCTCTCGATCAGCTGCAGCGCCCGGTCGGGGTCGCGCGGCTGCGACTGGGCGAGGCTCGTCCCGTTCAGCTTGTCGTACGCCTTGAGGAGGGTCTTGAAGTCGTTCTCGACGCCGGGGTCGGTGAAGCGGATGCCCGCTCCGCGATCGTACGTGATGATCGCGCCTCGGTCGACGAAAAGGCTCTCGGCCAGGAACTCGCGCATCGCCCCGTACCGGCGCGGGCCCAGCGGGTGCAGATCGCGCACCCCGGCGCCGTGGAGGATGAAGAAGTTGGCGCCGCCCTGCTTCAGCCGCTTCCGGAGCTTCTGGGCCCACGAAGCGAGCGGCGCCGCGTCGTAGCGCTCGCGCTGGGTGGGCGCTCCGCCGAAGAGCGCTGCCACGTCACGGCCTCGCTTGGGTCGCGACGAGCGCGGTGGCAGCCTCCGGCGTAAGCGGGTTCCAGAAGAGGAAGCCCTGCACCTGCTCGCAATCGAGCGTCCGCAGCACGGAGAGCTGCTCGGCCGTCTCCACCCCCTCGGCCACCACGTCCATCAGGAGGTTGCGCGCCAGGGTGACGATCGTCCGCACGATCTCGGAGTTCTCGCCGCGATCCCCGATGTTGCGCACGAACGAACGGTCGATCTTGAGCGCGTCCATGTCGAAGCGGTGCAGGTAGCTCAGCGACGAGTACCCCGTGCCGAAGTCGTCGAGGTCTAGGCGCACCCCCAGCGCGCGCAGGCGCTCCAGGAGCGCGATCGCCGACTCGGCGTTGTCGATGATCACGCTCTCGGTGATCTCGAGCCGCAGCGAGCTCGCCGAGATGCCGCTGGTGCCCACCGCGTCGGCGATCTGCTCGAGGAGATCCGCCTGCAGGAACTGCTTGGCGGAGAGGTTGACGCTGACAGTGAGCGGCGGGTCCATCGGATAGTGCGTCTGCCAGTGGCGCAGCTGGTGGCAGGCCTCCCGCAGCACCCGGCGGCCGATCGGCACGATCAGGCCGGTCTCCTCCGCGACCGAGATGAAGTCGTCCGGCATCACCAGGCCGCGCTGGGGATGGTGCCAGCGGACCAGCGCCTCGAAGCCGGTCACCCGGCCGCTCCCCAGCGAGACCATCGGCTGGTAGTGCAGGCGGAACTCCTCGCGCTCGACGGCGCGCCGGAGGTCGGTCTCGAGCTGCAGCTGGGCGACGGCGCGCGCGTGCATCGCGAGGTCGAACACCTCGTAGCGGGCCTTGCCGAGCGCCTTGGCGCGGTACATCGCGAGGTCGGCGTCGCGCAACAGGTCCTCGGGACGCTCGTAGCCGCTTTCCGAGAGCGCGATCCCGATACTGGCGGACGTGAAGACCTCCTGGCCCTTCAACGTGAACGGCAGGCCCAGTTCCCGCTGGGTACGGTCAGCCACGCGAGTGGCGTCGCTCACGTCCTCGATGTCGTCGAGGAGGATGGTGAACTCGTCCCCGCCCAAGCGGGCCACCGTGTCGCCGGGGCGCACGCATTGCTCCAGCCGCCGCGCCACGGCGATCAGCAGCTGGTCGCCGATCATGTGCCCCAGGCTGTCGTTCACCACCTTGAACCGGTCCATGTCGAGGAACAGGACGGCGAAGGCGTAGTCCTCGCGCCGGCGCGCCCGCCCGATGGAGCGGGCGAGCAGGTCGGAGAAGAGCGCCCGATTGGGCAGGCTGGTGAGCGCGTCGTGGAACGCGTCGTGCACCAGCTGCCACTCGGCGGTCTTGCGCTGCGTGACGTCGCGGAAGCTCCAGACGCGGCCCACGCTCCTGCCGCCGATGCGCTGCGCCTGCGAGTAGCGCTCGAAGATGCGGCCGTCCTTGAACTCCAGCTCGTCGAAGCTCTCGGCGTCGGGCGTGGCGTAGAGCTCGCGCACCTTGCGGAGGAAGCCTTCCGGGTCCTTGAGCTGGTCGAGGACGAACGCGATGGCCCGGTTGTCGTCGCGGGAGGCGATGATGTCCTCCGGGATGTGCCACATCTCGACGAACCGGCGGTTGAACGTGGCGATTTTTCCCTCGTTGTCCACGACGAGGATGCCGTCGGCGGTGGACTCGAGCGTCGCGGTGAGGAGGGACAAGGTGTTGCTCAGCTCGCCGGCGGAGCGTTCCCGCTCGGTGATGTCCACCAGGATGCCGTGGAAGAGCGTCTCATCGGAGTCGGGGTCGCGCACGGCGGTGCAGGCGTCGAGCACGGTGCGGACCTCTCCGTCCGGGCGCCGGATCTGGAACTCGAACTCGCGCACCGCGCCATCGCGCGCCAGCAGCTCCAGCTCGACGGCGCGCCGCTGCGGGTCCACGAAGAGGTCGGGGGCGGTGTAGTGCCGGAGTTCCTCGAGCGAGGTGACCCCGATCATCTCGAGAAACGCCGGGTTCGCGTCGAGGACGTCGCCCTTGACGTTCGACACGTAGATCCCCTCGCGCAGGTTGCCGACCAGGGCCCGGAGGGTCTCGGCGTCGCTGAGGCTCCGCAGGCGGGTGCCGCCCGAGGTGCGCATAGATTCTCAATCTGTAGCGCTGCGGCGCGGCGCACTAGCCCGGGGCGCTAAGGGCGCCGTACCTTGGAGGCATGTGCCGTCGCGCCCTGCTCGCGCGCGCCGCGACCGTCATCGCGGTTCTCGCGCTTCTGGCGCCGCGCGCCCGCGCCCAGGCGCTCCCCGCGGACGCGGTCGGCGCCCTCGCCCGTCTCCACGCCTCACCCCGTCACGGCGAGTGGGTGAAGCTCGACGCCGGGGGTGGCGACAGCGTCAGCGCCTGGGTGGTCTATCCCGAGCGGCGAGACCCCGCGAGCGTCGTGGTGGTGATCCACGAGATCTTCGGTCTCACCGACTGGATCCGCGCCGTGGCGGACCAGCTCGCCGCCGAGGGGTTCATCGCGATCGCGCCGGACCTCTTGAGCGGTAAGGGGCCGAACGGGAGCGGCACGCCGGCCGACGAGCAGGAAGTCAGGCGCTTGGTCCGCGAGCTCAGCCCCGACGAGATCGCGCGCCGCCTGAGGGCGGCGGCGCTTTACGCGACGGCGCTCCCGGCGGCGCGGAACGCGGTGGGGAGCATCGGTTTCTGCTGGGGCGGCTCGCAGAGCTTCGCCTTCGCGACGACGTTACCGAGCCTGCGCGGCGCCGTGGTCTACTACGGTGCCTCGCCCGCAGCGGACGCGCTCCCGCGGGTGGGCGCGGTGGTGCTCGGCCTCTATGGGGGCGACGACGCGCGCGTCAACGCCACGGTGGAGCCGGCACGCCGGGAGATGGCGCGGCTCGGCAAGCGCTACGAGGTCGAGACATACGACGGAGCGGGGCACGGGTTCCTGCGGGATCAGGCCGGCCGCGACGGCGCGAACCGGCGGGCGGCCGAGCGCGCCTGGCCGCGGACGGTGGCGTTCCTGCGGGAGGTCCTGGGGCGCTGAGGCCCGAGGTGCGGCGCCGCCCGTCGCTTTCCCACGTCGTCGGCTTCGACGACGCTCCGTTCCCGCACGATCACCGCGGCGACGTGCCGGTCGTGGGAGCGGTCTTCGCGGGGCTGCGGCTCGAGGGCATCCTGTGCGGGCGGGTGCGGCGCGACGGGGCCAACGCGACGGAGCGGCTGGCCGCGCTGGTGGCCGCGTCCAAGTTCGGGCGGCAGCTCCAGCTGGTGATGCTGCAGGGGATCGCGCTCGCGGGGTTCAACGTGATCGATCTCTTGGGCCTGCACCGGGCCCTGTCCCTGCCGGTCCTGGTGGTGGTGCGCCGGCGACCGCGCCTCCACAAGGTGCGCCGCGCCTTGCTGGCACGGGTGCCCGGCGGCGCGCGGAAGTGGGCGTTGATCGAGCGGCTCGGACCGGTGGAGCCCGTGGCCGGCGTCTTCGTGCAGCGCGCGGGCCTGAGCCTCGCCGAGGCCGAGCGGGTGATCCGGCGGCTCGCGGTTCACAGCCGCATCCCCGAGCCGCTCCGGGCGGCGCACCTCGTCGCGGGCGGGATCGCGACGGGGCAGAGCCGAGGCAGGCCGTAGCCTCGGCGGGTTGCGCATCGCGTGCGCCCTAGCGAAGTTTTTGCCCGCGCGCCGCTAGCT